>NZ_JAGHWU010000041.1:0-128186 GCF_017746145.1 Xanthomonas sp. D-99 | reverse complement strand
TTCTTGGATGAATCCTCTACATAAGGCGATAGTGTCGCGCATCTGCGGTGAGTTGATCAGACCTTCCCTAGGGGCTCGTTGGCGGCATCCATATCGCCAACGAGCCCGCACGCGGCGAGGACACCGCACCAGCACGCTGTTCGCCAACTCAGTAAAAGGCCTAGCGTCGGAGCTTACAAGGACGTACTTGCAGCGTGTCCTGCGAGGGTGGGCGGGCAAGGGCCCTGCAGCAACGCCGCAGCGCCAACGCTCTTCGCTCTCTTCCGCACCGTTGGCAGATCACACGCATCCAACATCAATGCGTTATCAGCGCTGCAAGGCAGCGTCGCCGCTCAAAGCGAGTGATAGCGGCCAACGAAATCTAACGAGCCACTGTTACGTGAGCGCAGATTCCCCCCCAGGAATCGAAGTACCGTTGTTGCAGACCATTCGTTACACCAACTGCACCGCGCGGAAACTGCGCAGCCGGTATCTCAGTGGTTCAAGCCGCCCCCGATGCAACGCCGTCGATCAAGGCGCAGGCGGATACAACGGCGCCAGCACCTCCGGTTCGGCTGCGCTTGCCTGGTGCCACCGCGGACCCTTGGCGAACGCCTCGCGCAAGGCGGCGCGCGCGCCGGTCACATCGCCATCGCCGCCCCAGCGCGCGCGCTGCATGCGCGCCACGGCTGCCTGCTGCGCCGGGTCTGCCAACGCCGCCACCACTGCGTCGATATCGGCCACGCCGGCCATGCCGCAGAGCACCGCCGCCACATCGTCCATGCCGCCGGTGTCGAGCGCGCGGCGCAACTCGGCCACGCCGTGAGTGGCGCGCCTAGCCTCAGCTGTTCCATTGTTGCCGTCACCACCAGTGCCGCCTGGCGCACCGCGCGGAGCACCGCGCCGACGCACCAACGCCCACACCAGCGTGGCGATCCACAAAAACGCAAACCCGATCGCCGCCGCGATCCACCCCCACGGCGGTTGCGCGGGCGATGGTGCTTGCAGGGTGAGAGTGCGATCCGGTGTCGGCGCCGATTGATCGGGTGTCGGATTCGGCGTGGGCGCTGGCGCAGGCGTCGCAAACGCGCCGCTACCTGCCGCGACATCGAGCGTCAGATCGGGCAGTGACGCCGTCTTGGCTGCCCCTGCCCCCACATCCCACCACGCCATCTGCAGCCCGGGCACCACCAACGGACCGGCGCGGTTGGGCACGATCGAATAGCGCCGGGTCAGTCGCAGTTGCGGCGAGCCGTCCACGAAGCGCTCCTCGAATTGCGGTGGCTCGGCAAACACCTGCGCGTCGGGCACGCTGGGCGTCGGTAATTCGGGGAACTGCGCCTGGGTCGCGCCGCGCGCACTGGCTTCCACCACGAATTGGGCCGCCTCACCGGCTCTCGCCCGCTGTGGCGTGGTCGTGTAGCGCAACTGCAGGCTGCGCAACGGCAACCACGGCTGCGGCGCATTGGCCGGTTGCGCGCGCACCTGCAACGGAATGCTCGCACTGCGCGCACTCAGCTCACCGTTGCCGCGCCCGAAGTAGTCGTCGAAAAACCCACCTACCGAACGCCCGTTGAAACGTGCCGGCGGCAGCAGCAGGCGACCGCTGCGCTCGGGCACCAGCAGGTAGCGCCGCTCCACCACGTTGTAGTGGCGTCCGTTGACGACCTTGACCGAGCTGACGTCGTCGCCGACGCGCTGCATCGATGCCCCATCGGGGGCCTCAAGATCCAACTCGCCCGATGCCAACTGGGTGGCGAAGTACAACCGCACCACCACGCCCACGCTTTGCTGCACGTAGGGTTGCGGGTCGTCCACCTGGGTTTGGACGAAGGCTTCTTCATTGCCCTGCGCTGCACTCGGCGCGCCGGCAGCGTTGCCGGAGCTACTTGCGGGATCGTTCGCCGCCCCAACCACCTGCAGGCGCAGCGGTTCGGTGCGTTCATTGCCCACGCGTATCGCCGGCACGATCAGTTCGCCACTCTTGCGCGGCGTCAGCACCACACCGAACAAGGCACGCACCGTCACCGAACCATTGGCCACCTGCATCTGCTGATTGGCGCTCTTGGCGCCCAGCAAGAAGTCGGTGCGCAGTGGCGTGTAATCAGGGTCGACGCCGCGTTGGTCGGTTTCGATATTCAACATCGCCACATCGCCGGCATTGACGCTGTCGCGATCCAGCCACGCGCGCGTGACCGCACCCACCGGCGCGCACGCCAACAGTGCCACGCTGGCCAGCATGCCGATTGCCGCGCGACGCAAGTGCTGTCTGCCGATCATCGTCCGTCCCGTTGCCTGCGTTCGTATTCCAGCCTGAATTTGGTACGCAGCAGGCTGCCCGGATCGTCCGGAACCCGCCGCAGCCATGCGTCCACCGCCTGACGTTGCTCGCGCTGTTCCGGCGTCTCGCCGGCGACGGTGGCCTCCTTGCCGCTGGCATCCGCCTGCTTGTCACCCGCCTGCGCCATGGCCTGCTGCATCTTGCGACGCTGTGCCTCATCGGCCTGCTGCTGCGCCTTAGCATCTGCAGATTGGGGCGGGGTGTCCTGCTTGCGTTGCTCGCCCTGCCCGTTCTTGGACTGCGCATCTTGCGACTTGCCGTCCTGTGGCGGCTGCGCATCAGAGGGCTGGTTGTCGCTGCCCTGCTGGTTCTGCCCATCCTGGCCGGATGGCTTGGCCTGCTGATTCTGGCCGGCCTGCTGTTGCCCCTTGCCATCCTGACCGGATGGCTTCTGGTCCTTGGACTGGCCTTTGCCGTCCTGGCCCTTGCCATCCTTGTTGTTCTGCTGCTGACGCTTGCGCGCCGCATCGACCGCGGCGCGATTGGCGATGGCATCCTGCTGATTCGGGTGTTGCTTGAGCGCACGGTCGTAGGCCGCGATCGCGGCGTCGTACTGGCCTTGTCGCGCCAGCGCATTGCCGAGGTTGTACAGCCCCTCATCGGTTGGCACCGCTTCGAACGCCTTCTGTGCCGCCGCGAAATCGCCCTTGCGATATGCCTGCACGCCGGCGTCCAGGCGCTGTTGTTGCACCTGATCGGCACGCTGCCACAAGGTGCCATCGGCCGCGTTCGCGGGCTGCGCCAGCGGTAGCACGCATGCCGTCGCCAGCACCGCCACCACCGCGCGGCGGCGAAACGCCAGCAGGGACAGCAGCATCACCGGCAGCACCAGCCAATAGCCTTCGTCGAGCCAGCTCTTGCCGCCATCGGACTCGGCGGTTTCATCGGCCAACGGCTGTTGCGATGGATCGAGCACGCCCAACGCCCGCAGATCCGCATCGTCCGGCGCAATGCGCGCATACCGCCCGCCGCCCTGCGCGGCCAGGGTGCGCAGACTGCCTTCGTCGAGCCTGGCCTGCGCAATTTCACCGCTGGCCATGCGATACGCCGCACCGCGCTCGCCGCCCACGCCAAGCGCGAAGACACTGAAACCGCGCGAACGTGCCACCCGTGCCGAACTTTCGGCGGAGCGATCTGCGCCATCGCTGACAAGCAGGATCTCGCCTTGCTTGAAGCCGGCCTGCTGCAACAGCTGCACGGCCGCATCGATCGCCCGGTCTGCACGCTTGCCATCGACCGGCATGACCGACGGCGACAGCGCATCCAGAAACAAGGCCACGTTGGCGCTGTCCTCGGTCAATGGCGCAACCGTGAAACTCTCGCCTGCATAGACCAGCAATGCCACCTCACCACCGGCACGTTTGCGCAGCAGCGTCGCCAGCTTGGCGCGCGCCTGCAGCAGGCGCGAAGGCGGCAGGTCGGTTGCGTTGGCGCTGGACGACAGATCCAGCACCACCACCAGCGGCATGCTCGATTGAAACACCGGACGCTCGGTCTGCCGCCAACTCGGCCCGCTCACCGCAATCACCGCCAACGCATAGGTCAGCGCAGCCAGCACGAATCCCAGCCATCCGCGCCGACCGCCGGCGGCCAACAGCTCCGGCAACAGATGCGCATCCACACTCTGCCGCCAGACGTCGGCATCGCGGCGACGCCAGTGCCACAGCGCCGCCGCCGGCACGATCGCCAGCAGCGCCCACAACACCATCGGGCGCAACAGATGTAGCGACTGCTGCCACCCCGCCAGCTCGGTCAGCGCGTCCATTGCCACCTCCGCGGCAGTACATAGGCCAACAGGGCAACGACGATTGCCGCGCCCAATGGCCAGTAGTAACGCTCCACGCGCGGCTGCACCGAGGGGCCCAGTCCCTTGACCGGCTCCAGCCGATCCAGCTCGGCATAGATGCCGGCGAGCTCCTCGGTATCGCGGGCGCGGAAGAAGCGTCCGCCGGTCTGCTGGGCAATCTTGCGCAGCCCGTCCTCGTCGATGTCGTCGTCGCCGCCGGCCGGAATCGGCACCCCGAACAAGGAATAGCCGCCACTGCCGCCGAACGCAATGGTGTGCACGCGCACGCCTTCGGCCTTGGCCAGTTCCGCAGCCTTCAACGGATTGAGCACGCCAGCGGTGTTGACGCCATCGGTGAGCAACACCACCACGCGCTGGCCCTGCTTCTGTTCGCGCAGGCGTTTGACCGACAAGGCGATCGCATCGCCAATCGCGGTTTCGCGCCCGGCCAAGCCCACCACGCTGTCGCGCAACTGATCGCGCACGGAGGTGAGGTCGGCCGTCAGTGGTGTCAGCGCATACGCGCGTTGGCCAAAAACCAGCAGACCGACGCGGTCGCCGTCGCGCCGATCCAGGAAGTCCGACAGCACGGCCTTGGCGGCGGTGAGCCGGTCCACCACCTTGCCACCAAGCACCATGTCGGGCTCGCTCATGCTGCCCGAAAGATCCACCGCCAACATCATCTGGCGCGCCTCGCGCGGCGGTTGAATCACCTCGCCCAATTGCTGCGGACGTGCCAGCGCGGCGCACAACAAAAACCAAGCCAGCCACGCCAGCCAACGCGGCATCCGCAGCACCGGCGCGCTCGTCGCCTGCGCCACTGCCTGCAACTGCTCCGCGTAAGGCACACGGAGTGCGGCCGCATCGGCGCGGCGTTGCGGCCAGAACAACATCAGCAACGGCAAGGGCATCAACCACCACGCCCATGGCCAGGCGCAATGCGCCAACGCATCCTGCCATTGCGACCACTGCAACCAGTTCATCGCCGGCCCCGCATCAGCCCCACAAAGCGCTGCCGCGCCAACGCTTCTAACGCCGGCAGATCGCTGACTGTGGGTGCGCGCTGGAAGCCGCCTTCCAGCACAGCCCGCGCGGGCCCCTGTGAAAACACGGGGTCCTTGCGCTTGCGCCCGTCCAGGAACTGCAACCACGCCTCGCCCTGCAAGCGGTCGGCCTGCGGATCGACGCGCCGCGCCGCACGTCGCAGCAGCACCGACACGGCCGCCAAGCGCTGCGCAGGCGTCGTGGCGCGCGCTAGTTCTGCATCGAAAGCAGCCAGCCAGCGACGCTGGCGCTGACGCCGGCGCCACCACCAGACCCATGCGCTCCCCACCACCAGCACGACAACCGCGATCACCAGCCACCAGCCCGGTGCCAGCGGCCACCACGACGGCGAAGGTGGCAGATGCACATCACGCAGCGGCAGCGACTGCGGGGACATCGTCAGCGACCCCGCGCGGCGGAGCTGCCGCCCAACCAGGCATCGCTGGCATCGTCGGTGCACAGGCGATGCAAGCGCACGCCGCGTGCCTGCAGGAGCGAACCCAAATGCTCCAGCGGCGCAACGAATTCGGTCTGCCAGCGCGCACGCCCGGCCTGGGTCGACAGATCGATCGCGATGCGCTCGCCACGCACGTCGAAGGTGACTGCACGTGCCGGCGGCGCCAATTCCAGCGGATCGACCAGCACGATCACCACCACCTCGTGATGCAAGGCCAAGCCCGACCAGCGCGTGGCAGAAATCCGGCCGGCGCTGCGCGCATCGGCCAGCACGGTCAGGCGCGCGCCCGGGCGTAACAGGCGCGCCGCATGATCCAGCGCCACCTCCAGCCCCGCATCGCCGGACGGCGGCTGGGCATACCAACGCGCCAAGGCATCCAGCACCGGCAGCACACCACGCTGACCGGACCGCGGCGCAATCGGCGCCTCGCTCGCGGTGCCGCGCAATGCTGCAATGCGATCGCCCTGGCGCTGCGCCAGCCATGCGGCAACGGCGCCGGCGCGTGCGGCCTGCACCGATTTGTAGCGCACGCGCGTACCGAAGAAGAGCGCAGGCGAGGTATCGGCCACGATCAGACTCAAACGCTCGCGCTCAGCCTGAAATAACTTGGTGTGCACCCGTCCGGTTCGCGCGGTGACGCGCCAGTCGATATGCCGCGCATCGTCGCCAGCCACGTACTCACGCGACTCGGCATATTCCATGCCGCGCCCGCGCGTGGCGGCCGGTACCGGCCCCACCACCCCATACCGGCCACGTCCCGCTTGACCGCGATGGATTGCGGTACCGCGCAGCGCAATCAGTTCTGCAAGCGTTGGGCGCACCCCATCGCCAGCGACTGGCGAGGGAGCGGTTACAGGGGACGAGAACGGCATCGAAGACATCGGTGTCTGGCGAGAGTGCGGCATACCTCAGCGACGCTGCCCGATCAGGGCAGCGGAATCTTTTCGAGCAATGCAGCGATCAGGCGTTCGCCGTCCCAACCCTCGGCGGTGGCCTCGTAGCTGGGCAGCACGCGATGCCGCAGTACGTCCGGGGCAATGGCGCGGATATCGTCCGGCGTCACGTAGTCGCGCCCGGCCAGCCAAGCCCGTGCGCGCGCGCACCGTTCCAGTGCGATCGAGCCACGCGGGCTGGCGCCCCAGGCGATCCGCCGCGCCAATGCCGGGTCGTAACGCTTGGCATCGCGCGAGGCCAGCACGATTTCGATCAGATAGCGTTCCAGCTGCGGTGCCAGATGCACGTCAAGCACCACACGGCGCGCGGCCAAGACATCTTCCAATGGAATCTTGTCGGGTACGGTCTCGTGCTTTTCCAGCGTGTCGCGGGCGGCCTCGCGTGCCAGGCGCAGGATTTCCGCCTCGGCGTCGGCCTGGGGATAGCCGATGCGCACATGCATCAGGAAGCGATCCAACTGCGCTTCGGGCAGCGGGAACGTGCCCTCCTGCTCGATCGGATTCTGCGTCGCCATCACCAGGAACAACTGCGGCAGCGCATAGGTATGCCGGCCGACCGTCACCTGCCGCTCGCCCATCGCTTCCAGCAGCGCGGATTGCACCTTGGCTGGTGCGCGGTTGATTTCGTCGGCCAGCAGGATCGGGTGGAAGATCGGCCCGGGCATGAACTCGAACCGGCTGTCCTGCGGCCGCCAGATTTCGGTACCGGTCAGGTCGGCAGGCAGCAGGTCCGGGGTGAACTGCACCCGTGCAAAATCCGCTTCCAGCCGCGAAGCCAGCGCACGGATGGCAGTGGTCTTGGCCAACCCGGGCGCGCCCTCGACCAGCAGATGGCCATCGGCCAGCAAGGCAATCAACAGCCGCTCCACGAGCGCTGCCTGGCCAACGATGCGCTGCGCAAGCGATTCGCGCAGCGAGGTGAATTGACGGTGCAGCCGGTCCTCGGCGGGCGCGGCAACGGCTTCGGGGGGGAGCAGTGGCGGTGCATTCATAGGTCCAGTGTGACCGATTCGAACGCGATTGGTTCACTTGGCGGCGTTGGGATGTTCAGTGAACGATACAGAACTTGACGCTTGTCAGCGGGCCAACGCCAGACCTTTCGGACTCTACAAGATCATAGATCCCGAATTGGCACTGCGGTCGGGCTTCGTCAGCACTAGCGCAGAAATGATGTGGGAAGTGATTGATTACTCAATCTGGATCTAACAAAAGGAAAGGGCCGCTTTCGCGGCCCTTCCGATCCGATCATTGCTCAAGGAGTCGCGCTTGCGACACGCAGCACCTTCGGTGTTACAAAGACCAGCAGCTCCGCCTTTTCCTTACTGCGACCGCGTTTCTTAAACAAATTCCCCAAAAACGGTATGTCGCCCAGGAAGGGGACCTTGGCAATACTCTCGCGGTCATTGAATTCGTATACACCACCGATCACCACCGTTTCACCATCCCCAACAAGCACTGCAGTGTTGACCTCGCGCCGATTGATTTCCGGAACGGTCCCATAGCCATCGAGAACAATGAACCGCGCAACTTCGTCCTTCTTGACATTCATGTTCAAGAAAACGCGGTTGTCATTGGTGATTGTCGGGGTCACTTTCAACTCAAGCAAAACTTCTTTGAACTGCACATTGGCCTGTGCCTGACCACCAGAGCCTGCACCGCTGATCGTAACATAGCCAATTTCACGGCCTTGCTTGATAACGCCCTCGCGCTGATTTGCGGTCACTATTCTCGGGTTAGAAACTACCTCTCCTCGCCCCTCCTCCTGCATTGCTGACAATTCCATGTCAAGAGAAAAGTTACGCCCAAGCAACGTATAAGCGATCGAACCGGCAGTACTTGTCGTAAAGGTACCGGCAGGAAGATTAAAATTTAGACCCGCAGGAATGTTATGTAGGCCGTCATTTATAATAGAAACGTTATTGGAAGCACTTCCACTAATGACACCGGTGTTCCCACCATACTGCTGCCGACCAGCGACACCAAATCTTGCGCCCAAGTCTCTTGCAAATGTATCGGTTGCGATGACAATCCGGCTTTCAATCAGCACCTGATCCACGGGACGGTCGATATGCGAGATCAGTTCGCGCATCTGCGCAACTTTTTTCGGGATATCGCTAATCATCAAGGTATTTGTGCGCTCGTCGGCCACCAGACGACCTCGCGGGGACAGGAAGCCATTGTCCTGCTGCCCGCCGCCGCCGCCTTGCCCACCGCTACCGCCACCACCAATTCCCTTGGCCTCCGTCAGCGCCTTGAAGATCACCGCAGCGTTGTGGTAGTTGATCTGCACATAATCGGTGATCAAGTCCTCGCGGTTCTCGATCGCGATGCGGGCGTCTTCCTTGTCCTGCTCGAACTTGGCCAGCTCCGGTTGCGGGGCGACCCACACCACGCCGCCATCGCGGCGCTTGTCCAGGCCCTTGGCGCGCAGCACGATGTCCAGCGCCTGGTCCCACGGCACATTCATCAGGCGCAGCGTGACATTGCCCTGCACGGTGTCGGACGCGACGATGTTGAGGTTGGACTCTTCGGCGATCAGCTGCAGCACGGTGCGCACCGGCACGTCCTGGAAGTTGAACGTCACCGGGCGGCCGCTATAGCCGCGCGCGGCGATCTGCGCGGCAGCCTGCGTGACCGCCGCCGGGCTCACACCGCCAACCGCCGGCTGGCCCTTGCGCGGGGTGATTTCCACCACGTATTCGTTGCCGGTCTGGTAGGCCAGCGAATCGAAGGCACCCTTGGTCGACAGCACCAGCTGCGAACCGGAGCCGGACGGCTTCACTTCAACGCGCTGCACCGGCGTGGCGAAGTCGGTGACATTGAGCGGGCGTTGCAGCTCGGCAGGTAGCTTGGCATTGCTGATGTCCACCAGCACGTTGTCGCCCTGCGTCCGCAGGTCCGGGCTGGCGCCCTGGCCGTCGAACTGCAGGATCAGACGGCCAGCGCCGTCTTCGCCGCGCTTGAAATCGATTTTGGACACCGCCAGGCTCGCCGGAGCGACCTTGGCCGGATCCTGCGCGGGCTGAGTCAGCGCCGCGGCGGCGAACGCGCTGCCGCTCGCCAGTGCCAGCGCGAACCCCAACGCGCAGGCCTGGAAGATCGCGTGGCGTCGTACCGGACGCAGCCGCTGGGCATTGGAAAACGTCATCGTGCTATCCCCTATCACTTTATTGATCATCCAATGCGAGTGCGGCCGGCCGTTCAAGCCATCCACCCGCACCGTCCGGCACAAGTTCAATCAGCTCGATGCGGTCTTCGTAGACCCCGGTCACCCGGCCATCGCTCTGTCCCAGATACACACCAGGCCGCACCCGGTAGGTCACCTTGTCAGGCGCCATCACCAGGGCGATCAGGCCCGAACCGCCGCCAATGGTCCCCACCATGTCGAGGGCGTCGAGCGGAAAGGCTTCCAACGGCTCCTTGCGCCGGTTCGGATCCGGACGCGTGCCGTTGCCACCTTCCGCGCTGACCCAGGCATCGCTGAACGGGTCGCGCATCGCCTGCGCTGCATATTCGAAGGTCTCGAACTGCTGCATCACCGGCAACGGCTCCAGCGGCGGCGCAGGACGCGCGCGCACCTCGGCAACCCAGGCTTCCAGATTCGGCGCATCGCCCGGTGTGCTGGTCACACCGCGCGTACACGCCGGCAATACAGCAATTAACGCCGCAAAGGACAGAATCTTGAGCAATTTCATGGTCATTGGCCGCCCTTCTTCGCAGCGCTGGCCGCAGCCTTTTCCTGCTCGGCCATTTCCTCATCGTCCAGATAACGATAGGTCTTGACCGTCCCGGACAGCTCAAGCGCACCGCGCGGGCCGATGCCGGCCTTGGGATCCTTGGGCTTGAGGTTGATGTCGTGCATGGTCAGGATAACCACGCGCGGCAGCGAGGCCACACCGCTGACGAAGGCACCGAACTGGTGGTAGCTGCCCACCATGCGCAGAGCGATCGGCTTTTCGGCGTAGAACTCCTTCGGCGATTCCGGACCGGGCTGGAACAGCTCGTTGGACAAGCCGCTGGACAGCGCGGTCTGCGAGATGTCGATGATCAGATCCGGCATTTCGGTCTTGCTGGGCAGCTGACGCAGCATCTGCTGCAGCACCTGTTCCATCTGCGCGAGCTGCTGCTTGAGCGGCTCCAGGTTCACCGCGCGGCCCTGTTGGGTCTCGAACTCGGTACGCAGCTGGGATTCGGTGCTTTCCAGGCCTTCCAGTTCTTCGCGCTTGCTGCTGATCAACAGGAACCAGGCCAGCACCATGATGAACAAGCCGACCACCACGCAGAACACAATGCGTGCCTGCTGCGGCCAACCGCCGATGTTGTTGAAATCCAGATCGCTGAGCTTGAATGATTTCTTACTCATGACGCCGCCCCCTCCTGCGGCCGATTGGCTGGCGCCGGCGCTGCCTGCGTCGGTGCAGGAGCAGCGGCCGGCGGCGTTGCGGGCGCAGGCGCCGCTGCCGGAGCAGCAGGCGTCGCACCGGCAGGCGCTGCACCCGGTGCTGCGGTGCCCGGCGCGGCCGGATCCACTGCGCCCGGTGCGATGCCGTTCTTGTCAGCCTCGTTCGGATTGGCCAGCTTGACCTTGAGCGTGAACACGTACGGCAGCGTCTTGGTGTCCATCGACGACGCGGCAGGTTGCCCGGCCTTGTCCTGACTCTTGGCCTCGATGATCGACAGGTCCGGATTGGTCATCCAGCCCGAGCTTTCCAGGTTGCGCATGTAGGCACTGACCCGCGCATTCGATTGCGAGCGACCTTCCAGCGTGAGGATGTCGCCATCCTGCTTGATGTTGGTCAGCGCCACACCATCGGGAATGGTGCGCACCAGCGAATCGAACAGGTGCACCATCTGCGAGCGGTTGGCTTGCAGCTCCTCGATCACCTTCTTGCGCGCAAGCAGGCGGTCCTTCTTCTTGTCGAGTTCCTTGATCTCTTCGTTCTGCGCCTTGACCTTGTCGATCTCGGTGGTCAGAAACGCATTGCGCTCGGTCTGGCCGCTGATCTGCGCGTCGTAATAGAACCAGATCAGTGCCGACAACAGCACGCCGCCCAATGCGGCGAAGCCCAGCATCGAGTAGAACTCGCGCTCGCGTGCCTTTCGGCGCTCCGCGCGCCAGGGCAATAGATTGATTCTTGCCATCAGTCGAAGCTCCTCAGGGCCAGGCCGGTGGCGATCATCAGTGCAGGCGCATCCAGCGCCAGCGCATGGGCCTGAACCTTCGGGCCAAGCGTCATCTGGGCAAGCGGATTTGCAACGACCGTGGTCACACCGAGCTGCTCTTCCACCATCTCCGGCAGGCGCGCCAGCGCGGCGCAACCGCCGGCCAGCACGATGCAGTCGACGCGGTTGAACTCACTGCCCGCATAGAAGAACTGCAGCAGACGGCTGATCTGCTGCACCGTGGCTTCCTTGAACGGCTCCAGCACTTCGACCTCGTAGCTTTCCGGCAGGCCGCCCTGGCGCTTGGCAAGGCCAGCCTCTTCGTAGGTCAGTCCATAACGGCGCATCACTTCGTCAGTGAGCTGCTTGCCGCCGAACACCTGCTCGCGGCTATACAGACTGCGACCGGAGCGCAGCACGCTCAGCGTGGTCATGGTCGCGCCGATATCCACCAGCGCCACCACCGCATCGGCGGCCACCGGCAATTCGCTGGCAACCAGGGCGAAGGCGTTTTCGACCGCAAAGGCCTCCACGTCCATTACCTTGGCGGTCAGGCCGCCGAGTTCCAGCGCCGACTGGCGCAGTTCCACATTCTCCGAACGCGAGGCGGCCAGCAGCACCTGCACCATGTCCGGGCTATTGGGCATCGGGCCCAGCACCTCGAAATCGAGATTCACTTCCTCGATCGGGTACGGAATGTAATTGGTGGCTTCCAGTTCGACCTGGGCCTCCAGGTCGCTATCGTCCAGATCGGCCGGCATCGGGATCAACTTGGTGATCACCGCCGACCCTGCCACAGCAGCTGCCGCGTTCTTGGCCTTGCTGCCGGAACGGTTGATGGCGCGGCGAATGGCTTCGCCCACCGCTTCCACTTCGACGATGTTCTTTTCCACGACCGCATTCGGCGGCAATGGTTCTACCGCGTAATGTTCCACGCGGAAACGGTTCCCGCTGCGCGATAGCTGCAAGAGCTTCACGGCAGTCGAACTAATGTCGACACCAATCAGTTGCGACTGACTCTTGGGTAAAAGCCCCACGGTAACTCCCCTGCCGACGGGCACTTGGACGCATGTGCGCCCTCGTATTAATAATCAAATTTTAACAGTTGACAAGCCCTTCACGCGCTAGGCAATGACCCGGCGACGCGACCCCAGTGCCGTCTTCTGCGATCCCCAGAGTTCGGCCCCAGCCAAACTCAGCGTCACCTATACTCTGTGACCAAGAAATCTGCAATCGGAATCTCTCTTACATGCCCCGTATTCGCCGTTGGCTGGGCTGGATCCTGGCCACGATCGTCGTGCTCGCACTGCTTGGCGCTATTGCTGCCGGCGGCCTGTATTACGCCATTTCCTCGAAGTTGCCAGACGTTCAGTCGCTCAAGCAGGTAGAACTGCAGGAGCCGATGTACGTCTATTCCAGCGATGGCCGGCTCATGGCCGTTTATGGCGAGACCCGGCGCTATCCCATCCAGATGAAGGACGTGCCGCTGCGCCTGAAGCAGGCCTTCCTGGCCACCGAGGACGCGCGTTTCTACGAGCACGGCGGCGTGGACTACAAGGGCATCGCTCGCGCGGTCTGGTTGCTGACAACCACCGATGCCAAGCGCGTGCCGGGTGGTTCGACCATCACCCAGCAGGTGGCGCGGCAGTTCTTCCTGAGTTCGGAATATAGCTACACCCGCAAGCTGGCGGAGATCCTGCTGGCGCGCAAGATCGAAAGTGAGTTGAGCAAGGACGAGATCTTCGAGCTGTATCTCAACAAGAGTTTCTTCGGCAACCGCGCCTACGGCGTCGGGGCCGCTGCCGAGTACTACTACGGCAAGAGGATGAGCGAATTGAGCCTGGACGAGATGGCCTCGCTGGCCGGCATCCCCAAGTTCCCATCCAGCGGCAACCCGATCAGCAATCCTGAGCGTGCGCAGGAGCGTCGCGACTATTACGTCCTGCAGCGCATGGCCGACCTGGGCTTTGTCAGCCAGGCCGAAGCCGACGCCGCCAAGGCCGTGCCGATGCATGCCAAGCCGCATGAGCCGCCGGTGGAGGTGTACGCCCCCTACGTGGCCGAGCTGGTGCGTCAGGAAATGATCGCCAAGTACGGCGGCGATGTGCTCAACAAGGGCTACCACGTCACCACGACCATCGATGCGACCCTGCAGACCGGTGCGGATGTGGCGATCGCCGACGGCTTGCGGGTCTACGATCATCGCCATGGCTGGCACGGCGTAGAGCAGCACTTCGACGTGGCCGCCGATGCGGATGCGCCCGCACTGGCCAAGCACCTGGCAGGGGCGTTCACCCAGGGCGGACTGCGTGCGGTGATCGTGGCGCGCACCAATCCCGATGGCGGGGTCACGGTCGTGCAGAGCGACAAGACCGAACTGACCCTGCCCGCCACCGCTAGCCGCTGGACCGGCAAGACCCCGGCCAAGCTGCTGACCCGCGGCGACCTGACCCGCATCCGCGCCGGCGAGAAGGACGGCGAGTGGATCATCGACCAGTTGCCGCGCGGCCAGGCAGCGTTGGTCTCGCTGGACGCCAATAGCGGCGCGCTGCGTGCGCTGGTCGGCGGCTTCAGCTTTGCGGGGAACAAGTTCAACCGCGCCACCCAGGCACGGCGCCAGCCGGGGTCGAGCTTCAAGCCGTTCGTCTACGCAGCCGCGTTTGAAAAGGGCTTCAATCCGGCATCGATCGTGCTGGACGCGCCGGTGGTGTTCCGCGACCGGCGTGGCAAGACCTGGTCGCCGCAGAACGATGGAGGCGGCTTCCGCGGGCCGATGCGCCTGCGCGAAGCGCTGGTGCAGTCGCGCAACCTGGTGTCGGTGCGTCTGCTGGACGCGATCAGCGTCGATTTCGCACGCAAATACATCAGCCAGTTCGGTTTCCAGGAGGCCGAGTTGCCGCCTAACCTGTCGATGTCGCTGGGCACCGCTTCGCTGACGCCGCTGTCTGTGGCACGCGGTTATGCGGTGTTCGCCAATGGCGGCTCACGGGTGGACACCTGGATCGTGGACGAGGTCAAAGACCGCGAGGGCAATGTCATCTTCAAGGAAGTGCCGGCCGTGGCCTGCCGCACCTGCGCCCTGCAGGGCGGCACCGCCGCGCCCGTGAGCCAGGTCGTGGATGGCTTCAACTTCGGCGCCCAGGCACCTGAAACCCCGCCCGCTGCGCCTGCCACGGCCACGCCGGTGCCGGCACAGACCGCCCCTGCGGCAACTGCAGAGACCAAAATCGCGCCGCGCGCGATCGACGAGCGCACCGCCTACCAGCTGGTGTCGATGATGCGCGACGTCGTCCAGCGCGGCACCGGCACCGCGGCCAAGGTACTCGGCCGCGAGGACGTGGGCGGCAAGACCGGCTCCACCAACGAGCACCGCGATGCCTGGTTCTCCGGCTTTGGCGGCCCCTATGTCACCACCGTATGGGTGGGCCGCGACGACTTCCGCTCGCTCGGCTATCGCGAATACGGCGGCAAGGCGGCGCTGCCGATCTGGATCGACTACATGCGCGTAGCGCTCAAGGACAAGCCGATCGCCGCCAACGACCCGCCCGATGGCATGACCCAGGCCACCATCAATGGCGCCGTCGAATGGGTCAAGAACGAAGATCTGGACCGCCTGCAGGATTACGACTACGGCCTGCAGGAACAGCAGGACGAGAAGGCGTTCGATATTTTCTGAGGAGCCGGGGTTGGGGAATCGGAACGGCGTGGCTGTTCGGTTCCCCAATTTCTTGGCCCCGATTGAATAAGCGCCGGCCGTTGCCAACCTGGTGGATCGCGGGCGGGATCGTTGCCGGTTCGGCGCAGCGCTCACTTGCCCGCCACTGATATTGCACGCGCCTTGCCCGTGCATAGCCGTACCCGGACCCTCGCCCGGTCACCGCTGCGTGATCGTTCTTTTGCCATGGCATGACGCATTCGCCATGTCTTCATGCAGCTGTTGTAGAGTCCAGATCAGGTTCATTAGGGGAGCCCGGTCATGCATCACGCACGCGCGCACGCCGATACACGAACCCGGGAACGTCGCCATCGCCTGGCGCACGAAGCCGCACGCCTGATGGCCGAAGGCGGCATCCGCGATTTCCATCAAGCCAAGCTCAAGGCTGCCAGCCGGCTCGGCATCCATGACGATGCTTCGCTGCCACGCAATCGCGAGATCGAAGATGCGTTGCGCGAGTACCAACGCCTATTCGCCGGACCTGCGCACGGTGCGCGTCTGCGCCAACGTCGCGAAGCCGCGTTGCGGGCGCTTGAATTTCTCAGCCCCTTCCAGCCACGGCTGACCGGCCCGGTGCTGGACGGCACCGCCGATGCCAATGCGCCGGTGCAATTGCAGTTGCACAGCGACGATGCCGATGCCGTGCAGCGGTTTCTGGAAGAACACCGCATTCCGGCCGAGTCGCGCACGCGCCGGCTGCGCCTGGATCGCGAGCGCAACGGCGAGTTTCCGGTGTGGCTGTTCAGCGCCGAAGACCTGACCTTCGATCTCACCGTGCTGCCCTACGACGCGCTGCGGCAGGCGCCACTCTCGCAGCTGGACGAAAAGCCGATGCCGCGTGCGTCGGCCGCGCAGGTGCGACAGTTACTGACAGACGGCGACGGTTCCGGCGGCTCACCACCGCTGCGCTGAGTCGACCATATGACGCGGCTTGCCGACGCGGACGAGCTCCGCACCTCTCTAAGCCGGCGTCGCAACGCCACTGCGGCAGCGCTCGTTTTATTCGGGACTCGCCACTACTGGACGAACCGTCGCGCCATGCGCCGCCGGTCGCCGGTTGGCACTCGCCACTCGCCACCACAGCGTCCCGCTTTGTTGGAAGATCCACCGCCACGCAACCGTCCAAATGCAAACGCCCCGCAAGGCGGGGCGTTCGTTTACGCAGGTACGCGTGGGCCGATCAGCGCTTGGCGCTGTCGGTGTAATCGCGCTTGTCGTAGCCGGTGTAGATCTGGCGCGGACGGCCGATCTTCATTTCCGGGTCGACCTGCTGTTCCAGCCAATGCGACACCCAGCCTGCGGTGCGTGCGATGGCGAACATCACGGTGAACATTTCCACCGGGATATTGAGCGCCTTGTAGATGATGCCCGAGTAGAAGTCGACGTTCGGATACAGCTTGCGCTGCACGAAGTAGTCGTCCTTCAGCGCGGCCTCTTCCAGCTTCAGCGCCACTTCCAGCAGCGGGTCGTTCACGCCCAGCTCGCCCAGCACCTTGTGGGTCATCTCACGGATGATCTTGGCGCGCGGGTCGAAGTTCTTGTAGACGCGGTGACCGAAGCCCATCAGACGGAACGAGGAATTCTTGTCCTTGGCCTTGGCCACGGCGGACTCGACGTTGTCGGCGGTGCCGATCTCTTCCAGCATCTTCAGCACGGCTTCGTTGGCGCCACCGTGTGCCGGGCCCCACAGCGCGGTGATGCCCGCTGCGACCGAGGCGTACGGGTTGGCACCGGTCGAGCCGACCAGACGCACGGTCGAGGTCGAGGCGTTCTGCTCGTGGTCGGCGTGCAGGATGAACAGCAGATCCAGGGCCTTGGCAACGACCGGATTGATCTCCAGCGGCTCGCTCGGCACTTCGAACATCATGTGCAGGAAGCGATCGACGTAGTTCAGGTTGTTGCGCGGGTAGCGGATCGGCCAGCCGATCGAATAACGGTACGCGGCAGCCGCCAGGGTCGGCACCTTGGCGATCAGACGGATGGCGGCCTGACGGCGCTGCTCCGGATCGTTGAGGTCCAGGGTGTCATGGTAGAACGCAGACAGCGAGGCGACCGAGCCGGCCAGCATGGCCATCGGGTGCGCGTCATGACGGAAACCACCGAGGAAGTTCTTCAGCGACTCGTGCATCATCGTGTGATGCGTCACTTCGTGGTCGAACTTCTTGAATTCGTCCGCCGTCGGCAGTTCGCCGTTCATCAGCAGGTACGAGACCTCGAGGAAGCTGGACTTTTCGGCCAGCTGTTCGATCGGGTAGCCGCGATACAGCAACACGCCATTGTCGCCATCGATGTAGGTGATGGCCGACTTGCAGCTGGCGGTGGCGGTGAAGCCCGAGTCGTAGGTGAACAGACCGGTTTCTTTGGTCAGCTTGGAGATATCGACGCAATCATTGCCAAGCGTGGGCTTGAGAACCGGCAGAACGACCGACTTGTCGCCGGCGTTGAGCGTGACCTGATCAAGATCGGACACTGTGTACGCTCCTTCAGTGGAAGGCGCCTGATCCCACATGGGCAGGCACGTGATGGAAGTCCAAGGCATCGCCTCGGATCAGGCCATTATCGCACAGCAGCATTTTGGCCGTCGCTTGGACAGAAGTCGTAGACGCGTCGCGCCAGGCATACAGGCGAAGCGTTCAGCGCCCAAAAAAACAACGGCCGCGCAATGCGCGGCCGCTGCCGGTACAGCCCGTCCTGCAAGTTCAGCGCGCGTAGCGCTTCTGGAACTTGTCGATACGGCCGCCGGTGTCGATCACCTTGTGCTTGCCGGTATAGAACGGGTGCGAGGACGAGGAAATTTCCACCTTGATCAGCGGATATTCCTGGCCGTCTTCCCACTTCACGGTCTCTTTCGAGGTCATGGTGGAACGGGTCAGAATCTTGAAATCGGACGTCACGTCGTGAAAGACGACGTCTTTGTAGTTGGGATGAACGTTATCTTTCATGGACTTGGCGCCGGGCTGCCTGGATAAGCCGGGCATTATAGCTGCGCCCAGGCAGCCGGTGCAAGGTCGCCTCAGTTCGCCGCCAGGGCCGCCCCTACCAGCCCGTAGAACTGCTGGATGTCATAGGCCAGCAGCAGATTGGCATTGTCGGGCGTCCCGCCCTGCCGGTTCCAGTCCACCAGGGTCATGCCACGGGTATGCGCACCGGACAGTTCGATGTGTACCGGGCGCTGCTCCAGCCGCTGCGCGCCTTCCGGGTGCAGGGCGAAAGCCATCGCCAGCGCGTCGGCGGCATACCAGTACTCGCCGCGGCTGTCTTCGGACCACAGCCGGGTCTTGCGCGAGATCTCCTCGTAGAACCGGGCGCGGGCGGAATCGGCCGCCAGCCACTGTTCCACGTCCCGGTGCAGCAGGCCGTGCGCGATGGTGGCTTCCCAGTCGGCCACGTCGAACTGCGGAAAACCGCGGAACACGATATGCGCCGCTTCCGGGTCGAAACCGATATTGAACTCGGCCGCGGCGGTGATGTTGCCATGCCCGGTCAATGCCCCGCCCATGACGACCAGGCGCGCCACGCGCTGCGGCAGGGTCGGATCCAGCGTGAGTGCCAGCGCGAGGTTGGTCAGCGGGCCGAGTGCGACCAGCAACAGCTTGCCGGCGTGTTGATGCGACAGACGCAGAATGGCGAGCGCGGCATGCTCGGCTTCGGCAGTGCGCTTGGACGGTGCCAGACCGATATCGCCGAAGCCGTCGAGACCGTGCACGTGCGCCGCATCCACCGACGGGTGCAGCAACGGCTGCGGGCAGCCGGCGTAGACCGGCACATCGGCGCGGCCAGCGATCTCGCAGACCTTCAAGGCGTTGCGCACCGTGTACTGCAGGCCGACATTGCCGGCGGCGATGGTCAGGCCGACGACCTCATGGCGGCTGTCGTTAAAGGCCATCAGCAGCGCCAAGGCGTCGTCCACGCCGGGGTCGGTATCGATCAGCAGCGGTATCTTGTCAGTCATGGGATTCGGGATTGGGCATTCGGGATTCGTTGCGGCATCTTCGCAAGGATCGGCCAGTCACGCGAATCAGCAGCGCGCAGCCGCCGCGCTGTTACGAATCCCGAATCCCGGCCGCTCAAGCGGCCGCATACCGCACCGCCCCGCCGATCCAGCGTTCGACCACGCGGTCGGCAATGTCTGGCGCTTCGGCCAGCAGACGTTCGGCCAGCACCTGCACGCGCGGCAGCAGGCCGGCGTCGCGCGCCAGATCGGCGATGCGGAAACTGGCCAGACCGGTTTGCCGGGTGCCAAGCAATTCGCCCGGGCCACGCAATTGGAGATCCTTCTCCGCGATCACGAAACCGTCGTTGGTCTGGCGCATGGTCTCCAGACGCTGACGCGCCATCATCGACAACGGTGCCTGGTACAGCAACACGCAACTGGAAGCGGCCGCACCGCGACCGACCCGGCCGCGCAACTGGTGCAACTGGGCCAGGCCAAGCCGCTCGGCATTTTCGATGATCATCAACGATGCATTGGGCACGTCCACGCCGACTTCGATCACGGTGGTGGCCACCAGCAGGTCGCTGCGGCCTTGCTTGAAATCCAGCATGGCCTTCTGCTTTTCGGCTGGCTTCATGCGGCCGTGCACCAGCGCCACCCGCACGCCCGGCAACTGCGCCGACAAGGCCTCGAAGGTAACTTCGGCCGCCTGCGCTTCGATGCGTGGCGGCCCGCCTTGCTGGACTTGCGCGCCTTTCCCGGGTTCTTCGCTTTCTTCGATCAGCGTGCACACCCAATACGCCTGACGCCCTTCGGCACAGGCGGCGCGGATACGTTCGACCAACTCGGGCCGGCGCTCCGCGCTCAGTACGATCGTCTGCACCGGCGTGCGGCCAGGCGGCAATTGGTCGATGGCCGAAACATCCAGATCTGCGTAAGCAGACATCGCCAATGTGCGCGGGATGGGCGTGGCGGTCATCACCAGTTGATGCGGCACGCTTCCCGCCGCCGCCCCCTTGTCGCGCAGCGCAAGGCGCTGATGCACGCCGAAGCGGTGTTGCTCGTCGATGATGGCCAACGCCAGATCGTGGAAGACTACCGCTTCCTGCATCAGCGCATGCGTGCCGACCACGACCTGCGCCTGACCAGAGGCGACCTCGGCCATCGCTGCAGCGCGCGCCTTGCCGGTGACCTTGCCGGCCAGCCAGACGATGCGGATGCCCAATGGTTCCAACCAGCTACGCAGATTGGCGAGGTGCTGCTCGGCCAGCAATTCGGTGGGCGCGGCAAGTGCGACCTGTTTGCCCTGCTCCACCGCCAACATTGCCGCCAGTGCGGCGACCACAGTCTTGCCGCTGCCGACATCGCCCTGTACCAGCCGCAGCATCGGCGAGGGTTGCGCAAGGTCATGCGCAATCTGCTCGAACACGCGTTGTTGCGCGCCGGTCAGCTGGAACGGCAGCGCCTTGCGCAATTGCTGCACCAATGTGCCGTTGCCGGGCAGGCTGGGCGCGTGCAAACGCTGCAATGCGATGCGTTGCCGGCGCAGGCTGAGTTGGTGGGCCAGCAATTCCTCGATCGCCAGGCGCTGCTGGGCCGGATGGCCTCCGGCGAGCAGTTGCTGTGGATCAGTGCCGACCGGCGGGCGATGCATGGTGAGCAACGCCGCGCGCAATGAGGGCAATCGCTCGTCCTGCAGCCAGTGCGGCGGCAACAATTCCAGCGCACTTTCGGGCGGCAGACGCTCCAGCGCCTGACCGATGAGCTTGCGCAACGTGGCCGGGCCAACGCCTTCGAGCACCGGATACACCGGATCCAGACTGTCGCCCAACCCGGCATCTTCGTCCGGCGCGAGCACGCGGTAACTGGGGTGCACGATCTCCCAGCCGTACTGCCCGGGCTTGGGTGTGCCGAACACGCGCACCCGCGTGCCGACGGCGAACTGCGCCACCTGCGCCGCACGAAAATGAAAGAAGCGCAGCACCAGCGTGCCATGCGACGCGTCGGACACTGCCACGCGCAGCACCGGCCGGAAGCGGAAGCCGCGCTCCACCGCCTCCACGCGCCCTTCGATCTGCGCCGGCACGCCACCTTGCAGCTGCGCGATGGTGGTCAAGCGCGTGCGGTCTTCGTAACGCAGCGGCAGATGCAGCCACAGGTCCTGCACGCTCAGGATGCCGCGCGCAGCGAACCTGTCGGCCACTTTCGGGCCGACACCGGGTAGGCTGGACAGCCGGGCCTGGCCGGCCACGGCCAGGCCCGGTGTGACGACACGCGTGCGCGACACGGCCGATCAGCGGCGCAGGATCACGCGAGCACCATCACTCAAGCACCATCATCGCATCGACTTCGAAGCCGGCACCCTTGGGCAGGCCGGAGACTTCGATGGTCGAACGCGCCGGGAACGGTGCCTGGAAATACTCCTGCATCACCGCGTTGACGGCAGCAAACTGCCCCAGGTCGGTGAGATACAGGCCCAGGCGCACGATCTTGTCGAGCGAGCCGCCGGCCGCTTCGGCCACCGCCTTGAGGTTGTCGAACGCACGCCGCGCCTGCGCGCCGATGTCGCCTGGCACGATCTCGCCGGTGGCCGGGTCCAACGGGATCTGGCCGGAGAAATACACGGTGTTGCCGGCACGCACGGCCTGCGAATACGGGCCGATGGCGGCAGGCGCCTGGTCGGTATGGATGATCTGGGACATGGCAACTCCGTCAACACTGAAAACGAACGCGCATTGTATCGGCGCATGCGACGGCTGAGCGAACGCAGTGAAGGCGCAGGGTATGGCAACTCAGGTAATCGGCGCCGGATTGAACAACGCCAGGTCGTTGTGCAGGCGATGCTGCTCAGTCCAGGTGCGCTGGCCGCTGGCCACATCCAGATAGCGCTGGAACAACTCCCAACCCAGTTCTTCCAGCGTCTTGGCGCCGGTGGCCACGCCGCCGGCATCGATGTCCATCAGGTCGGACCAGCGTTGCGCCAGTTCGCTGCGGGTGGCGACCTTGATCACCGGCACCATGCCCAGGCCATAGGGAGTGCCGCGCCCGGTGGTGAACACATGCAGGTTCATGCCGGCAGCCACCTGTAGCGTGCCGCAGACGAAATCGCTGGCCGGGGTGGCGCAGTACTGCAATCCACGGCCTTTGACCCGCTCGCCGGGCGGCACCACGCCATTGATGACCGAGGAACCGGACTTGGCGATCGAGCCCATCGCCTTCTCCACGATATTGGCCAGCCCGCCCTTCTTGTTGCCCGGCGTGGTGTTGGCACTGCGGTCGGCCTGCCCGCGTGCCAGATAGGTGTCGTACCAGGCCATTTCGCGCAGCAGCGCCTTGGCCACGTCGGCGTTGGCCGCGCGTGGCACCAGCAGATGGATGCCGTCGCGCACTTCGGTGTTTTCGGAGAACATCACCGTGGCCCCGGCACGCACCAGCAGGTCGGCGGCCACACCCAGGCCCGGGTTGGCGGTGACGCCGGAAAACGCATCGCTGCCGCCGCATTGCATGCCCACCACCAGTTCGCTGGCCGGGACGGTTTCGCGGCGGCGCAGGTCCAGATGGCGCAGCCGCTCTTCGGCCATGGCCATGATCGAGCCGACCATGTCGGCAAAGCCCAGGCTGGCTTCCTGCAGACGGTAGACAGCGCTGTCGTCGGCACCGGCATCGTCGGGGAGCAAGCGTTCCGGTGCGAGCTTTTCGCAGCCCAGGCCGACGATCAACGCCTGTCCGCCGAAGTT
Organism: Xanthomonas sp. D-99; assembly: GCF_017746145.1. NCBI lineage: Bacteria > Pseudomonadati > Pseudomonadota > Gammaproteobacteria > Lysobacterales > Lysobacteraceae > Xanthomonas > Xanthomonas sp. D-99. Next base: position 105,077 of record NZ_JAGHWU010000041.1, on the reverse strand, counting down.
GGGGCTACGCGCGATATTGCGCAGCGTGCGGATGGGAATGATCGCCTCCGGCGCGGTGATCGCCACGCCGCAACCGTAGACATGATTGACCGCCACCACGTCATCGACATTGGGATACCTGGGCAGCAACTCGGCCCGGATGCGTTCCACCGCATGCCCGAGCACGCCAACCACGCACTGCACGCTGGTCATGATGCCCAGGATGTTGCGCGTGCCCACACTCCCGTCGCGATTGCGGTAGCCCTGAAAGGTGTAGCCCTCCAGCGGTTCGGATTCATGCGCCGGATGCAGCGACAGGTCCAGCGTGGCCAGCTCGGGCGCCTCGGGCATGTCCAGCAGCGGCTCGCTCACCCAGGCGCCGCGCGCGATCGCGGCATTGGCCGTGCCAATGACCGCGCCCAGGCGGATCACCGCCGCGCCTGCGGGCAGATCCACCAGGGCCATCTTGTGGCCCTGCGGAATGTGCTCGATGGCGGTCAGACCGTCCGGGAAGATGGCACCGGCTGGCGCACTATCATCATTGACGACGATGGCGACGTTGTCGCGGGCATGGGCACGGATGCTGAACCAATGCGTGGGTTGCTGGGTTGCGGACATCGGGGGGCTACCTTGCAAAACGGGGGATGGAAGGCATCAGCGGTCGGGGCTGTCGAACTGACGCCGGTACTGCAGGATCAAGCGGTTTTCATCGACATTGCGCTGATAGTTGGAGCGGAAGGTGCCGTTGAACCAGATCAGGCTCAGGTGCTTGAAGCGCTCGCTCTGGAACTGGTAGGTGGTCAACACATCGCGCGCCCATTCGCGGCCTTCGCCGGCAAAGGTGGCCGGGCGTGCGCTGTCGCCACTGATATAGCGCGCCATGACGCTGAGACCGGGGATGCCGATGCTCTTGCCGTCGATGCTGTAGCGCAGCTGCCAACTGCGTTCGCCACGTTCGAGAAAGTCGTTGATGAAGGTCCAGTTGAAGACATTGCCATCGGTGCCGCCCGGCCATGGCATGGCGCTGGGCCCGGATAACTTCTGATAGCCGGCGCCGACTTCGTGGTCACCGCTGCGCCAGGACACCATGCTGCTGACCATGCGGTTGTCGATCGGGCCGGCACGCGACTGGCCGATATCGTCGGTGCGGAAATAGCGCACATCTACGCGCAGTTGGTCCTTGCCGAATTTCCGCGTCTGGATCAGGTTGTACAGCTGCTGGCGGTAGATGTCTTCCATCAAGGCACCTTGATAGCGCAGCTGCGTGCCGGGTGCCAGGGCGTAGGTCGCCGATACCAGATCGAGCGCATCCGAATCCGGCGTCCCCAGAAAGCGCCGGTTCTTGTTGGTCAAGGTGATCGGCACGCGCGAATCGCCGTCGCGATACCAGGCGCTGGTAAAGCGTGCGAGCAGCAGGTCGAGCTTGGGCACGTCCTTGGATTCCAGCGTCACGCCTTGGAACGTCTCCGGCATGATGCGGGTGATGCTGGCGCGCACCAACGGCTCGTTTGGAATGAAGCTGCCCCATTTCAGTTCGGTCTGCGAGGCGCGCAGTTTGAGCGTGGGCGCAACACGCACCAATGCATGCTGCGCTGTGCCGTCGGCGTTGTTGGGAAGCAGACCGGTGCCGGCTTCTGCACGCACGCCGTCGAGCTTGAAATCGCCGATGCCGAGCAGATCCAGCCCGGCCCCCACCGGCCCACGCGTGTAACCGCTCTTGGCATCCACCACGAAGCCCTGCGCCCATTCGGCACGCTTGCCCTGCCCTGCGCCACTGCGAAAATCGCGGTTGTAGTAGAAGTTGAGCGCGGTGACCTCCGCCGATGCGCCATTCCAGAATCCTTCGTCCGGCTGCTGCGCACGCGCACGCCCGGCCGCACCGACCGCCAGCAGCGCGGCGCCGCTGATTGCCATCATGGTTTTCATTGCTCGGTCCTCCACCTGCGGCGAACTCGCGGCCATGTGCCGCTGCCGGCGCTCCGGCAGCAGGCAGCGGTGCGCATCAGCGCACCAGGCACGGCCGCTTGTTGTCGAAGGTCCAGTTGGGAATCAGCGCCTGCATGGCGGCCGCGTCATCGCGTGCGCCCAGGCTCAGGCTTTGATAGGTGCGATGCGCCGCGTCGAGTGCATCCATGTCCAACTCCACGCCCAGGCCGGGTTTGGCCGGCACCGTTATCCGACCGCCGGCGATCTGCAACGGGTTGCGGGTCAGACGTTGGCCGTCCTGCCAGATCCAGTGCGTATCGATCGCCGTCACCTGTCCCGGCGCTGCGGCCGCCACGTGGGTGAACATCGCCAGCGAGATATCGAAATGGTTGTTGGAATGCGAGCCCCAGGTCAGGCCCCAGTCGCGGCACAGTTGCGCCACCCGCACCGAGCCCTGCAGCGTCCAGAAATGCGGATCCGCCAGCGGAATATCCACCGACTGCAACTGGATGGCGTGGCCCATCTGACGCCAGTCGGTGGCGATCATGTTGGTCGCGGTGGGCAGGCCGGTGGCGCGACGGAATTCGGCCATCACTTCGCGGCCGGAGTAACCTTGCTCGGCCCCGCACGGATCCTCGGCATACGCCATCACGCCGTGCATGTCGCGGCACAGCGCGATGGCCTGCGCCAACGACCACGCACCGTTGGGGTCGAGGGTGATGCGCGCCTGCGGAAAGCGTGCATGCAGCGCGTGGATGGCCTCGATCTCGTCTTCGCCGCGCAGCACGCCGCCCTTGAGCTTGAAATCGCGAAAGCCGTATTTTTCGTACGCCGCTTCGGCCAGCCGCACCACCGCCGCAGGGGTCAGGGCTTCCTGGTCGCGCACCGCTTCCCAGGCATCGCTTACAGCGCTGCCGTCGCGGTAATCGAGCCCGGTCTTGCGGCGGTCACCGATGAAGAACAGATAGCCCAGCACATCGACCGCATCGCGCTGCTGGCCTTCGCCGAGCAGCGCGGCGACCGGTTGATCGAGAAATTGCCCCAGCAGATCCAGCAACGCCGCTTCGATGGCGGTGACCGCATGGATGGTGATGCGCAGATCGAAGGTCTGCAGCCCGCGTCCGGCGCTATCGCGATCGGCGAAGGCGGTGCGCACCTGGTTGAGGATGCGCTGGTAATCGGCGATGGAGCGGTTGCGAATGAGGGCGGCCGCTTCGTTCAACAATCCGGCGATGGCAGCGCCGCCCGGTACTTCGCCGACACCGGTGCGCCCGGACGAATCGCGCAACACCAGCACGTTGCGGGTGAAGTACGGTGCGTGCGCGCCGCTGAGGTTGAGCAGCATGCTGTCCTGGCCGGCCACTGGCACCACGCGCACGTCGGTAACGCGTGGCGTGGTGCCCATGCCTGCAGATGATGTATGGCTATTCATGAGAATTCTCCGAAGACGTTCAACGCAGTGCGGGCACGGGCAACGTCGGGCCGCCGGGCGGCGCCTTGAGTTCCACCCGCTTGATTTCGCCCACGATCACCAGATAGGACACCACCGCCAGCAGTGCGTTGAGCCCAACGAACACCAAAGCCCATTCGAAGGTGCCGGTGGTGGACACGATGTAGCCGATGACAATCGGCGTGGTGATGCCGGCGATGTTGCCGAAGGTATTGAACAGGCCACCGGACAGGCCGGCGATTTCCTTGGGCGAGGTATCGGCCACCACGGCCCAGCCCAGCGCGCCGATGCCCTTGCCGAAGAACGCCAGCGCCATCAGCCCAACCACCATCCATTCGGCCTGCACGTAGTTGCAGCCGATCATCGTCACCGACATCAGCATGCCGATCACGATGGGTGTCTTGCGCGAGACGGTGAGCGAATAGCCGCGCCGCACCATACGGTCGGACACGTAGCCACCCAAGACGCCACCGATGAATCCGCAGACCGCCGGCAACGACGCCACGAAGCCTGCCTCGAGGATCGACATGCCGCGTTCCCTGACCAGATACACCGGAAACCAGGTCAGGAAGAAATAGGTCAGCGTGGTGATGCAGTACTGTCCGATGTACACGCCGAGCAACATGCGATTGCACAACAGCTGCTTGGCGTAATGCCATTGCGTGCCATTGGGCTGGCTGCCGGGCGTGTTGCCCTGCTCCATATCCACCAGTGCGCCGTTGCGCTGGATATAGTCCAGCTCCTGCGCGCTCAAACGCGGATGTTCGCGCGGTGCGTAGATGGTCTTGCGCCACAGTAGCGCCAGCAATACGCCTACTCCACCCATCACCAGGAACACGTGTTCCCAGCCCCAGGCATGCACCAGCCAGCCCATCAACGGGGCGAACGCCACGGTGGCGAAGTACTGTGCGGAATTGAAGATGGAGGCAGCCAGTCCGCGCTCGGCGGTGGGAAACCATGCCGCCACGATGCGGCTGTTGCCCGGGAACGACGGCGCTTCGGCAATACCCACCAGAAAGCGCAGCACGAACAACGTGGTCACTGCCCAGGTCACCGGCACCCAGCCGATGAACCCCTGCAGGGCGGTGAACAACGACCAGACCAGCAACGACAACCCGTACACACGCCGCGACCCGAACCGATCGAGCAACCAGCCACCGGGGATCTGCCCGACGACATACGCCCAGCCGAACGCGGAGAAGATGACGCCCATCTGCAGCGCGTCGATGCCCAGCGCATCCTGGACCGCGGAACCGGCAATGGACAAGGTGGCGCGATCGGCATAGTTGATCGTGGTCACCACGAACAACATCAGCAGGATCAAGTAACGCCTGCGCGGAACCGTCGTTGAACCGACCGTCTTTGAATCGATAGCCATCATCGTTCCTCACCTATGACGATGGAAGCGCAGTGCGCTTCGCTACTCCAAATGGCGCCTGCAGATGGCGTACCAGACCCTCCTCCGGCACGCCTCAGGCATGGTTGCCGCTGCGGTTGTCAGTCGTGCCCCAGCGCGCCGTCGATGCGTCGCCATAGTCCGAGGGGATTTCCGTTGGCCACCGCCGCAGGCAGCAGCGCCGCCGGCAGATCCTGGTAACAGACCGGGCGCAGGAAGCGATCGATCGCCAACGTGCCGACCGAGGTACTGCGGCTGTCGGACGTGGCCGGGAACGGGCCGCCGTGCACCATCGCGTGGCAGACCTCCACGCCGGTGGGCCAATCGTTGACCAGGATGCGGCCGGCCTTGCGCTACAGCACCGGCAGCAGCGCGGCGGCCAACTCGGTGTCGGCTGCGTCCATATGCAAGGTGGCGGTGAGCTGGCCTTCCAGGTGCTCGCTCAGCGCGCGCAGCTGCTCGATATCCCTGCAACGGACCAGCAACGACGACGCACCGAAGACTTCGGCCTGCAGCGCCTCATCGGCCAAAAATGCGTCGGCGTCGGTACCGAACAACGCAGCCGGGCAGCGCTCCGTCGCCGAGGCTGCGCCGCGCGCCAGCGTGGCGACCTGCGGATGTGCGGCCAGGCGTTGCACGCCTTGCGCATAGGCCTGGCCGATGCCTGCCGTCAGCATGGCGGCCGGAGACACCTCCTGCAGCGTGTGCGTGACGGAGGCGATAAACGCATCCAGCGCAGGCGAATCGATCGCCAGCAGCAAGCCGGGATTGGTGCAGAACTGGCCCGCGCCCAGGGTCAACGAACCAACGAAGGCCTTGCCCAGTGCGGGCGCGCGCGCCTGCAGCGCATGCGGCAACAAGTACACCGGATTGATCGCACTCATTTCCGCATACACAGGAATCGGCTCGCGGCGGGCGGCAGCGATCCTGACCAATGCCATGCCGCCGCCACGCGACCCGGTGAAGCCCACCGCCTTGATGCGTGCATCGGCCACCAATTGCGCACCGATTTCGATCCCTGCATCGAACAGCAGCGAGAACACGCCCTCGGGCAAGCCGCACTGCGCCACCGCCGCCTGGATCGCGCGGCCCACCAGTTCCGAAGTGCCGGGATGTGCGCCATGCGCCTTCACCACCACCGGGCAGCCGGCCGCCAATGCCGACACCGTGTCGCCGCCGGCCACCGAAAACGCCAGCGGGAAGTTACTCGCGCCGAATACTGCCACCGGACCCAGTGCGATATGCCGCTGGCGCAGATCCGCACGCGGCAATGGCGTGCGCTGCGGCAGCGCGGGATCGATGCGCGGCCGCAGCCAGCTGCCTTCGCGCACCACGTTGGCGAACAGACGCAGTTGGCCCACGGTGCGACCGCGCTCGCCTTCCAGGCGCGCGCGCGGCAGGCCGCTTTCGCGCATGGCGCGTTCGATCAAGGCATCGCCCAGCGCCAGGATCTGCTCGGCAATGGTCTCCAGAAATTTCGCACGCACTTCCAGCGAGGTTTCACGATAGAGATCGAAAGCTGCATGCGCCAATGCGCAGGCTTGCTCCAGATCCTGCGCACTCACCGAGCCGAACACCGGCTGCAGCGACTCGCCACTGGCCGCATCCACCGCATGAAATTGCGCACCGGCGCCTTGCACGCAGCGCTGCCCGATCAACGATTCACCCTGGATGGCATGCATCAGCGGCGTCCTCCGATCAGTTGCTTGAGGTGTGCGGATTCGGCCTCGGTCAGATCGGCCAGCGGCGTGCGCACCGGCCCCGCCGGGCGGCCGACCGCACGCATGCCGGCCTTGACGATGGACACCGCGTAGCCTGCGCGACGATTGCGCAACACCGTATACGGCAACACGAAGTCGTTGAGCTCGCGGTAGATGGTGGTGTGGTCGCGTGCGCGCACGGCGGCGTAAAACGCCAGCGCCCATTCCGGGAGGAAATTGAAGATGGCCGACGAATACGTGGTAACGCCCATTTCCAGATACGGCAGCGCGAAGGTTTCGGCGGTGGGCAGGCCGCCCACGTACAGCAGCCGGTCGCCCAGCCGCGCATAGATGCGGGTCATGCGATCCACATCGCCGATGCCATCCTTGTAGCCGACCAGATTCGGGCAGCGTTCGGCCAGGCGCGCCAGCGTCACATCGTCCAGTTTTGCGTTGGCGCGACCGTAGACGATCACGCCCAGCGAGGTCGCCTTGCAGACGCGCTCGACATGGTCGGCCACGCCGTCGGCATCGCACTCGGTCAGGTAGGGCGGAAACAGCAGAATGCCGTCGGCATCGTTGCGCTCGGCGGCCTGCGCCATCTCGATCGCAATGGCAGTGCCGTAGCCGGCCGGCGCGATCACCGGCATGCGGCCGGCAGTCTGGGTCACTGCCGCGCGCACCGCGCGGTTCACTTCGTCCAGCGTCAGCGAAAACAGCTCACCGGTGCCGCCGGCGGCAAACAGGCCGGCCGCCGGATGCGAAGACAGCCAGTCCAGATTGCTGCGGTATGCGGGCTCATCGAAGGCCAGGTCGGCATCGAAATGGGTAACCGGAAACGACAACAGACCGGAGCCAAGCGCCTGGGCCATTTCGGTCGGTGTGTATCTGCTGCTCATCGGGCAAACGCTCCTGGGCGGGGGATGCGATTGATCCTGGGGCGGCAGATCGTTGCTAGTCCAAACCAAAGGACGTATTGTTTGATACATCAATTGGATCAACCGCGTCACGCGTCGCGTTAATGCATCGCAAATGACTGCTTTGCAACGCTTTTTTCGATCCTTTGTAATTATCAATGGTTGCGCCCGTCAGTCGCCCGGCAACGCGGCACGCGCCTATTCATCAGCGCACGCCAGCTATAGATGTTGCGGGTGCAGCATTACTTGTGCGGTTTTTTCCTGCGAGACCTTCACCATGTTCGATCTGCAGCAACTTCGTTGCTTCGTCGCCGTTGCCGACGAACTGCACTTCCGGCGCGCGGCCGAGCGCCTGAACATGACCCAGCCGCCACTCAGCCGGCAGATTCAACTGTTGGAGCACAGCGTCGGCACCGCATTGCTGGAGCGCAATAGCCGCCACGTGCGGCTGACCCAGGCCGGGCGCAGCCTGCTGGCCGAAGCGCGCGCGATCCTGCGCATGGCCGAAAACGCCGGCCTGCGCGCGCGCCGGATCGGCACCGGCGATGCCGGCAGCGTGTCGGTGGGTTTTACCGCAGGGGCCAGTTATCGCTTCCTGCCCGAGGCCATTGCGCGCTGGCGCAACGAGGCGCCGGATGTGGACCTGCAACTCAAGGAGATGGTCAGCCTGGCGCAACTGGATGCACTGGATGCAGGGCGGCTGGATATCGGCCTGCTGCGTCCGCCGATCCAGCGCCAGGGCCTGCACAGCCGCTGCGTTGCACGCGAACCGCTGATCGCCGCACTGCCCGAAGACTCGCCACTGGCGCAGCGCGACAGCCTGTGCCTGCAGGATTTCGACGGCCGGCCTTTGGTCAATTACGCACCGGACGAAGCGCGCTATTTCTATGATCTGCTTGCACAGTTGTTCGGTGCGCGCAGCATCGCACCGCGCTCGGTGCAATACGTCAGCCAGATCCATTCGGTGCTGGCGCTGGTGCGCGGCGGCATGGGCATGGCCTTGGTGCCGGAAGGCGCCAGCGGCCTGCGCTACGCCGGCATCGTCTACCTGCCGCTGCGCGATGAAACGCCTGCTACGCCGGTGGAGCTGCATCTGGTATGGAAGCAGGACAACGACAACCCCGCGCTACAACGGTTGATTGCCTGAGCGTCGATCGACGCGTCAGTTCATTGCCAGCAACTCTGAGCGGCTGACGAAACGACTGCCCTCCTCGACAGGCTGGCGCGGGCGCTGCTTGCTGCAGCAGGTGCCACGTATGCGCAGCAGTTGCTCCGCACACGATCAAGGCGTCGAGCTGTGGCGAAGCCGCCTGCTGCTGCCAACGCGCAGGCAGCAGTCGCGCTTACTGCCGCCCCACGCTCTGCACCACGTGCAGACGCCGCAGCCGGCGCATCACTTCAGCCAGGTGGCGGCGGTCGCGCACCTGGATGTTGAAGCGCAGCACGGCTGCGTTGAAGTCGCGGTCCAGATAGTCCACGCGCTCGATATTGGACTGACTCTGCGCGATGGCTGCCGCCAACTGCGCCAGCACGCCGGTGCGATTTTCCACTTCGACCACCAGCGCGGTGTCGTAGTCGCCGGTCACGTTGGAGTCCCAGTCGATCGGCACCCAACGCTCGGGCGATTTGCGCAGTTCCGCCAGGTTCGGGCAGTCCAGGCGGTGCACCACGATGCCCTTGCCGGCGGTGTGGTAGCCCATGATCTCATCGCCGGGAATCGGCTGGCAGCAATTGGCGAAACTGATCACGCCGCGCTCGCTGCCGTCGATCAGGATCTTTTCGTGCGAATGCTTGGACAGGCCGCCCCCACGCAATTCCGCATAAGCCATCAGCGCCTGCGCGGCCTGATTGGGCATCCAGTTGCCAAGCGCCACATCGGCCAGCAGCGCTTCCAGACGCGGGTAGCGGTGCTCGTTGAGGAACGCGTCCAGGCGCCCCTTGGGCAGCCGTTCCAGCGAGGAGTCCATCGCTTCCAGCGCGCGGTCCAGCATGCGGTGGCCCAGCTGCACGGCATCTTCGTGCTCGAGTTGCTTGAGCTGATGCCGGATCGCCGTGCGCGCCTTGCTGCTGACCACAAATTCCAGCCACTGCGGTTTGGGCGTGGCCGAGCGTGCGGTGATGATCTCCACCGCCTGCCCGCTGACCAGCTTGGTGCGCAGCGGCACCAGCTTCTTGTCCACGCGCGAGGCCACGGCGCGATTGCCCACGTCGGTATGCACCGCGTAGGCAAAATCCAGTGCGGTGGAATTGCGCGGCAACGCCAGGATCTTGCCCTTGGGCGTGAACAGATAGACCTCGTCCGGAAACAGGTCGACCTTGACGTTGTCCAGGAACTCCAGCGACGAACCGGCGGCGCGCTGCGAATCGATCAGTTCCACGATCCAGTCGTGCGCACGACTCTGCGCGCTGTTGGGCGAGGCCGAGCCGACCTTGTAGGTCCAGTGCGCCGCCACGCCGCGCTCGGCGATCAGGTCCATCTCTTCGGTGCGGATCTGTACTTCGATCGGCGAGCCGTACGGTCCGAACAACACGGTGTGCAGCGACTGGTAGCCATTGGCCTTGGGGATCGCGATGAAATCGCGGAAGCGCCCATCCAGCGGCTTGAAGCTGGCATGCACTGCACCCAGCGCGTGATAGCAATCGGCCACCGAACGCACCACCAGCCGGAAACCGAACACATCCATCACCTGGTCGAAGGACTTGTTCTCTTCGTGCATCTTGGAATAGATGCTCCAGGGCGTCTTGATGCGGCTGACCAGCCGATGCTCCAGACCTTCCTTGGCCAGCCGCTGGCTCAACTGCACTTCCACCTGCGCCATCGATTCGCGCCGCACCACCGGCTGGCTGCGGATGTGTTTTTCGATGATGGCGTGGCGCCACGGATACAACGCGCGAAAGCCCAGATTCTGCAATTCGGACTTGATCAGGCTCATGCCCAAGCGCTGCGCGATGGGTGCGTAGATCTCCAGCGTCTCGCGTGCGATGCGGCCGCGCGCTTCGGTGCTCTGCGCGCCGAGCGTGCGCATGTTGTGCAGGCGGTCGGCCAGCTTGATCATGATCACGCGCAGATCGCGCGACATCGCCAGCAGCATCTTGCGGAAACTTTCCGCCGCCGCTTCCTGGCGGTCGCGGAACTTGAGCTTGTCCAGCTTGGTGACGCCATCGACCAGCTCGGCCACCGCTTCGCCGAACTCGGACGCCAGTTCTTCGCGCGTCAGCGGCGTATCTTCAATGGTGTCGTGCAGGATTGCGGCGATCAGCGATTCCATGTCCAGGCCCAGCTCGGCCAGCACGCCAGCCACTGCCACCGGGTGGGTGATGTACGGCTCGCCCGACTTGCGGGTCTGCCCGGCATGCGCGGTGGCCCCCACTTCCCAGGCACGCCGCAGGATCGGCAGCTGCTCCTTGGGCAGGTAGCTGGCCGCGCGTTCGAGATGCAGGACGTAGTCGGGGATGGCCTGGTCGGAAGACGGAGACGTCACGACGGTCGCCTGGGCAGTGGGGCCTGGGTTCATGCCGGAAGACTATGCCAGCCGTGCAGTCTCGGCAAACATTTGCACACGCAGGCGTATTGCCGGGACCGAAAACGAAAACAGCCCGCATCGAGGCGGGCTGTTCTGATCGATCGCAGCGATGCTGGAAATCAATCGTCGTTCTTGGACATGTCTTCGTCGGCGACCACTTCGGCGGCGGCCCATTCCAGCGCTTCGCGCTCGGCACGCTCGCGTTCGGCCTTCTCGACTTCATCGATCAGCGCGTTGTCGATCCGGCGTGCGGCGATCTCGCGCAGTGCCATCACGGTGGGCTTGTCGCTGGCATCGGCATTCTCGATCAGCGGCTGCACGCCGTTGGCGAGCTGACGGGCGCGCTTGGAGGCCATCATGACCAGCTCAAAACGGTTGTTCACGACTTCCAGGCAATCTTCTACGGTAATGCGGGCCATGCGGGCTCCCGGCGACCGGCAACGGCCGCGCATCGAATGAGGGAAAGGGGGGCGGAGTGTACGCCCCGGCCGGCGTCGCAGCAACCGCCACCCATTCAGTTTCCTTTGGAATCAGCAGTTTGAGCCGCTTGGAGCGAGCAGGAAACCGTCCTGAGCCGTCGCTGGCGCGGCCGGCGCGTTCTGAACGCAGTGCAAGCGGATGGAATGCCGCCTCGCGCGGCGGCTGCGCCCGTCGGCGATCAGCGCAGCCTTGCCAGCGGCGCTTAGTCCAGCAGCGCCTGGATCAATCCGGCGTGCCGCTGCTGTTGCGCCTGCCGACGCAACCGGCTGGCGGTGAAGATCGCGCACATCTCCGAAACCGCCGTATCGAAGGTCTCGTTGATGATCACGTAATCGAACTCTTCGAAATGCAGCATCTCTTCGCGGGCGGCGGCCAGGCGTTGCGCCATGACGTCCTCGCTGTCCTGCCCGCGCTTGCGCATGCGCTCGTCCAGCGCCTGGCGCGAGGGCGGCAGGATGAAGACGCTGACCGCATCGGGCACCTTCTGGCGCACCTGGCGTGCGCCCTGCCAATCGATTTCCAGCAAGACGTCATGACCGGCAGCCAGCTGCGGCTCCACCGACTGCCGCGCAGTGCCCTTCCAGTCGCCGTGCACCAGCGCGTATTCGAAGAAATCGCCCGCTTCGATCATGCCCTGGAACTCGTCGGCGGAGACGAAATGGTAGTGCTCGGCATGGCGTTCGCCCGGCCGCGGCGCGCGCGAGGTGAACGAGATCGACAGGGCGATCTTCGGGTCGCGTGCCAGGGTGGCGTTGACGATGCTGCTCTTGCCGGCGCCGGAGGGGGCCGCAACGATATAGAGGGTGCCGCGCATAGGATCAGGGATTCGGGATTGGGGAGTCGGGATTCGCGAACGGACTGCGGACCGGTGCCACCGGGGTCGACATGCTACCGGGATTGAACGCGGTCCGCAGAGGCACGGGATTTGCCATCGACCAATCCCGAATCCCCAATCACAAATCCCGGCTACTCGATGTTCTGCACCTGCTCGCGGATTTGATCGATCAACACCTTCAGATCCACGGCGGCATTGGAGGTGCGGCTGTCCACCGACTTGGAGCCCAGCGTATTGGCTTCGCGGTTGAACTCCTGCAGCAGGAAGTCCAGGCGGCGACCGACCGGCTCGCGCTGCTTGAGCACGCGGCGGATTTCGGCGATGTGGCTGGACAGGCGGTCCAGCTCCTCGTCCACGTCGAGCTTCTGCAGCCACAGCACCAGTTCCTGCTCGGCACGGCCCGGATCGACCGGATGCGGCAGGTCGGCCAGGCGCGCGGCCAGCTTGGCGCGCTGACCTTCGCGAATCACCGGAATCAGGATGCGCACCTCCGCGGCGATGCGTTCGATGGCATCCACCCGTTCGCTGATCGCCTCGGCCAGCTTGGTGCCCTCGCGCTCGCGCGCGATCACGAAACTGCTCACCACTTCCTCCAGCAACGCCAGCGCCTGCGCCTGCAGCGCGGGGGCGTCCACGTCCTGCACCTGCAGCACGCCGGGCAGCTGCAGCAGGTCGGTGAAGCCGACCTGCAATTTGGGGAACACGCCATCCAGGCGCGTGGCCAGCGCACCCAGTTGCTGTAGCAGCGATTCGTTGACCGCCAGCGTCTGCGCATTGTCGGGCGCGCGCAGGCGCAGGGTCAGATCCAGCTTGCCACGGCTGTTCTTTGCTGCCACGCGCTCGCGCAGCAGCGGTTCCAGCGCACGCAATTCCTCGGGCAGACGCACACCCACTTCCAGAAAGCGGTGGTTGACCGAGCGCAGCTCGCAACCGAGCGTGCCCCAGGGTGTGATGCGTTCGCTGCCAGCAAACGCAGTCATGCTTCGGATCATCGTCAATCCCGTGCCGTCAAAGCGCGAATGGTACCCTAGCCGCCCTCGCCGGCTGCCTGCACGCTGCGCAGTGGCGCCAGACCTACCTCCCGACTTCCGGACTCATCGCATGACCTTTTCCCGTCCCAGCGGCCGCACGGCCGACCAGCTGCGCCCGGTGCGCATCGAACGCGCCTTCACCCGCCATGCCGAAGGCTCGGTGCTGGTCAGCTTCGGCGACACCAGCGTGCTGTGCACCGCCAGCGTGGAAAACCGCGTGCCAGGTTTCCTGCGCGGCAAGGGCGAAGGCTGGGTCACCGCCGAATACGGCATGTTGCCGCGCTCCACCCACACCCGTTCCGACCGCGAAGCCGCGCGCGGCAAGCAGGGCGGCCGAACGCTGGAAATCCAGCGTCTGATCGGCCGCGCGCTGCGCGCCTGCGTGGACCGCAATGCACTTGGCGAGCGCACCATCACACTGGACTGCGACGTGCTGCAGGCCGATGGCGGCACCCGCACCGCGGCCATCACCGGCGCGTACGTGGCGCTGGCCGATGCGGTGAACCTGCTGCTCAAGCGCGGCGACATCAAGAAGCACCCGCTGATCGGCGCGGTGGCTGCGGTGTCGGTCGGCATCTATCGTGGTGAGCCGGTGCTGGATCTGGATTACCCGGAAGACAGCGACTGCGATACCGACATGAATGTGGTGATGAACGATGGCGGCGGCTTCATCGAACTGCAGGGCACGGCCGAAGGCCACGCCTTCCGTCGCGACGAACTCAACGCGCTGCTTGCCCTGGCCGAAAAAGGCATGGGCGAGTTGTTCGCACTGCAACGCGCTGCGCTGGCCGGATGAGCCGTCGTATCGCCCTGACCACCTTGCTGGTTGCCGATTACGATGCGGCCATTGCCTGGTACACCGGCGCGCTGGGTTTCGGCGTGCTGCAGGATCGCCCGCTCGATGACGGCAAGCGCTGGGTCGTGATCGGCCCGGGCGGCGCAGACGATGCCGCCCTGCTGCTGGCGCAGCCGGCCGACGACGCGCAGCGCGCGCGCATCGGCGACCAGACCGGTGGACGGGTGGATCATTTCCTCTACACCGACAACTTCTGGCGCGACCACGCGGCCATGCAGGCGTTCGGCGTGGAATTTCTGGAAACCCCGCGCGACGAGCCGTACGGCACGGTCGTGGTCTTTCGCGATCTGTACGGCACCAAGTGGGATCTGCTGGAGCCTAAACAATGAAACACCTGGTCCTGGCCAGCGGCAACGCCGGCAAGCTGGAAGAACTGCGCGCCATGCTGGCCGGCCTGCCGCTGCGCATCGTCGCGCAAGGCGAGCTCGGCGTGGAAGATGTCCCGGAAACCGGCCTGACCTTCGTCGAGAACGCGCTGATCAAGGCGCGCCATGCCAGCGCGGTCACCGGTTTGCCGGCCCTGGCCGATGATTCGGGGCTGATCGTGGATGCATTGGATGGCGCACCCGGTCTGTACAGCGCGCGCTATGCCGGCACCCCGACCAATGCGCTGGCCAACAACGCCAAGTTGCTCGATGCGATGCGCGAGGTTCCGAGCGATCGCCGCAGCGCACGGTTTTATGCGGTGATCGTGTTGCTGCGGCATCCGGAAGATCCGCAGCCGCTGATTGCCGAAGGCAGCTGGGAAGGGGTGATCACCACGCAACCGCGCGGCGCTGGCGGCTTCGGCTACAACCCGGTGTTCCTGGACCCGGTGTATGGCCTGACCGCGGCGGAGATGGACACCGCGTTGAAGAACCGCCTGAGCCATCGTGCGGTCGCCCTGGCCACGCTGCAGCACAAGCTGCATGCGATGTCGCTGTAAGGCACACCTCGCGCAATGCCCCAGCTGATTCCACCGCCGCTGTCGCTCTACGTGCACCTGCCCTGGTGCGTGCGCAAGTGCCCGTACTGCGATTTCAACTCGCATGCGGCCAAGGGCGCATTGCCGTTCGAGGAGTACGTGGACGCGCTGATCCGCGACCTGGATGCGGACCTGCCATTGGTCTGGGGCCGCGTGGTGCATTCGGTGTTCTTCGGCGGCGGCACGCCCAGCCTGTTTCCGCCGCAGGCGATCGACCGCTTCCTGCAGGCAGCGGCGGCGCGGCTGCGTTTTGCCCCGAATCTTGAAATCACCCTGGAAACCAATCCCGGTACCGCCGAGCATGGCCGTTTCGAGCATTACCGCGCTGCTGGCGTGAACCGCCTGAGCTTCGGCGTGCAGACCTTCGACGATGTGGCGCTGCAGCGACTCGGCCGCATTCACGACAGCGCCGAAGCCGAGCGCGCGATCAAACTGGCGCAGGACGCCGGCTACGATAATTTCAATATCGACCTGATGTATGCGCTGCCCGAGCAGACGCCGATGCAGGCCGAGCACGATCTGGAGCGCGCCTTCGCGCTGCAGCCGGCGCACCTGTCGCATTACCAGCTTACGCTGGAGCCGAACACGGTGTTCTTCGCGCGGCCGCCCAAGGGCATTCCCGACGACGATGCCGCCTGGGATATCCAGGAACACTGCCAAGGCCTGCTGGCCGACGCCGGCTACGCCCAGTACGAAGTCAGCGCATACGCCAAGCCGGGGCGGCAGTGCGCGCACAACCTCAACTACTGGCGTTTCGGCGATTACCTGGGCATCGGCGCGGGCGCGCACGGCAAGATCAGCTCCGGTGCCGAAGAGCACGTGCTGCGGCGCTGGAAGCACAAGCATCCGCAGAGCTATCTGGCCAGCGCCGGCACCGCTGCATCGATCGGCGGGGACGAAATCGTGCCGGGCGAACGGCTGCCGTTCGAATACATGCTCAACCTGCTGCGCCTGCACGAGGGCTTCTGGCTAAGCGATTTCGAGGCGTCGACTGGCCTTGCGGCCTGTGCCATCGAGGCGCCGCTGGCTCGCGCAGTGGCACAGGGCTGGATGAGGCAGCAAGACGGGCGCGTGGTGCCGACCGAGCTGGGACGGCGTTTCACCAATGATGTGGTCGAGTTGTTCCTGGTCTAGGCGCAGCGAGCGACTACGCTCACTGCCAGGCTGGCGCGGCAGGACGCTTGGCATCGGCATGTACCGCCTGCGCACACTGCGTCCAGTGCGCCATCCATGCCTGGCTCACGACCGTGCGCGACGTATGAGCGGGTCTGGGCGCCCCGGCATCACCGGTGGATCGGCTGTACGACCGGGGCGCATACCCGCATGACCGCCGGCTGGGACATCGCGGGCAGGATGCGCCAGCGCGCGCCGATGCCGCGCGGTCAGCGAAAAAACATGCTACATAGCTCACGCTTTGAACCGAGCCAGCCTCCTCCCCCCGGATGTCCATGCACGTGTCTCCCCTACAACCTGCAGTTAGCGGCCCGATTGCCGATGCGCCGGTGTCCGCGCGCGGCCGGCGATTGCTCGGCATGCTGCACGCGCAGTGCGTGCAGGCGCTGAGCGGACCGCTGCGGCTGACCGTGGTCGAGCTGGAACGCGAGCTATTGCATCAGGCCGAGCATGCACGCAATAGCCAGATCCAGGCTGAGACCTACGCGCAGATGCGCGGCCTGCGCGATCACATCGATCGCTTCCCGCAGGCATTCCTGCAGGAATTGGCGCAAGCGCTGGCCAGCCTGCGCGAACGCCCGGTACTGACACCATCGACCGATACGCCTGCGCAAACACAGATGCTGACCCTGGTCGAAGACACCGATATCGACCGCGACATCGTGCTGAGCGACATCGCACGTCGCGAGACATCGCGGCGCGCCGATGCACTGCTCTTGCTGGCGCAGCGCCTGGCGGTGATCGGTACGGTACCCGAATTCGAGCTGGAAGAATTGCCGCTTGGCCCGTACGCGCTATGCCGCATCGTGCGTCAGTGCGGGGAAACGCTGGGGCTGAGCCTGGATGGACAGCTGACGCTGTACAAGGTGTTCGAGCGCCAGGTGATGGACCGACTGGGCGATCTGTTCGAAAGTGCAAACAGCGCGCTGGCCCAGGAAGGCATCCTGCCGGGGCTGGTCTATCACCCGTATCTGATCAAGCCCACGCAGGTGCAGGCGCGGCGTGCGCCACCGGCAGCGGCGCCCGGGTCGAAAGATGCTGCCGCAATGAACAAGCCTGGTGCCGGCCCGCGCACGCCGCGGCCGGCCACCGGCTGGGCAGGCCAAGCCGCACCGACGGCGTGGCAGAGCGCCTTGCTGGATCCCGCTGCCGCGCCACCAGCAACGGCAATCGCTCCACCCGCGCAGGCGCTGTCGCCGGCGCTCAGCGATGCAGTGCAGGCGCTGGGCGGCTTGATGGCATCGGCACGGCAGTCGCAGGCAGCGGTGCACGCAAGCCACGCAGGCACGAGGGCGCCCGTCCATCACTAGGTCGTGGCGCCCTCTCCCACCTCGCTTGCCGCTGTCGCCCAGGCATCGCAGCACAGCGCCGCCGCTGCGGTGCCCAAGGCGGCGCTTGGCGATGCCTTGGCCAGCCTGCAAGGTGCGCTGGCCACGCAGGCGGCAGCAACGCCACACGCATCCGGCATCGATGCGGTGCAACGGCAGGTGCTGGAGGTGCTGCGTCGCCAGCACGGCCCCGATGCCGCGCTATCGCCGCAGGACAACGACACCTTCGATCTGCTCGGCCTGCTCTATGCGCAAATGCAGCGCGAAGTGCGCGAGCAAGCTCCCGCCCAGGCGTTGCTGGCCAAGTTGCAGGTGCCGGTGGTGCGCGCGGCGCTGACCGACGCGCATTTTTTCGTGCGCGACCAGCACCCGGTGCGCGAATTGCTCAACACCGTCGCCGAGTCCGGGGCCATGTGGCTGGGCGAGGACGATGCCGACCCGCACCTGCTGCACAAGCTGGGCAGCGCGGTCGACAAGATCGTCAACGACTACCAAGGCGACGAGGCTGTTTTCGCCGCGGCCAACGACGACATCCAGACGCATCTGCGCACCCTCGCGCGCAAGGCCGAGGTGGCCGAGCGGCGGCATGTGGATGCTGCGCGCGGAAAGGAGCGGCTGGAATCTGCCAAGCAGCAGGCCGAAGCGCGCATCGAGCAGCTGTGCGAACAAAGCGCGCCGCCGCGCTTCGTGCAATCGCTACTGCGCCAGGCCTGGTCGGACGTGCTCACGCTGACCTTGCTGCGGCAGGGCGAGCAGTCGCCCGAATGGGACGAACGCCAGGCGCTGACCGCACGCATTGGCGAGGTGACCTGCCGCAGCAAGGGCCAACCCATCGACATCGCACTGGGCACCGAGGTGGAAACCGCATTGCTGCAGGTGGGGTATCACCACGATGAAGCAGCGGCGATCGCACGGCGTTTGTCCACGCCCGGTGGCGAGGACGAGGTGACCTCGCGCACCGAGCTTGCCGCCAAACTCAAGGCACGCGCGCGGCTTGGCGAGCAGGGCGACAGCGCTGCGCGCAAGCAGGCGGCCACGCCGCGCACGCCTGCCGAAGAGGAGTGCTACCTGCAGGTGCGCAGCTTGCCGTTCGGCACCTGGTTCGAATTCGTGGTCAACCAGCAAGGTGACCTGCGCCGGCAACGCCTGTCCTGGTACAGCCCGATGACCGGCAACGCGCTGTTCGTGAATCAGCGTGGGCAGAAGGTGGGCGAGCACTCGCTGGACAGCCTGGCACGGCTGATGGCCGGTGGGCAGGCACGTTTGGTGGTGGAAGAAAAATCGCGTCTGATCGATCGCGCCTGGCATGCCACCGTGCGCACGCTGCGCAGCCTGGCCGGCCAGTCGCCTGTCGCCGAGGCCCAGCCATGATTCAGGACACCCGCCGCGCACCGCGCCGCCAGCCGACCGACCTGCTGCCGGTCATCGACACGCTCAGCGAGGCGCAGATCGGCCGGGTCGGCAATGTGTCCGAAACCGGCATGCTGTTGTTGGCCTCGGTGCCGCTGCACGACGATGCCTTGTACCAGTTGCGCTTTTTGCTGCCCGAGCGGGTTGGCCGCGCGACCGAGATCGATGTCGGCGTGCATCTGCTGTGGTCCGAAGCCGCACACGCCCCCGGGCAGGCCTGGGCGGGCTTCCGCTTCCTGACCATGTCCGAGCCGCACCGGCAGCGCCTGCGCGCCTGGATCGCCGAAGAACATCTGGCCGGGTAAGCGCGGCCGGCACACGGCG
The DNA here is from genome assembly GCF_017746145.1 of Xanthomonas sp. D-99. NCBI lineage: Bacteria > Pseudomonadati > Pseudomonadota > Gammaproteobacteria > Lysobacterales > Lysobacteraceae > Xanthomonas > Xanthomonas sp. D-99. The sequence goes on along the minus strand of NZ_JAGHWU010000041.1, from coordinate 85,784 downwards.
GCGCAATGGCCAAGCGGGCGCTGCCTATGTGCGTGGCAGCAGGCACGATGCGTCCACGGTTGCTCCTTCGCGCCAACCGTCGCCCATGGACGATTGCACCTTGGTTGTCGGCCATGCAAGGACACAGCGCCATTGCAGGGATTGCGGCAAACTGCGCATCGCCTTTGTATTGCCGATCGAGCCCCGCATGCCCCAGCCCTCCCTGAGCAGCCTGTACTCCGACCACCTGCGCACCCTCGCCGCGCGCGCCGACGAAGCGCTGCAACGCGGCGGTTTCGAGCATCTGGTGGTTCCCAGCGGCAGCACGCATTACCAGCTGTTCGACGACCGCGATTACCCCTACGCGGTAAACCCGCAGTTCAAGGCTTGGGTACCGCTGACGCGGGTCCCCAACAGCTGGCTGGTCTACACGCCGGGCAAGCGCCCGACGGTGATCTTCTATCAGCCGTTCGACTACTGGCATGTGGTGCCCGACGCGCCCAGCGGCTGGTGGGTCGACCACTGCGACATCCACATCATCCGCACCCCGGAGCAGGCGCTGGCGCTGCTGCCCAAACACGCCGAGCGCTGCGCGATTCTCGGCGAGCCGCACAGCACGCTCGGTGCGTATGTGCCGAACAACCCGCAGCCGGTGCTCGATTACCTGGAATACCAGCGCGCGTTCAAGACGCCCTACGAGCTGGCATTGCTGCGCATCGCCCAGCAACTGGCGGTGCGCGGCCATCGCGCTGCGGAAGCGGCGTTCCGCGCCGGACAAAGCGAATTTGGCATCCACATGGCGTATTGCGCGGCAGTGGGCCAGGACGCCAATGACTTGCCGTACGGCAACATCATCGCGCTCAACGAACACGGCGCGGTGCTGCACTACACCGAACTGGGCCAGCAGCCGCCGCAACCGCTGCGCAGCTTCCTGATCGACGCCGGCGCTTCCGCATACGGCTACGCCAGCGACATCACCCGCACCTACGCCGCCGACCCCGGCAGCGACTTTCAGGCGCTGATCGATGCAGTGGATGCCGCCCAGCTGCGCATGGGCCAGAACGTGCGCGCCGGCGTGGACTACAAGCAGCTGCATATCGACGCGCATCTGGCGTTGATGGGCATCCTCAAGGAGTTCGGCATCCTGACCGTCTCGCCGGAAGCGGCGTTGGCCACCGGCGTCAGTGCTGCATTCTTCCCGCACGGCCTGGGCCATCTTATCGGCCTGCAAGTACACGATGTGGCCGGATTTGCCGCCAGCGACCGCGGCGGCCGCATCGAACGCCCGCCCGGCCACCCGTATCTGCGCCTGACCCGCGTGCTGGAGCCCGGCATGGTGGTCACGATCGAGCCTGGCGTGTACTTCATCGACATGCTGCTGGACGAAGTGAAGAAGAACGGCCACGCCGCCAGCGTCGACTGGCAGCGCGTGGAAGCGTTCAAGCCCTATGGCGGCATTCGCATCGAAGATGAGGTGGCGTGCACCGACGGCAGCGCGGAAAATCTGACCCGCCCGGTCTTCGCCGCCGCATGAACATCAGCCGCGCCTGACCACACCACGGCTGGAGTCCCGGGCCAGCATGGCGAACGCTTGAAATGGACGCTCAGCCACGCCATCCACCACCCGATCACGCCCCGCAACGTTTGGGCACCACGCTACGGAACACCGCCATGAACGACCCACGCCAGAGCTCGCACCCGGACCACCCGATGTATCAACAGATCGAACGCGGCGTGCATGCGATCGATGCGGCGCACGGCCGCGCCCCCGACCAGACCAGCGCACGCCTCACCGCCGCCTTGTTGCCGCTGGCCAAGGAAGGTGGGCTGTCACGCGTGGATCATGTGCTGATGAGCGAAGCGAACAATCGCGGCGTGCACGGCGGCGAGAACGTGTTCGTGGTGCAGGGCGATCCGGCCAACCCGGCGCATCTGCGCGCGCACATGAAAACCGAACAGGCGCTGGCCACGCCGGAAGAGCAATCGTTCGAGCGCGCGCGTCAACTCGGCGGGCCGAGCGAGCCAGCGCAACAGCCCGAACGCACGCAGGCGCCGCAGCTGGGCCAATAACTGCAGCCAACATGGGCCTGCGCAGCCGCCAGACGCGTGCAGCCGATGCCCGGAATCGGCGTGCACCACGGCACGACTGCCGCAATTGCGCCGCGCCTGCGGCTTACGTCATGACGCCCGCCACGTCGTGTCGGCCCTTGCCACCTACCCGCGCGCCGGCGCTCACGCGCCGCCGGCCATCTCCGCTTCGATCTCGTCGGCACTGCGCGCCAGCGCATCGGTCAGTACGCGATGGCCATCGGCGGTGATCAGCACATTGTCTTCGGTGCGAATGCCGATGCCGCGCCACTTGGCCTCTACCGACGTGTCGTCGGCCGATACGTAAAGCCCCGGCTCGATGGTGAACACCATACCGGGCTCGAGCAGCCGCGAATCGCCGGCCAACCGGTAGTCGCCCACATCGTGCACATCCAGGCCCAACCAGTGGCCGGTCTTGTGCCGATAAAAGCGCTTGTAGTGTCCATCGGCGATGTTGCGCTCGAGCTTGCCCTTGAGCAGCCCCAGGCGCAGCAGCCCTTCGGTCAAGGTTTCCACCGCCGCCAGATGCCCGGCTTCGTACGCCACGCCGGGCCGCGCCTGTGCAAGCGCAGCCGCCTGCGCAGCGCCGACCAGATCGTGCAATGCACGCTGCGCTGGCGCGAAGCGACCGTTGACCGGAAAGGTGCGGGTGATATCGGCCGCATAGCCGCGATACTCGGCACCGGCATCGATCAACACCAGCTCGCCATCGCGGCTGCGCGCATTGTTGGCGCGATAATGCAGCACGCAGGCGTTGCTGCCGGTGCCGACGATGCTGCCGTATGCCGGCCATGCATCGGCAGCGCGGAATTCACGCTCGACCTCGGCCTGCAGTTCGTATTCATGCACACCCGGCCGCGCCAGCCGCATCGCTGCACGGTGCGCGCGCACGCTGATGTCGGCAGCCTGCTGCATCAGCGCAATTTCGTCGCGTGATTTGAACAGGCGCTGCTCGTGCAACAGATGCCCGAGCTCGAGGAATTCGTGCGGCGGCTGCGCCCCGTGGCGCACCTGCTCGCGCACGCGCTTGAGCCAGCCGATCAATTTCAGATCGAAGTCGACATCGCGCCCGAAGTGGTAGTACACGCGGCTACGCCCTTCCAGCAGGCCGGGCAGGATCTCGTCGACATCGTCGATGGGGTACGCATCGTCCATGCCGTAGCGTTCCACCACACCTTCCTGACCTTCGCGCGGGCCATCCCAGGCTTCGCGCTCGGCATCGCGTTCGCGGCAGAACAGAATCGCTTCGCCATGCCTGCGGCCAGGCACCAGCACCAGCACCGCTTCGGGCTCCGCAAACCCGCTCAGATACCAGAAATCCGAATCCTGTCGATACGGGTAATGCGTGTCGTGGCTACGCACGCGCTCGGGCGCGGCCGGCAAGATCAGAATCGCCTGATCGCCAGCCATTTGCATCAGCTGCTTGCGCCGGCGCGCGTACTCGGCCGCGCCAATCCCGGTGAGCTTCTTCATGCCGGCAGTCAGTTCAGACGCTGGCGAAAGCGCGGCCCCATCACGCAGTCGCCATGCAGCAACAGCACCGCCACGCGCACGAATTCTTCGATCTCGGCCAATGCAGTGTCGTCCTCGTCGGCCGTATCGAAGTCGTCGCTGGAGGCCTGCGCCAGACGCGCCAGATCCTGCAGCGCTTCCTCTCCTTCTTCGCTCAGCGCCGGACGCTGCTGCGCAGCCAGGCCGAAGCCGCCCAGAAAGGCGCGGCACCAGTCGAACAACGCATCGGTGCGCGCCGGCAACGGGGCGCCGTCTTCGACCAGCAGCAACTCGAAGGCGAAATCGCGGTCTTCCAGTTGCGCCACGGTGGCCTGCCGCAGCTGATCCAGCGCCCCGCCCTGCCTGGGTGCCACCTGACCGCTGTCGGCCAGAACGCGCGCCAGCCAGTCGGCACTGTCGGCGCCGCCGCCGGAGAGCCACCCGCACAGCCCACCATGCAACTCCGCTGCAGAGGACGCCAGCGCGAGCTGACGGCTTTCGTGTTGCACAGCGGTTACGTCGGGCAGATCCATCGGGTCATCCAGGCTGAAGAGCGAAAGGTGCCGGCGCACGGCCGGCGATATGACTTCCCAGTGTACCAAGGCGGCCTGCGTGGGCCGCGATCTGCGCGTTTCAGCGCGCGTTCCGCGCCTGCGATGCCGGCTGTCTGGATCCTGTGCCAGGCCTTGCAGGGCTTGTGCTGACGCCGGGAATCGGGGCAGGCATGGGCGCTTGACCACCCCGCGCACGCGCCCCTATCGTGAGCGCATGGACAACGCTGCCGCCCTCGCTCAGATCAGCGCACTCGCCGCCCGCGTGGAGGCGTTGGTGGAGCGTACCCAACGGCTTGCCGACGAGAATCGCAGCTTGCGTCATCAACAGGAGCAGCTCATCGGCGAGCGCTCGCAACTGTTGACCAAGAACGAGCAGGCGCGCTCGCGGGTGGAAGCGATGATCGCCCGCCTGAAGTCATTGGAGCAGCACACGTGAGCAACAACGAACCGGTCAGCGTCCGTATTCTGGATCGTGAATACACGGTGGGCGTGACGGCGGACGAGCGCGAAAGTCTTACCGCTGCCGCGCGGCTGCTGGATCTACGCATGCGTGAGATCCGCGGCAGCAATCGCATGGCGGCGGTGGATCGTGTCGCGGTGCTGGCTGCGCTCAATCTGGCGCATGAGTTGCAGCAACTGCGCGAACAGCAGGCGCGCTACGATCGTGAGCTGGCCAATACGCTGGACACCTTGAATCGCCGGCTCGACAGCGTTGCCGACACACCGCGCTGAGTGGAATTCGCACTGCCATCGCAAATATGAATCCTCAAGCCCGCTGACCGACGATTGGGCTAGCCATCGCGGCACAGAGGTCTATAATTCGCCTGCGTTCTCTGCTGTAAACGACAGCGTGCAAAACATTCGCCTTGTCCCTTAATTACGACCACGGGGGCGCGACGAAGCCGGGTGTGCAAGTCCGCCTTGTAGCGGGAAGCCCGATGGCCTCACAACGTCCCCACTTGAACCCCGGGTTCAAGGTCGTTTAGCCCGCATCGTCACGGCGGAGAATGCAAATCTGAAACGGCGCCTTCGGGCGTCGTTTCTTTTTGCGCGTCTGAAGATCTGGCATGCGGTAGCTGAAGCGGCACGGCCGGTGTGTTGCGGTCGCGGTGCTGGTGCTGTGTCGGTGGCGTTGCCGCATGTGGCGACGCGCACGCTGCAGCGCCCATGCACGTGCAGATGCAGGGGACATGTCCCGGCAGTGCGCACACCGTATGGCTCCATCGGCACGCCCGCAACGCAGGCGCAGCTGCGGCCCGCATCGCACGCCACGCTAGGCAGGCGCGTGCGCGCATTCGACAATGCAGCACCGATTGCGCTGCGAGATACCGATGACCGAGGACCGAGACGCGTTGCGCAAGCAGTTGCGCGCACACCGCCGCAGCCTGCCGGCGGCGCAGCGCTTGGCCGCAGCCGATGCGTTGGCCGGGCGTTTGCTGGCGCTGCCGTTCGCACCGCATAGCGGCGCCGTGGCCGGCTACTGGGCGATGGATGGCGAAATTGCGCTGCATCGCTGGCAGCTGACCCTGCCGGCGGGGTTGCGCTACTGCCTGCCAGTACTGGATGGACGCGTGCTGCGCTTCGCACCGTGGCGGCCGGGCCAGCCGCTGGTGAGCAATCGCTACGGCATTCCGGAGCCGGATGTGGCAGCCGCCGACACGCTGGCACCGGAGGAGATGGCACTGGTGGTCACGCCGCTGACCGGTTTCGATGCGGCGTGCCGTCGGCTGGGGATGGGAGGCGGCTGGTATGATCGCAGCTTCGCGTTCCGGCATCGCCAGGCGCCGCCTCCCTGGCTGGTCGGTGTCGGCTTCGCTGCGCAGCAGGTGCCCGCCCTGCCCTCCGAAGCATGGGATGTGGCGGTCGACGCCATTTGTACCGAACACGCCACCTTCCTGAAAGACGACACCGTTTCCGAATGACTGCCCGCAAGCGCTACTGGTTGATGAAGTCCGAACCGGACACGTTCTCCATCGATGATCTGGAACGTGTCGGCACCGAGCCGTGGAACGGCGTGCGTAATTACCAGGCGCGCAACTTCATGCGCGATGGCATGCACGTGGGCGATGGCGTGTTTTTCTATCATTCCAACTGCAAGGTGCCCGGCATCGTCGGCATCGCCAAGGTGGCGAGCGCGGCGTACCCGGACGACACCCAGTTCGACCCGTCCTCCGACTACCACGATCCCAAGTCCACGCGCGAAGACCCGCGCTGGATGCTGGTGGACGTGGCGTTCGAGCGCAAACTCGCACGCACGATTTCGCTGGACGAAATCAAGCAACAGGCCGATGCGCTGGGCGAAGGCTTCCCGCTGATCGCGCGCGGCAACCGCCTGTCGATCCTGCCGGTCACCGCTGCGCAGTGGAAATTGTTGCTGGCGATGGAATCGCCGTGATTCGGGATTGGGGATTCGCTCAATCCCCGCAGCCCGACGTGCAACGCTCCGACGAATCCCGACTCCCCAATCCCCAATCCCGAGCCTCAACAATGTCCGAAGCAAAGCGCCTGGCCGCCGAGAAAGCGATCGATTACGTGGAAGACGGCATGATCGTCGGAGTGGGCACCGGCTCGACGGTGGCTTACTTCATCGACGCGCTGGGCCGCATCGGCCATCGCATCAAGGGCGCAGTATCCAGTTCCGAACAGAGCAGCGCGCGCCTGCGCCAGCAGGGCATCGAGGTGCTGGACCTCAATCACACCGGCAATCTGTCGCTGTACGTGGACGGTGCCGACGAGTGCGACCCGAACCGCTGCCTGATCAAGGGCGGCGGCGCGGCGCTGACGCGCGAGAAGATCATCGCCGAAGCCAGCGAGCGCTTCATCTGCATCGTCGACCCGAGCAAGCAGGTGCCGGTGCTGGGCAACTTCCCGCTGCCAGTGGAAGTGATTCCGATGGCGCGCAGCCTGGTCGCCCGGCAGATCCTGGCGCTGACCGGCGGCCAGCCGGTGTGGCGCGATGGCGTGGTGACCGACAACGGCAACGTGGTGCTGGACGTGCATCACCTGCAGATCACCGACCCGGTAGGGCTGGAGCGCAGCTTGAACCAGATTCCTGGCGTGGTCTGCGTGGGTTTGTTCGCGCGGCGCCCGGCCGACGTGGTGATCGTGGGCGGCGAGCCACCGCGGGTGATCTAAGGATCGCGTGCGGGCCTTCGCATGCGCAGTGACGGCCCGCATCGCGAAGCGATGGCGGATCGCCCACATCGCGCTTGCAGCAACCGCACAACGCACAACGCACAACGCACCGCAGCAGCTTGACGCACGCGGCCGCTTGGCAGATGGTGCGGCTTCCTTGCCAGTTGGTATGCCGCATGCGTTGTGTTCGTTTTCTGATCCTTGCGCTTCTGGTCCTGCTTGGCGGCTGCGCCAGCAGCGGCGACAGCTGGGTGGAACTGGCAGGCACGCGCTACAAGGTAGAACTGGCGCGCAACGATGCCGATCGCGCCAAGGGGCTGATGTTTCGCGATGCCATGGACCAGGACCGCGGCATGCTGTTCATCCACGACCGCCAGGAGCCGATGGCGTACTGGATGAAGAACACCAAAATTGCGCTGGATATCCTGTATTTCGATGAACAGCGCCGGCTGGTTTCCCAGCAGCGCGATGTGCCGCCGTGCTCGGCCGGCGACGCCTGTCCGCCCTACCCCAGCAAGCAGCCCGCGCGCTACGTGCTGGAGCTAAATGCCGGCCAGGCCGCCAAGCTCGGTCTCAAGGATGGCGCCACGCTGCGCTTCAGCCCGGACATCCCGACCCTCAAATAAGCGGCTGCGCGCAGGCTCTGGGGCCATGCCAGCCAGGGGCATGGCGGCCTGCCGTCGGGTGAGACCTGCGCGTCACCTTCCCGAACGGGCGCCTGCAGCCGTCGGACGCAGAGCCGCCTGTCAGCGTGACGCATTCATGCGGCCCGCGTCCCTGTCAGGAAGTACCGGACTTGAACCCTGCGCCGCTTGCCGACACTCTTGGCAGCATGGTCGACATGCTCCCACTTCCCCATTGGACCGCGCTCGCCAGCCTGGACGACGATGCGGTGCCGTTGATGTCCACCGCGCTACTGATCGCGCGCGACGAGTATCCGCAGCTGGATGCCGAGCTGTACGACACGCTGGTGCAGAGCCACGTCGAGCATCTGCGCCGGGAAGTGGACGCAATCGATCTTTGGCCGCTGAAGATGGCGGCGGTCAATCGCTACCTGTTCGACGAGCTGGGCTATTCGGGCAATCACGACGAATATTACGACCCGCGCAACAGCTACCTCAACCAGGTGTTCGAGCGCCGGCTGGGCAATCCGATTTCGCTGGCGATGGTGCAGATCGAAGTGGCGCGCCGGCTGGGCATCCCGTTGGCGGGGGTGTCGTTTCCCGGCCATTTCCTGGTGCGTCTGCCGGTAGATGACGGCGTGCTGGTGATGGACCCGTTCAACGGCGGCCGTCCGCTGGGCGTGGATGAGCTGCGCGAACGTGCCCGCCCGCATCTGGGCGGTGAAATTCCCGACGACCGCGCGCTGGCGCAGATTCTCGACCCCGCCCCGCACCGCGCGATCTTGATCCGCATCCTGCGCAACCTGCACGGTGTCTACGCCGATGCCGAGCACTGGGACCGCGCCGCCCGCAGCGCCGACCGCATCCTGAAGCTGGTGCCCGACCAACCCGAGGCCCTGCGCGACCGCGGCATGGCCTATCTGCATCTGGGCCACCGCAACGGCGCACGCCACGATCTCTCGCGCTACCTGGTGCTCAACCCGGGCGCGCAGGACGCGGCCCATCTGCACGAACACCTGGTGGAATTGAACAGCCAGCGCGCGCGGGCGCATTGAGCCGGTCTACGCGCTGGTTAGGTAGGCCAGGCTACCCAGACAGGGCATCGCCGTGTGGTTCTCGGCAACGTACGCATTCGCCTGTTCCCATCGCAACAGCATCACGGTAGAGGACACTGCCTGATTGCACGCCGTTGGCGGCAGCTCAGTCGATCTCCACCATTTCAAAGTCTTCCTTGGTCACGCCGCAATCGGGGCAGGTCCAGGTGTCGGGGACGTCCTGCCAGCGGGTACCCGGGGCGATGCCTTCTTCGGGGATGCCGTCGGCCTCATGGTAGAGAAACCCGCAGACGACGCACATCCAGGTACGGTAGGTGGTCGTGGATGTCTCGCTCATCGGATAATCGCGGTCATGCAACAGTGGGCCTGCATTGTCCCATCCCATCCACCGCTTTCGGAAGCGTTGCCATGCCCAACCGTCTTAACGTTCGCGGCGTCTACCTGATCACCCCCGACGAGCCCAACACGCAGCGCCTGCTCCTGCGCACGGCGCCGTTGCTGGGGTCGATCACCTGGCTGCAATACCGCAACAAGCAGGCGGATGCGGCGCTGCGGCTGCGCCAGGCCAGCGCCCTGCGCGAGGCATGCGTGGCCCATGGCGTGCCGTTGATCATCAACGACGATGCGCAGCTGGCGGCCCAGGTCGGTGCGCAAGGCGTGCATCTGGGCGAAGACGATGGGGACGTGGCGGCAGCGCGCGCGCTGCTGGGCAGGCAGGCCATCATTGGGGTGTCGTGCTACGACGACATCGAGCGCGCGCGCGCCGCAGCGAAAGCGGGCGCCAGTTATGTGGCCTTCGGTGCGTTTTTCCCGACCACCACCAAGCAGACCACCCGGCGCGCGACGCCTGCATTGCTGCAGCAAGCCGCCGGACTCGACCTGCCGCGCGTCGCGATTGGCGGCATTGCGCCTGCGCAGGTGCCTGCGCTGGCGAGTGCGGGTGCGGACTTGATTGCCGTGGTCAGTGGCGTTTACGCGGCGCCTGATCCGGTCGCGGCGGTGCAGGCGTATCGCGACGGGTTTTGATCAAGAGCAGCTCACGACACTTCTGCGCAGCCGCCAGGCGGGCACGGCCGATGCTTGGAATCGATGTCCGCCCGTGCGCCCCGGTTCCTCCGCGCCGTCCGCGTCCACCTGACGGCTGCTCGCTGCGTCTGTTGGCCACGATACGGCAGCTTTTCAGGCAATGAAGCTGAAGTCTGCCGCTTAGTCGTCCAGCCTTGAGTCCACTTGACGCAGCCAAGCCACCGCGCAGGCGGCGTGTTCTCGCTCATCAGAATGATGTCGATTTCAGCGCCACCCCCAAAAACAAAACAGCGACGCGTGCCATCACGCGTCGCTGCCTGGACTGCAGTTATCAATGACGCGATTAGAAATCGTAGCTCAACGTCACCCGGCCCGAGCGCGGCGCCTGATAGGCGACGACCTGGTCCCATAGCGGGTTGGTGGTGTTGTCGGGCAGCTGCGAGAACGGGTAGATGTTGGTCGCGGTCTGCTCGTTGGTGATGTTGAATACGTCAAAGCGCACTGCAAGCTTGCCGTCGGCAAAGGCCGGCTTGTAGGTCACGCCCATATCCAGCTGCGCAATCCAGCCCAGGCGCCCCTGCGAGCCGGGAGGCGATGCCACGCCGGTGCCGGTCTCCGGGTTGTAGCAGTAGTGGTACGGGCCGCCGGTAATTGCACTGCCGCCATAGCCGGCCGGATCGCGGCCGCTGTATTCGGTTCCGTAGTAGTTGCCCAGGCAGTTGTGCGGAGCGCCGGAAATCAGGCTGAAATTGGCCGAGGCGCCCCATTGCGGGGTGAACTGGTAGAAGCCGAACAACTTGAGCTGATGACGGTGATCGTTGGATTGATCGCCGTTGAAGTGTTCCATCAACGCCGCGTGATCCCAGCTCTGCGTGGTCGAGACCGAGGCCTGGCCCTGATAGCTACCGAGCGCGCCGCCGGTGCGCCATAGATCCGAACGCACCTGGCCTTCGGTGGTGCCGTAGCTATGCGACCAGACGTAGTTGACCTTGGCATACCACTTGCCGTCGAACGGACGCTCCAGATTGAATTCCACCGCCGAATAATTGCGCTTGAACTTCGGAAAACCTGCCGCCTCACGGCTCACCGATACTTCATGGAACTGGCCATCGGTGCCGATCACCCCCCAGGTATTGGTCTGGCCCGGATTGATCAACGATGCGCCCGCCACCTTGGAAAAATCGATGGTCACGCCTTGCGCCGCTGCCGCATCGATCAAGGCGGTGTTGGAGACATCGTAGTTCTGGTCGTCGATGCCGGCATTGAGGCGGCGATGCGTGCCGCGCACGCCCAGCACCCAGCCGCTATCGAGTTGCTTGGTAAACCCGAGGATCAGTTCGTCCTGGTTTTCGCCTTCGATGTCCTTGGCCACCGCGGTGCGTACATCGGCGATGCGACCGAAGCGCGAATTGGCCGACACCGCCGAGCCCAGCTGCTGCGCGAGGATCGGCGTGCCGTCGGCATTGATGCCGCTGTAGGTGTAGTAGGTATCGGTGGTGGTGGCCGGGGTGAACAGACTCACCGCCGATAGCGGCAGACCGAGGTAGTAACGGCCAAGGTTACCGAACACCTTCAAGCTGGAGTCGCCATTGACGTCCCAGCTGAAGCCCAGGCGCGGCGCCCACGCGTTGTCGATTTCGATATAGGGATCGCCGAACGGGGTGTAGTTGGTGAACTCGTCCTTGCGCAAGCCCAGGCTCAGCAGCAGATTGTCGGTGACCTGCCACTTGTCTTCGATGTAGTAGGCGCGCTGCTTGGCTTCGTACGAATACAGGCTGGTGTTGATGTTGCGCACCACGTAATAGCCACTGGATCCGTTGACCGGATCCACCAAACCCGGGCTTGGCGCACCGATGCCGCCGGCTTCGTTGGCCGATTGGCTGACCAGACCACCGGTGGCCAGCCCGTACGGGTCGTTGGTCTGTCCGTAGGTCCAGGCAAACCCGGGGCCAGAGAGGATCGAGCCCACATCGATACCTTCGGACTTCTGGTTATCGATACCGAAGTTGAGCGTGTGGTGGCCGATGCGCCATTCCAGATTCAGGCGCTGGTTGTCTTTTTTGTACTCGCGGTCCGGCGAGCTGACCGAAGTGACCAGCTGGTTGCCGATGCGCGGTGTGCCGCCGGTGTAGGCAGGATTCTGCAATGCGGCGCTGTTGATCACCGGGCCATTGGCGGCGTTGTAGTTGAACGGCGTCAGCTCGTCCGGTGTTCTCATCTTGCCGTATAGCGCGGTCACGGTGAGGTTGTCGCCCAGATAGCCGGTGTACTTGCCGGTGAACAGCGTCGGCCCGGTTTTCCAGGTGGACTCGTCGGTGAAGTAGGCACCACGCTCACGCGCAACATAGTCGTAGCGATAGATCGAGCCGTTGGTTTCGGCGACGTCGCTGGCACCGGTCACCTCGATCAGGTGGTTGTCGGTGATGTTCCAGTCCACCTTGGCGTACCAGCGTTTCTGCTTGTAGTCGTAGTCGGTGAGGCCACCGGTGCGGCCGTTGTCGGTGTCGCGATTGGTGCCTACGCGTACGCCGTCAGAATTCACCTGCTCGGCGGCCAGGAAGAAGAACAGCTTGTCCTGGATGATCGGTCCGCCGACATAGGCGCTGTAGGTGGTCTGGTTGGCTTCGGCCTCGCTGGCGGGCTGATACAGGCCATTGGCCGCACGCGCATAGCGGTAGGCAGCGTTGTTGATGGTGCTGCCCTGGCTGTCCGGGCGCCAATAGATGTCGCGCTGATTGGCCTTGAGGCCATTCGGCTCCCAGATCACTGCAGCGCCGAACTTCCACTCATTGGTGCCGCGCTTGCCGATCTGGTTGATCACGCCGCCGTTGGCGCGGCCGTACTGCGCGCCGTAGCCGCCGGTGAAGATTTCCTGCTGGTCGATGGCGCCGTAAGGCAGGGTCAGGCCGCCCAGGTTGTTGCTGATGGTGGTGGTGTTGAAACCGTTGAGGTAGTACGCGTTTTCGCTGGCGGCCGAGCCGCCGAAGCTGGGAAGCGAGCCGCCGAGCGGGCCGTTGTCGAAACCGCCGCTGTTGACCACCACCCCCGGTGCCAGCAGCGCAATCGCTTCGGCGGTGCGGCCCAGCGGCAGTTGCTGCAACTGTTCGGCGGTGACGACGGTGCGCGTATCCACGCTGCTGACGTCGATGGTGGTGAGGCTGGCGGCGCTGACGGTGACGCTGTCCAGGGTCTGCACGCCGCTCCCCGCGGCGCTGGCAGCAAACGACACGTCGGTATTGGCCCCGACGGTGATGGCGACGTTCTCACGCGTTTCCACCACCGCGCCTTCGCGCTTGACCGTCACTTTGTAGGTGCCCAGCGGCAGATTGCCGGCGGTGTAGCGGCCGCGCGCGTCCACCGGCACCTCGCGACTGAAGCCGCTGTTGTTTTCCACCAGCACGCTCGTGCCACTGCCCTGCCCCACGCTACCGACGATGCTGCCGGTGGTGGACTGCGCGTGGACGCTGCCCATGGCCACGACCAAGGCCAATGCCAAGGCACGCTTCTGGATACTACGGTTCATGCTCTCTCCCCAGGTCTTGAACTGTCGGCAAGCGACAAACGAACGGCGCCAACGGCCACCGAAATCACACTTTCTGAACATCTACAGCCGGATGCCAATGACTGGGCGCCATCAGCTCATTCCAAACTGTCGATCCCGTCGCGTTCGATCATAGGCAGCCAAGTTCCCCCACCCGCCCACTTCGACGGGTAGGCGGGCGTCCGACGGGTAGGCGCGCGCGGCCGCAGGCCTGACAATGGCGGACGCGATGCCCGCTGCCGGGCGTCGATGCCCCCAATCGGTACTCCTCAAGGATCTGCGCATGAACCATTCCCGCTCCCACGCCCTGTTCGCCCAGGCGCAGACCTTGCTACCGGGCGGCGTCAACTCGCCGGTACGGGCGTTCAAGTCGGTCGGCGGCGAGCCGTTCTTCGTGGCGCGCGCCGATGGCCCCTATCTGTTCGATGTCGACGACAACCGCTACATCGACTATGTGGGCTCGTGGGGGCCGATGATTGCCGGGCACAACCACCCGGCCGTGCGCGAAGCGGTCGAGCAGTCGATCCGCAACGGGCTCTCGTTCGGTGCACCGTGCGCAGCCGAAGTGACGATGGCGCAGACCATCACCCGGCTGGTGCCCTCCTGCGAGATGGTGCGCATGGTCAACTCCGGCACCGAAGCTACGCTGTCGGCGGTACGCCTGGCGCGTGGCGCCACCGGGCGCAATCGCATCATCAAGTTCGAAGGCTGTTATCACGGCCATGGCGATTCGTTCCTGGTCAAGGCCGGCAGCGGCATGCTGACCCTGGGCGTACCGACCTCGCCCGGCGTACCCGCAGGGCTGAGCGAACTGACCGCCACGCTGAGCTTCAACGACTTCGAGGGCGCCACCGCGCTGTTCGACGAGATCGGTGCGGAGGTGGCGGCGGTGATCATCGAGCCGGTGGTCGGCAACGCCAACTGCATTCCGCCGCAGGCCGGCTATCTGCAGCATCTGCGCACGCTGTGCACTAGGCACGGCGCGTTGCTGATCTTCGACGAAGTGATGACCGGCTTCCGCGTCGCGCTCGGTGGTGCGCAGGCGCATTACGGCGTGACCCCGGACCTGACCACCTTCGGCAAGATCATCGGCGGCGGCATGCCGGTGGGCGCCTACGGCGGCCGCCGCGACTTGATGGAGCAGGTTGCTCCGGCCGGGCCGATCTACCAGGCCGGCACCTTGTCGGGCAACCCGGTGGCCATGGCCGCAGGCCTGGCGATGCTGGAGCTGGTGCAGGAGCCGGGCTTCCACACGCGCTTGAGCGAGGCCACCAGCATGCTGTGCGAAGGCCTGGAAGATGCCGCGCGCGCAGCCGGCATTGCCGTGACCACCAACCAGGTTGGCGGCATGTTCGGGCTGTTCTTCACCGACGACGTCGTGGAGAGCTACGCACAGGCCACGGCGTGCGACATCACCAGCTTCAACCGATTCTTCCACGCGATGCTGCAGCGGGGCGTCTACCTGGCGCCCTCGGCGTACGAAGCCGGCTTCATGTCCAGTGCGCACGACGAGGCGGTGATCGAAGCCACGCTGGCGGCAGCGCGCGAGGCGTTTGCGGACGTGGCGCGCTGATCGGCTGGGAATCGGAAATGGGGAGTTGGGAATCGGTGCGCAATTAGCGCGGGGCGTTGAGGGTTTGCGGTGCGCGTGACCGCGTGCCCGCAAGGCTGTGTGGCGGTGCCTCCGAACGCGCGCCACCGGTACCAGGCGACCTCTAGCGTTCCTTCACCTGCGCACAAGCAGGCGCATCTGCCGCGGTGAAGTCCTCGACTCGGCGCAGCACACTTTGCTTTTGTCCTGTCGCTGTCATATGTTTCTGAAAGGTGCTCAGGGACGGGCATGGGTGGGGACCCTCGACGCAGCCGCTGCACCGTCGTCGCCGAATCAGGCGATTACGCTGCATTGCCGCTGTTTCACCCCGATCTGCAGCGTGCCGAGCCGGCACGCTGTCGACGCTTGATACGGCCGCTCTCGCCTCATGCTCAAGCCTGTTGCGCTGCTCACCCCGCGCCCGTCACCCTCGCGCGACCCCGCGATTCCCGATTGGCTGCTTGCCGGCAAGCTGGAGCCTGCGTTGCCGCGCCCCGCCGCGGTGGTACGCGGCGCGCTACTGGCTGCGCTGGATCAGGCGCAGGCACGCCCGCTGACGCTATTGCTCGCCCCACCCGGATTCGGCAAGACCACGCTGCTGGCGCAGTGGCATGCGCACCTGAGTATGCGCGAGCAGGGCCCGGTGGCATGGCTGTCGCTGGACGAGGAAGATGCCGACGCTACCCGTTTTCTCGGCCATCTTGCGCTGGCGCTGCAGAACGCAGGCGCCGACCACGCGCTGTGCGCCACCGTGCTGCACAACCGCGATCACAACCCGCGCGAGGCGACGGCATTGCTGATTCGCGCGCTGCGCGCGGCGCCCCGCCGCATCAGCGTGATTCTCGACGACTACGACCGACTCGGCAGCAGCCCTGTCGATGAACTGGTGCTACGCCTGATCGAACACAGTGGTGGGCGTCTGCATCTCGTGCTTGCGACCCGCCGCGTGCCCAATCTGCCGCTGGCGCGGCTGGATCTGCACGCACAACTCAGCCGCATCGGCAACACGCAACTGGCGCTCGACAACACCGAAGCGCAGGCGTTGCTAGGCCCGCACGTGCCAACACCGGTGGTGGACGAACTACGCAACTACACAGAAGGCTGGCCAGTGGCGCTGCAACTGGCGCGGCTGTGGCTGCAAGGCGATACCCAACGTCAGCAGGAAGTCGCCGCACGTTTTTCGGGGCGCAGCGCGCAGATTGCCGCGTATCTGGCCGAACAGGTGGTCAACGATCTGGACCCGGACACCCGCGAGCTCCTGCTACGCACCAGCCCGCTGGAACGCTTCAACGCCGCGCTCGCCGATGCAGTGCGCCAGCGCGAGGACAGCGGCCGCTTGCTGGCGCGGCTGGAGCATTTTCATGACCTGCTGGTGCCGCTGGATGGCGAGCGCGAATGGTTCCGCTATCACCCACTGTTTGCCGATTTCTTGCAGCAACTGCTCGACCGCGAATATCCAGGGCAGAGCGTGCAGCTGCATCAACGCGCAGCGCGCTGGTTCGGTGATCATCAGCATCTTGCCGAAGCGGTGCGGCATGCGTGGCGCGGCAACTGCGGCGATCTTGCCGCCAGCTACATCGCACGCGCCGGCACCTGGCAGCTGCTGTTGACTCACGGCACGCATGAAGTGCGCGCACTACTGCGCCATTTCGACCACCGCACCATTCGCGACACGCCCGCGCTCAATCTCACCCAGGCGCATCTGCACATCAGGCTGGGCGAGTTCAGCCACGCACGCCTGTTGCTGGAGCGCTTCCGCGATTTTCCGGCTGCGCTACGCGAGCCGCTCCAGCGCGATTACACGGTGGTTGTGGCGCTGCTGCGCGACCGTCTGGATGAAATCTGCGGCAACCCGCATGGCCTGACCCAGATTGCCGCCCAGGCCGGCGCACTGGATGAAGACGACCATCTCGGCCGCGGCATGTTGCTCTGCATCTGCGCCACCACCGCGATTGCGCAAGGCGCGTTCGCGGTTGCCGAGCGCTACGCGCGCAACGCGCGCGACACCATGCAGCGCGGCGGCAGCGACGTCGGTGCCAGCCAGGCAATGTTGTCGCTGGGGCAGAGCCTGTTCTATCGCGGCCGGCTCAGCGATGCGGAAGCCTGCTATCAACAAGCACTGAGCTGGTGCGCACGTACCCCGCAACTGGATCGGGTGCTGGAGGCCGCCGCTCAGTGCCTGCTTGCGCAGTTGCACTACGAACGCGGCCACCACGACGACGCAGCCGACCTGCTGCACCCGGCGCTGGAATTGCTGGAGCAACACGATGGGGGCATGGACGTGCTGGCTGCCGGATACGGCACCGCGCTAGGGTTGGAACGCGTGCGCGATCACAGCGGACGCAGTGCGCTGCTGTTGCTGGAGCACATCGAACAGATTGCTCACGGACGCAAGCTGGCGCGCTTGTCGGAACTGGCTGCAGCATGGCGGCTGATGCTGTTGCTGGAACATCCAGGCAACGCTGCCATCGATGTGCTGATCGCACGTACCGGCGGCGAATCCGGCCTGGCGCACACCTTGCGCTCGCCACACCGCTGGCATGATCGCGCGGCGATGGGCTTCGCACTGGCCCGCTGGCATCGCCTGGCCGGGCGCAGCAGCGCAGCGCTGAGCATCCTCGGGCAGATCGAGCGGGCCTGCCTGGCCAACGACAATGTCTGCCATCTGGCGCGCACCCGTGCACGCATCGCGCTGGTACTGCAGCAACGCGGCGAACTGGTCGCCGCCCTGCCGTATCTGTACAGCGCGCTGGACCATGTCGCGCTCACGCAAAGCTGGCAGGCCATCGTGGAACTGGGCCTGCCGGCCAAGGCGATGCTGCGCTCGCTCCGCCAGCACGACCCGCAGACCGTGGGCGGCACCACGCGTGCGTTGACCATCCAGGCGTTGCTCGAACGCCTCAGCGGCGACGACGATCCGGCCGGCGACATCTTCAGCGAGCGTGAACTGGAAGTGCTGGCGCAACTGGCGCGCGGCTATTCCAACAAACAGATCGCACGCTGCCTGCACCTGTCGGAAAACACGGTCAAATTCCATCTGAAAAACCTGTACCGCAAGCTCGATGCGCGCAGCCGCGAAGGCGCGCTTGCGCAAGCATTACAACGCGGGTTGTTGCGTGCAAGCGACTCGCATGCAGATCAGCCACTGCAACCTGACTGACCCAGATCCGCATGCATCCAGCGTTCAACGCAGGTTTGCACGTGTGGCGGCCAGGCTTGACAGCGTTGGCCGCCCCGCACGCATCACCCGAACGTCAGCGTGCCCTTCATCATCGCCCAGTGGCCGGGGAACGAGCAGAAGAACGTGTAGTCTGCGCCCTTGCTCAGCTTGCTGGTGGGAAAACTCACCGTGGTGCTGTCGCCGCCGCCAATGACCTTGGTGTGCGCAATCACGCGCGCGTCGGCCTTGGGCAGATAGCTGTCGGCGATGGTCGAACGTACGCCGGCATTGGCCACCGCCTGGAAATCGGCAGACTTGGTCAACACCCAGTTGTGCCCCATCACGGTGGCAGCCATCTTGCCGGAATGCTTGAGCGTGAGCTCCACCTGCGTGCACTCGGGGGCTAGCTTGATGGTGCTCTGGTCGAACTTCATTTGATCGTTGCCAGTGATGGTCACCGCGCACGTCCGTGCCCATGCCGTCGGCGCCATCAGCGCCAGCGCACACATAGCAATCGTGGAAAACAGCTTCAAGAGAACACTCCTGCGTTGGGAAGTTGCAGCACAGCGGATGCGGTGCACGGATGCGGCGGTGATGGCGATAGGCCGACAGTGCCAGAGTAGCCGATGCACAATCAGCAGCGCATCATGCCCGCATCGGCTGCGCAGCGGGCGCATCGACCAAGACTGTGGAACGCTCGGCCGTCGGCGACCGAGCGTTCCGTCGCACGCCGGCTCAGAGCGTGTTCTGACTTCGAGGTGAGTGCGAAGCGTCCTGTGACGCGCCGAGACAAGGCGTGCGCCTTGTCTCGGCGCGTCACAGGGCGCTTCCCGGAGGGTTGGCCGCCAGCGGCACGGAGCGCGCGCCGTGCGGCTTGCCTTGGCGCCGGCCAACCCGGCACCACGCAGCACCCGCTCCGCACCGCTGACGGCCAACGCATCTCATCTCAACGTGCATAACACGCTCTAGGCGTAACGGAAAAATGCATCCATCGGATCGGCCGCTGCAGTGGCCACGCCCGGCGCCGGCAGCGGGCCGCGGTTACCGGCAATCACCTGCACGAACGCGTGTTTGAAGCGCGCCATTTCCGTGTCGGTACCCACGGTAATGCGCGACCAGGTTGGCCACACCGGCCAGCTGCGGCCGATGAACACGCCGTGGGTGGCCATGTCGTCCTTGAAGCCAGCCGCCGGGCGCTTCACATCGACCATAAAGCAATTGCTCTCCGAGGCAGTGCATGCATAGCCCTGCCGCGCGAGAAAGTCCATCACATCGATGCGGGTAGCGGCGGTACGTGCGCGCCGTTGCGGCACCAGTGCAGGATCGCGCAGGCTGGCCAGCCCGGCAGCGGCGGCGGTGACCGGCAAGCTGTTGACGCTGTAGAACTTCAGCTTGGCCAGCAGGTCCGGGCGCGCGGCCGCATAGCCCAGGCGGATGCCGGCCATGCCATAGAGTTTGGAAAACGTGCGCAACACCACCACGTCTTCGCCTGCGGCAACCATGTCGACCATGCTGCGCGTGCTTTGCGCGAAGTGGATATACGCCTCATCCACCACCAACACGCTGCCTTTGGGCTTGTGCGCCAATGCGTAGTCCAGGTCCTTGCGTGCGGTGACCGAGCCGGTGGGATTGTTGGGGTTGCAGATGTAGATGACTCCCGCGTTGGCATCGGCCGCGCACATGGCCTGTACATCGTGCGAAAAATCCTTGCGCAGCGGCACCTTGATCAAGCGCGCGCCATTGCGGGTTGCCGCACGCCAGCCGGATTCGTAGGTGGGATCGGCAGTGACCAACGCGGCGCTGGGCGAAGTGAATGCCAGCATCGTGTAGTCGAGCGGCTCGGTGGACCCGGCGTACGCCATCAGATGATCCACCGGCAGCTTGAGCTCGGCGGCCAGGGTGGTCATCAATTCCATCTGTACCTGGCGCAGATACCTCCCGCCTTGCGGTGCGATCTGCGCGATGGCCTTTACTGCGGCAGCCGACGGTCCATCCGGAAATTCATTGGAATCGATCATTACCGGTGTCAGCGCCGTTGCCGGTGTGGGCGCAATGGCAGTGGAGCGTTCGATGGCGCTGGCCAGCAGCGGCAAGCTGCCGGCACCGGCGGCGCCGGCGAACAGCGCGGAGTCGCGTAGAAACGTGCGGCGCGAAAGAGCAGTGTTCATGACAAACTCCAGCAGGATGAAGACGCGAACTCAGGGACGCACGGCAACCACTTCGATCTCGACCCGGTACAGCGGGTTCCCCAATGCCGCGATCTGAAATGCCGAGCGCGCTGGCAGATTGGGTTGCTCCTTGGTGCCGAAGAACTGGCGATACCCTTCCATGAAGCCGTTGAAATCCATCTTGCCGCCCATCGCCGGATCGCCGACCAGAAACACCTGCATCTTCACCACATCGCCCATGCCCAACCCCAGCGTGGTTAGCTGCTGCTTGATCTGGTTCAACACGCTCACCGTTTGCGCCTTGGTGTCGCCATAGGCAGCAGCGGAATCCTTCGGCGCGTTGGTATCGATCACCGCCGGCACCTTGCCGCTGACATACACCGTGGCCTTGCCGGCGGGAATTTCCACCGCAGCAGCAATTGGGAAATCGCTGTTGGGAATCTTGTGGCGGATCACCTCGGCGGCGTGCGCGGCACCGAGACTGGCAGCCCACATTACTGCGGCGCTAAGAACGGTCGTGATGGAACGTGGCATGGCAATTCCTTGTAGAAGAGAAGATCAGCGGCGGAGCGATTTGACGTCGTCGATGGTCACGCGCTCGGCATAGTCGTTACCGAAGTGCGTGCGCACATAGCTCACCACTTCGGCCACCTGGCGGTCGTCGAGCATGTCGGCGAAACCCGGCATCCCCGCGTGGCCGTCGAGCACCATCATGGTGACGTACGGGCCGGCAGCCAGCTTGGGGTTGCCGGAAAGCGCAGGATAGTCGCCGGCACCTTGCGCGCCACCGCCGGCCGGCATATGGCAGCCCTGGCAGATGGCCTGGTAAACGTCCTGACCGGAGGCCTTGGCGAAGCCTTGCTGCGGAAACAACTGCGTGGCATCGGAACTCTGCGCCTGCGCATCGCGCACGTTGGGCGGCAGCAACAAGGCGAGAATGGCGAGCGCAACCGTGGCGCCGCACGCTCTTGGCAGCAGACTCATACGCGCGCTCCCTGGGCAATGACCTTGCGATGCAGACGGCCAACGACATCGTGTGCCGACAGGATGGCACCCTCCTGCCAGGCCGGGATGTACGACACGTGCTCGCCGGCCAGCGCAAGGCGGCCGTCGATCTGGCACAGCGGTTCGTAATGCTCGGCGCGCGCCTGCTCGCTCCACATGCCGAAGCAGCCATGCGTGAACGGCACGCGGTGCCAGCCGACCGCAATGCCGTTCTCGAATTCGCGCGGATACTGCCGATGCAGCTGGGTGCCGTACTCCACCGCTTTACGCACGCGCTGCTCCGGGGGCATCGCGGTGAACTGGTAGGCGTCCAACCCCCATACATAGGCACCGAGCAGCACGCCTTTGCCCGGGCTGTGGTAGTTGGTGCTGGGATAACTGATCAAGGTGATCGGCAGATCGGTGTAACTGATGCCGCCGTAGATCGCTTCGTCTTCTTCCCAGAAACGGCGCTTGAATTGCAGGCCCACTTTCACCGATGCCGCGTACGGCACCTTGCCGATCGCCGTGGTCATCGCATCGCTGGCAGTGACCGGCATGCGGCTGAGCACCGAAAACGGAATGGTGCAGATGCACCAATCCGCACTGGCGAGACGTTCTTCGCCGCCACGCGTCGCATCCTGCCAGGACACACGCACGCCGCTGCCGTCCTGATCGATCTTGGTGACCTTGGCGTTATAGGTGATGGCATCGCCCAGGCGACGCGCGAATGCCTTGCCGATCTGGTCCATGCCTCCCACGGGCTGGAACATGGTGGTCTGCATTTCGTAGTTGTTGCCAGCCGCCAGTGTGGTCCACAGGCGTGAGCGCAGCACGTCCTGCACGCTGAAAGGATCGGAGAATTCCGGCCTGCCCGACAAGCCGCCACCGGGATAGCGCGCAAACCCGCGCCGCTCGCTGCTGTCCTTGCCTTTGACATACCCGAACTTCTGGTCGAGCGCCCCCCAGGTGCGCAGCGATTCCAGCAGCAGCTCCTGATCCTCGCGGCTGACGGCCGCGTCCAGGGCGTGCTGCTGCGTGCACTTGGCCAGCAACTCGGACACGTGGCCCTTGTAGTCGGCGTCGATGGCGCGAAAGCGCTGCGGTTTGCCGCCGAAGCCTTTCTGGCTGTGCAGCAGCGCGTTGTAATTGACCTGATTGAACGCTTCCAGCGCCACGCCAAACTGCTTGCAGTAACTCAACACCGCCTTGTGGTGATGCGGAATACGCCATGGCCCTGGATTGAGGTACAGCCCGTCGTCGAACTGGCAATGCTGCGTGGCACCGCCCAACTCGGTATAGCGGTCACCGCCGCGCAGGGTCCAGTTCCGTCCGCCCGGGCGGTCGTTGTATTCGAGCAACTGCACGCGGTAACCGGCCTTGCGTAATTCGAAGGCCGCGCTCATGCCGGCCAGCCCGGCGCCGAGGATCAAGACCGACGTCCCCTTGGGGTCGCCATCCAGTTGCAGCGGCCCGTTGAAGGTGGACTCGGCCGCCATGCCCAGGCTGCTCATCGCCTGATACATCATTGCGCCGCCAGCGGTCATGCCGATGCGCGCCAGCAATTGCCGCCGCGTCATCGCTCCCGTGTGATTGCCTTGCATCAACGCACGTCCCCTGCATGTCATGGACTAACGCACGCGGCCGGCAACCTTGCCGGCCGCGGCTGCACCTCAGAACGTGTACGCCAGACTGGCGAACAGCTGGCGCGGTGCGATCAACTGATACGAACCGGAGCTTTCGTTGGGAAACACCGCACCGATCGCATCGTCCTTGTCGAACAGGTTGTAGACCGACAGCTGCAACCGGCCGCCGGCAAGAAACCCGCTGTCCTCGCCCTGATACCCGACGCTGCCGTTGACGATGAAGGTGGCATCCACCTGATCGGTATTGAGTGTGTCGCCATAGCGCTTGCCGGTGTATTTGGTATCGAGGTTGGCGAAGAAATGCGCGCCTTCCCAACCGCCGTTGACGCTGAACATGACCTTCGGCGCATCCGGCACTTCGTTACCTTCCACCTGCACCAGGTTGCCGCTGACCGGGCCGAAATAGTTGTCCTGGAATTCGGACTTGTTCCAGGTCAGCGATGCGCCCAACCGCCAGCCCGGGGCCGGCTTCCACATGCCGGAGACTTCCGCGCCGTAGGTCTGCACGTCGCCGACGTTGGCGTAGACGGTGGGCGCAACCACCAGGGGGTCCGGGTCTGTGAGCGCGATGATGCGGTTTTCGTAATCGATCTTGTAGGCGGCGATATAGCCGCTCCACTGCGTGGATTCGGCACGAATGCCGATATCGATGTTGGTGGATTCTTCCGGTGCGATATCCGGGTTGAACGCACCGGAGGTCAGCGCCAGCCGCGGCGCCGAGCTGAAGTTTTCCGCGTAGTTGGCGAACACCTGCACACCCTCGGCAAGCTGGAAGCTGGCGCCGACCTGCGGTTGGAACCAATCGCTGTTCTTGATGGTGACATCGCGGCGTATGCCGACATTGAAGTCGTCGAGATTGGCGATGCCGTTGTAGTCGCGTTTGACATCCAGCCCCTTGGCGCCGAATTCCATCGTGAGCCGGTCGTCGAGCAGGCGTAGCGTGTCCTTGATGTAGAGCTGCTTCACTTCGGTGGAGAAGTGGTTGTCGTAGTAGATCACGATCGGCAGCGCGCTTTTGAGCAATGCGCCGGTGGCCGGGTCCAGGTTGTACAGCGGGCGCACCTGATCGAAATCGTAGTTTTCGTACCACGCGCCGACTTCGAGTTTGTTGTGCTCGGTCTCCCACGACACCGACGTGGTGACGCCATAGCGATCGCCGCCCATGATTTCCTCGCGCCGCGTCATCGCACCGACGTGGGTGACATTGCCGTTGGCATCGACGATCTGCGGATCGTTGATCGCGATATCGGTGCGCCCCGGTGTGCCGGCGATGGCATCGTTGTACAAGCCCGTCGCCGTGCTCGGCGGGGTGCCGCCGACGCCATACCCATGCTTGTTTTCGTAATAGCCGGTGAAGGTGAAGCCGATCGCATCGTTGAACAGAAAATCGCCGTGCAGGCTGAGCAAGGAATCGCGTCGCCCGTTCTGCCATTCGCTGTAATGCTCGGCATCTACTTCCGGGTTGCCGGTGATGCGCTCGTGCAGATCCCAGGACACCGAACCGTCGGAGTTGTACGACTGCACGTCGTAGTCCTTGCGGTTGTTGTAGATCCAGCCCAATGTCAGGCTGCCTGCATCCCAGGCCTGGCGAATCTTGGCTTCGAAGTGGTCGCTCTTTTGCGTGGCCGGCTCCATGTCCCACACCCCGCCTTGCGTGCGCGAGGCGGACAGATACGCGCTGGGGCCGCCCTCCCACCAGTCCGGGGTGTCCAGGCGCACGAAGCTGCGTACCAGGTCGTCCGACCCAATGGTCTGGGTGAGATTGCCGCTCCAGCTGTCGCCGCCCTTCGGTGGCAGGCTGGTGTAACGGATCGCACCGCCTAATGCGTGATACGACGGCTGGGTGACGTCACCCGAACCAGCCGACACCGTGACATCGAGCAGATTCTCGCTGGACACGTAACGGGTGATCGGCCCGCCTTCGCGGGTGTCGAAGGTTTCGATCGGAATGCCGTCCAACGTCACGCCGATCTGGTTGGCGGAAAACCCGCGGATCGTCATCGAATCACCGAACTCATACAGCCCGAACGGATCGGTGGTCTGCACGTTCACGCCGGGCAGGCTGGCCAACAGCTGCTGTGGCGCTACCCCGGGCACCTGCGCCTGGATCTCGTCCACCGAGATGGACGCCGTGGTGCGCGTGGAGCCGGTGCCCACCACGCTGACCGCATCCAGCGTGCGTGCGTCTTGCGCCAGCGCAGGCAAGCCCTGCGCGCCGGCCAGCAGCAAGGTCATCGACGCCAGCGCGTGGCGCGAGCGGGTGGTGGCGAGGATGTCGGCGACCGAGGCCGCCAATTGATCGGTGTTCAAGCACTTTGGCATGCAATCAACCCCTGGAGACGTGTGGCGTGCTGAGTGACCGGGCGCTCCCCCGAGACCGGCTGATACCGCGGATGCGGCGTGCAGTGACCATAACCAGCACGATTGCTTCGCAACCACGGTGTGGCGGGTGGGGTCGGCGCAGGCGGGTAGGTCGCTGCCGAATTCAAAACTCTGAATAGGTAGCGCAGCCACCTACCTGCGCAAATGTCCTGCATTGCAGGTCTTGCGCGCTTGCCATGCCGCGCCGAATCGATAACGCTGCGCAGCCACCGCACGAGCACGCACATGTCGCCCGCACCACCATCGCTGCTGTTGCTGGATTTCGACGGCGTGCTTGCGCACTACGCGCAGCCACGGCGCATGGCCGCTCTTGCAGCAGCGGCGAATTGCCCACCGCAGCGCGTGCATGAGGTGTTGTTCGCGCAGGGTCTGGAGCGCGCCTACGATGCTGGTGCGATCGACACGCAGGCGTATCTGGCGCAGTTGAGCGAAGGGCTGGGGCAGCCGATCGATCGCGCTACCTGGGTCGATGCGCGCGTGGCGGCCTGCCGCGCCGACCCGTCGGCGGTGACCCAGGTGCTGGCGGTATCGACGACCACGGCGGTGGCGGTGCTCACCAATAACGGCCCGCTGATGGCAGAAGCGATCGAGCGGATCGTGCCATCGCTATTTCCATTGTTGCGGGGCCGCGTGCTGTGCAGCGGTGCACTGGGCGGCCGCAAACCGGATGTGCCGGTCTATCAGCGCGCGCTTGCGCAGCTTGAGCAACGCGCCGAACGCACGTTGTTTGTCGACGACCTGTTCGTCAACGTGCGTGGCGCACGCGCGGCCGGCCTGCACGCCGACACCGTGCGCGACGCCCGCGCGTTGCGGCGAGTGCTGAAGCGCTATGGGCTCGCATGAAACAAAGCCGCTCTCCCGGGGGCGAGAAGGCACGGTGCACGCCACCGGCGCGCGTGCCCTGGAGCGCCCGCGTCGCAAGCGCGGGCCGGGGCGTGCAACCGGGGCTGGGGTGAGGGTACGGCGGAGGACAGCCATCCCACCCAGCAAATCAAAAGACCGCGCACTGCCTCAGCGCGTTCTATGCCATACCACGCATCCTCCAACACCCTTCTAGCCGGCAAAGTGCCAGCCAGAGGGCGCGCAGGCACCGCCCGACATCACGGCTGCGCGACATACTCGGCAATGGCCAGACGCAAGCGCGCCAGACCATCGGCCAGTTCGGCATCGGTCAGATTCAGTGCCGGTACGAAGCGCAACACATCCGCGCCGGCCTGCAGCAGCAGCAGGCCATGCTTGGCCGCCAGATCCAGGATCGCCCCCGCCTGCCCGGCGTGTTCTGGGGCCAGCACCGCGCCCAGCATCAAGCCACGCCCACGAATCTGCGCAAACAGGCCGAACTCGGCGTTGAGCGCTTCCAGACCTGCACGCAATGCCGCAGATTGCCGCACCACGTTGTCGGCAATCTGCGGCGAGGCCAGCTTGCGCAGCGCCACGCGCGCCACTGCCGCGGCCAGCGGGTTGCCGCCGAAGGTGGTGCCGTGCGCGCCGAACTGCATGGTCTGCGCCACCTTGGGCCCGGCCAGCATCGCACCGATCGGGAAACCGCCACCCAAGGCCTTGGCCAGGGTCACGATGTCCGGCGTCACCTGTTCCTGCCAATGCGCGAACAGCGTGCCGGTGCGGCCCATGCCGCATTGAATTTCGTCCAGCACCAGCAACGCATCGTGCTGGTCGCACAGCGCACGCACGCGGCTCAGAAAGCCCGGCGCGGCCGGCATCACACCACCCTCGCCCTGGATCGGCTCGACCATCACCGCCGCCACATCGCCGCTGGCCATCGCCGCTTCCAGCGCCGCGACGTCGTTGAAATCCACATAGCGAAATCCACCCGGCAGCGGCTCGTAGCCTTCCTGGTACTTGGGCTGCGCAGTGGCGGTGACCGATGCCAGCGTGCGGCCATGGAAACTGCCGCGGAAGGTGACGATGACGCGCTTATCGGCCGGACGGCCCTGGCTGCTGGCCCACTTGCGCACCAGCTTGATCGCCGCCTCGTTGGCCTCGGTGCCGGAATTGCACAGGAACACCTTGTCCGCGAAGCGCGAGGCGCTCACCAGTTCTTCGGCCAGTTTCAGCGGCGGCGCGCTGAAAAACACGTTACTGGTGTGCCACAGCTTGCCGGCCTGCTCGGTGAGCGCAGCCACCAGATCGGGGTCGTTATGGCCGAGCCCGCTCACCGCGATGCCCGACGACAGATCCAGATACTCACGCCCCGCATCATCCCACACGCGGCTGCCCTGGCCGCGCTCCAGCACCACCTGGCGCGGGCGATACACCGGCAGGTAGTAGTGCGCGAGGGACAGGGGCGAATCGGCGGCGGTGCTCATGAGGATGGGTCGCAGAAGCGGAGGGAGAAGCGGCATTCTCGCGCATTCGCCGGCCTGCGGCACAATGCGCGCATGCGCCCCTTCTCCGATCCGCAACTCACTGCCGCCACCGACGATGGCTGGCGCCGGCAGTGGTTCGACATCATCTACCGCCACGACACCCGCCCCTCGCGCAATTTCGACCTGATGCTGGTGGTCGCGATCCTGGCGAGCGTGGTGGTGATCATGATCGACAGCGTGCCGCGCATCCATTCGCATGCCGCGGACTGGCTGGTGCCGCTGGAATGGGCGTTCACGGTGATCTTCACCATCGAATACGCGCTGCGTCTGGCCGTGGTGCGGCGCCCGCTGCATTACGCGCTCAGCGTGTGGGGCGTGATCGATTTGCTGTCGATCCTGCCCAGCTATCTCTCGTTCTTCGTGCCCGGCGCACAGACGCTGTTGGTGGTGCGCGTGCTGCGCATCCTGCGGCTGTTCCGCATTCTCAAGCTCACCCGCTACATCGAAGAAAGCGGGCAATTGCTGGATGCGTTGTGGCGTAGCCGTCGCAAGGTATTGGTGTTCCTGTTCACCGTGCTCACCATCACCGTGATTGCCGGCGCCACGATGTACATCATCGAAGGCCCGCAGCACGGCTTCACCAGCATCCCCACCAGCATGTACTGGGCGATCGTCACCATGGCCACGGTCGGCTTCGGCGATCTGGTGCCGCAGACCACACTTGGGCGATTCGTCACCTCGGCACTGATCCTGATCGGCTACAGCATCATCGCCGTGCCCACCGGCATCTATACCGCCGAACTGGCCAGCTCATTGCGCGAAGGTGGCCACACCGGCAAACGCGATGCGCGCAACTGCGCCCGCTGCGGGCTGGAAGGCCACGCGGCCGACGCACGTTATTGCCGGCAATGCGCCGAGCCACTGCCGGAGCTGGGCAACGGCTGAGGCGCTGGAGCAGCCAACGCCACGGCGCCGCCGTCAGGCGGACGCGGCCGTTGCTCGGTAGCGCGTGTGCCACGCGTCCACTGCGGTTGGAGCATGCCGTCCACGCTCACGACACTGCTCGCCTTGCGGTTAGCCGCTCTCAGTCCAGAAACAGATCCGGCAACAGCGCGCGCGATGGATCCATCGCATAGCCGCGCAAATCGGTGACGCCGGCCTGGGCCAAGACCTCATCATCGATCAGGAACTGCCCGTAAAATCCGTCCGCGGCGCGCGTCAGCACCGCATGCGCGGCGTCGGCCATGATCTCCGGCCGACGGCAGGCCGCGGCGTCCACGCCGGCAAGCATGTTGATGGCGTCAGTGGCGATCACGGTACGCGGCCACAACGCATTGATCGCCACGCCTTGCGGGCCGAATTCCGCTGCCAGCCCCAGGGTCACCAGACTCATGCCCATCTTGGCCAGCGTGTAGCCGGTGTGCGCGCCCCACCACGACGGGTTCAACGATGGCGGCGGGGCCAAGGTGAGAATGTGCGGATTGGCCGCCTGCAGCAGATGCGGCAGGCACGCCTGCGCGCACAGAAAGCTGCCGCGCGCGTTGACCTGCTGCATCAGATCGAAGCGCTTCATCGGTGTATCAAGCGCGCCGCGCAACCAGATCGCACTGGCGTTGTTGACCAGGATGTCGATCCCGCCGAACGCAGCGACCGTTGCCGCCACTGCCGCACGCACCTGATCTTCTTCGCGGATGTCGCACTTGAGCGCCAGCGCCTGCCCACCGGCCGCAGTCACCGCCGTGGCCGCGCTATGGATGGTGCCAGGCAATTTGGGATTGGCCACCGCCGACTTGGCCGCAATCGCCACATTCGCTCCATCGCGCGCCGCCCGCAGCGCAATCGCCAAGCCAATCCCGCGCGAGGCACCGGTGATGAACAGGGTTTTGCCGGATAACGTCATGGGAGTGGGGATTCGGGATTCGGGATTCGGGATTCGGGATTCGTAAGAGCTTATTCCTTCATTGCTCCCACCGACCAACCCACCGCTCAAGCAATACGCTTTTGCGAATTCCCAATCCCCAATCCCCAATCCCAGCCGCTCAGGGCTTCGGCCCCTGCCCCTCGTTGTCTTCCCAGTGCAGCACGCGCCGGGTCACGAAGCGGTAGACCGGTTTGCCGGTGGCGAACCACAGCTCGCGGACCCAGGAGGTGCGCTTGAGCACGCGGCGTTCCACCGGGGTCAGTGCGGCCGGGCAGTACATGCGCTTGTGTTTGAGCAGGTGGCGCAGATCCTCGCGGGCAAGCAGACGCATCCAGCGCGCGCGCGGGTTGCCGCGCACCGCCAGCTGGAAATCGATCACCGCCGGGCTGCCGTCCTCCTGCACCAGCCAGTTGGCTTCCTTGGCCAAGTCGTTATGCGCCACGCCGCGGCGATGCAGCTGCTGCAACAGCCTGCGCGCGCTGCGGAAGTAGGCCAGATCGCCGCGCGGCGGACGCTGGTACATCGCAGCGCCGTCCAGATAGCTGCGGTCCAGGTGCCGCCCGTCCCAGTCCAGCAGGCGCGGTGTGCGCGGCACGCCATCCAGTTGGCGCAAGGCCAGCGCCTCGCGCCGTGCCAGCCACCAGGCCACGCCGCGCAACAGCCACGGCGCCACGCTCACGTCGCGACGCACGAACATGCGTTCGCCCTCGCGGACCAACAGAATGCGCCCGAACGTATCGGACTTCAGCGGCAGATTGGCTGCAGGGTCGTGACTCATACCCCATTGTAGGCGGCAGGTCTGTCTCGCTGCGCGCATCCGTGGCATGCGCGCGTGCGGCAGCTGCATGGCTGCAACCTCAGGTGAAGCCAATCCCCCGATGTGAGGACGATGCAGGTCAGGCGCCGCCGCGCCCACCTATAATTCAGGTATGAACTCATGGATCGACGCCACGCTGGAGTGGATCGGACACCACCCCACCTTGGCTGGCGTGGTGATCTTTGGCATCGCATTTTGTGATGCGGTCATCGTGCTGGGCGCCATCGTGCCTGCGTTGCCGTTGCTGTTCGCCATTGGCGTGCTCATCGGGCTCGGGCAGATCAACGGTCCCTACGCGGTGGCGTGCGCCACCCTGGGCGCTTTCGTTGGCGATGCGTTGAGCTTCTGGGTCGGCCATCGCTGGGGCCATCAGCTGCACACCTACTGGCCGTTCCGGCGTTACCCGCAACTGCTGGAGCGCGGCGAGCTGCTGTTCCGGCGCAATGCCTTCAAGAGCATCCTGATCGCGCGCTATGTAGGTGCAGTACGCCCGTTCGTACCGGCGATTGCCGGCATGTCGCGCATGCCGTTCAAACGGTATCTGGTCGCCAGCGGGCTGGCCTGCGTTTCGTGGGCGTTGTTGTTCCTGGTGCCTGGCTGGGTGCTGGGCACGGCCTACGACGCAGTGGCCGCGGTGGCCGGGCGGCTGTTTGTGGTGGTTGCGTTGCTGGCGGCCGTGATCGGGCTTGCCTGGGCGGTCGTGCTGTATTCGTACCGCTGGTCGGCCGGCCATCTGGATGCCTTGCTGGCACGTCTGCTGGCGTGGTCGCACCGGCATCCGGTCCTGGGGAATTGGTCGGTCGGCGTATTCGACCCGCGCCGTCGCGAATCGGTGCCGCTGGCCATGATGGCCCTGATGCTCTTGCTGCTCGGCTGGGGCTGGTTCGTGCTGCTGATGGTGGTGCTGGCGCACGGCGAGCCAGTGCGCGTGGACCTGGCCGTGCACGACCTGATGCTGGCGCTGCGTAACCCATTGGCCGACTACCCGATGGTGGCGCTGGCCTCATTGGGCGACTGGCAGGTGCTGTTGCCGGCCATCGCCGCCGCGATGGGCTATCTGGCCTGGCGCCGTCGCTGGATGGCCGTGGCCCATTGGGTGATCGCGCTGGCCTTCGGCCTGGCGCTCACGCAGCTGCTTGGCGCCACCGTGCAGGTGGTGCGCCCGCCTGCGGCCAGCAGCGGTTTCGGCTTTCCATCGGTTGCGGTCACCATGGCCACGATCGCCTTCGGCTTTTTCGCGCTGTTGATCGCGCGCGAGTTGCCTGGCCGCCGCCGCGTGTGGCCGTATCTGGTCAGCGGCGCCATCGTCTCGCTGATCGGTTTTGCACGTTTGTACCTCGGTGCGCACTGGCTCAGCGACGTCGTCGGCGGCATGTTGTTCGGCATCTTCTGGCTGCTGGTGCTGGGCATTGCCTACCGCCGCCGCGCCACCCGCGCGTTCTGGGTCAAGCCGGTGTCGTGGATCTTCTACGGGGTGTTCGTGAGCTGTGCCATTTATTTTGCGCCGCGCAACCTCGACATCAAGCTGGC
The DNA here is from genome assembly GCF_017746145.1 of Xanthomonas sp. D-99. Taxonomy (NCBI): domain Bacteria; kingdom Pseudomonadati; phylum Pseudomonadota; class Gammaproteobacteria; order Lysobacterales; family Lysobacteraceae; genus Xanthomonas; species Xanthomonas sp. D-99. The sequence goes on along the minus strand of NZ_JAGHWU010000041.1, from coordinate 53,766 downwards.
AAAGTTCGAACCGCCGCCGCCGGCATTGATGGAGTTGCCCGCACACGAGTGGTGGGAAGAGCAATGGCGCCTGCTGCCGGCGCGCCGCAACGAATTCGACGACGATCAGCGTTGGCCGCTGGACGTCCAGTTGGCCGGCCCGCTCGCCCCGTTGCAGCGCCAGCTTCAGGCGCGCGGCTGGCGGGTCCAGCCCCAGGCGGGCTGGGAACAGGCGCTGCACTTGCTCGATGTCAGCGGCCGCCCCGACGAAGTACCGATTCTGCCGGCCACGCTGGAGACGCAGGTCGAAGCCCTGTTGATGGTGCGTCACGCCGCGCCCGGCCACGTGCATGTGCTGCGTCTGTGGCCGGCGGCTGCACGCCTGCAGCCGGATGCACAACCGCTGTGGGTGGGCAGCACCCAGACCTTGCGCTACAGCCGCCACTTCAGCCTGATCGGCCTGTGGTACCCGCTGCGCGGCGTCGATCCTGCACTGAGCGCATTGCGCGAGGCACTCGGCCCGCTGCCCCATCGCATGGAACAGCGTCGTCGCTCGCAGGTGCCGGTGATCCTGATCGACAGCACCTCGGGCAGTGCGGTGCGTGGCGATGACAACGACAACGTTGCATCGCCACCGGGAACCGTTGCGTCTGATGCTGCTGCATCGGGTTCGTCACAGCGGCAGCGTTGATCGATCTGGCAGCGATATCAAGCGGACGGTGATCGCGCGGCTCTGGAGACAGGAGCTGCCAGCCATGCCATTGAACGCCGTATCGGTGGCGGTCGTGTGCTGGCGTTGTCTGGATGCAGCTGAAATTTTAGGACGAAAGCCTCGTGCGCCGAGTGCGCGATGCCCTCGCCACTTGCCGGACACGCCGTGAACCCGTCCATGGGGCTCGATGGCGGCATCCATGCTGCCAACGGTCACGCAAGCGGCGAGGACACCGCACACGGGCATTGGGCGGCGGCTTTATAAAAGCGGCTCGTGGCGCGAAGGCGGTGTGCAGCTTAGGGCTTGGGCGTTGCCAACTGCCATTTCCCAACGCTTATTTAGATAGCCAGCAAACATTGCCTGTCGCCTGCACTGACACACCGAACTCTCGACTGGTCCTTGCCCGCTCACCGTCGCGGGACCCTTGGCGGTATGGAGACCGCCACGGAGCTGACAGGGACGTACTTGCAGCGTGTCCGCGATGGTGAGCGGGCAAGGGCCAGGCAGCCAGGCCGCACATGCTCTGCTCTACAACCGACGCATCCGCACCGTTCGATTACCCTTCAAGGCAACCGAGACATGTCGGTTCAGCGCCGTTCGGATGCGCACAAACCGCGTTGAACCAGTGTGCGATAGCTCACCACAACACGCCATCCACCGGCTGCATCGGCTCTGGCGCCTGCTCACCAATGGCCTGCAGCGCATCGATCTCCACCGTGCGGCACATCGTGTCAAGCGGCAGGTCGTGGATGGTGTTGGCGAATGGGTCCACCAGCTCATCGCCGATCTTCAGCACCGCCAGGAACATCAACCCGGCCACGGTCGAACCGACCGGTGTGGCGTATTGCAGCGTCTCCACCAGACCGATCGGCAGCAGCACGCAGAACAGCCGCGTAAACAGGTTCGGATAGAAGCGGTATTGGTACGGCAACGGCGTATTTTTCAGGCGTTCCATGCCGCCCTGTGCGTTGGCGATATCCACCAGGATGCGCTCCACGCTGGCCTGCTGGATGCTGTCGATCCAGCCATCGCGCCGCGCCTGCTCCACGCTGCGGCCGGTGATGTCGAGCAAGCCGTTGGCCACGTTGGTGCGGGTGCTCACCGCGGCCGCTTCATCGGCATCCAGCCGCGACTCCAGCGCCGTGGCAACCGGCAGCCGACGTAACTGACAGCGCAAGGCGTTGACGTAAGCGATCTGGCGCAGCGCGATCGTACGCCTCAACGCCGCCGCTTCCGGCCCGGACAGAATGCTCACGCTCAAACGCACCAGGTTACGCGATGCGTTGATCATCTGGCCCCACAGCACGCGTCCTTCCCACCAGCGTTGATAGGTCGAATTTGCCCGAAAACCCAGGAATAACGCCAGCGCCGAGCCAAAGATGGTCAGCGGCAACGCCGGCGCGCGGAACGGCAGCACGTAATAGATGATCGTGATCAACACGTCCCACACGAACGACACCGCCAGGGTCCGCCAGACCTGGTGGAACACATCCGCCACACGCGGTTTGACGTCGATGATCAAGGCTCACTCCCGTGGATCGATAGCGAGTGCGGCCATTGCACGCATCCAGAGCGTGGATGCCATCGGCAGCGCACTCAAGCGTCGCCAGTGTGCCGTTGCAAGGGTGCAAGCGCAGTGATGGGCTCGCCTGCGCCATTGCGTCGGCGCGTTACGGCATCCAGGCGAGCAATTGATCCAGTCGCCGATGCGGATCGTCTTGCTGCAGCAGCGACAGACGTTGCTGTTCGGTCAGCGGCAACAGCTCGGCCAACCGCCAGCCAACCCAGGCGGCCTGATCCAGCAAACCTGGCCCCACTGTGGCGAATTCGCCACCCACCTGTTCGAGCATCCGCTCGAGCACCGTGGCCAGCAGGCTGTGTTCGGGGCGCAATTCGTCGTCGCTGTCGGGCTCGCACCAGCTCACCTGGCCGACGACCAGACCGTTGTCGCGGATACGCGAGCGCTGTACATGGAAGCGGCGCGTACCGCGCAAGCGCAGCACCAGCACGCCATCGGCCCCGACATCGAAATCTTCGATACGCACCTCGGTGCCGAAGGCCGCCGGCGTCGCCGGCGCGCCTACCTCGGCGCCTTCCAGGATCAGGCACACGCCAAAGCTGCTGCCGGTGCGGCCGCTCTCGCGCACCAGGTCCAGATAGCGGCGCTCGAACACGCGCAAGCCCATTGCCGCACCGGGCAGCAACACGCTGTGCAACGGAAACAGCGGCAAGGTGCTGGTCTCGCCGGTAGGCATGAGCGGCACCATCAGGACAACTGCGCCAGGAAGCGACGCGGCGCACCATCGAAGCCGCCATTGGACATGAACACCACATGGTCGCCAGGCCGCGCAATCTCGCCCAGCGTCTGCAGCAATGCATCCACGTCGTGCGCAACATGCGCATCGCCACGCACCTGCGCGATGATCGGCGCCGCGTCCCAGGCCAGTTCCGGCCGATGTAAAAACACCACTGCATCGGCATCGTGCAGCGATGGCGCCAAAGCCTGCGCATGCGCGCCCAAGCGCATCGAATTGCTGCGCGGCTCCATTGCCACCAGCACGCGCGCCGCCCCGACCTTCGCACGCAAGCCCTGCAACGTCGTCGCGATTGCGGTGGGATGGTGCGCAAAGTCGTCGTACACGGTGATGTCGCGCGCGTTGCCAATGACTTCCAGCCGCCGCTTGACGCTCTGGAACTGCGCCAACGCCGGCATCACCGTCGCCGGATCCACGCCCACCGCCTGCACCGCCGCCAGCGCCGCCAACCCGTTCAGGACGTTGTGCCGCCCAACCAACGGCCACTGCACCTGGCCAATTTCCACGCCACGATGCAGCACCGCAAATGCGCTGCCATCGGCCGCGATCAAACGCGCACTCCAGTCCAGCGACGCCTCGAAGCCGAACCGCTCCACCGGCGTCCAGCATCCCATCGCCAGCACCTCGGCCAGGTGCGCGTCCTCGCCGTTGACGATCAGGCGACCGCGCGCGGGCACCGTGCGCACCAGATGGTGAAACTGGCGCTGGATGGCGGCCACGTCCGGGAAGATGTCGGCGTGGTCGTATTCCAGGTTATTGAGGATCGCCACCAATGGCCGGTAGTGCACGAACTTGCTGCGCTTGTCGAAAAACGCGGTGTCGTATTCGTCGGCTTCCACCACGAATTCGCGCCCCTGGCCCAGTCGCGCCGACACGCCGAAATCTTCGGCCACGCCACCGATCAAAAACCCCGGCGCGCGCCCGGCCGCCTCCAGCAGGTAGCTCAGGATGGTGGTGGTGGTGGTCTTGCCATGGGTGCCAGCGACCGCCAGCGTGTCGCGGCCCGGCAGCACCCGCTCGGCCAGCCACTGCGCGCCGGAGGTGTACCGGCGGCCGGCATCCAGCACCGCCTCCACCGCCGGATTGCCGCGCGACAGGGCATTACCGACAATCACCTCGGTCGCGTCCGGCGAAATATTGGACGGCGCGTATCCCTGTTCCAGCGCAATGCCCAGCGTTTCCAGCTGTGTGGACATCGGCGGATAGATGGCCTGGTCACTGCCTTCCACCTGCCAGCCCAGCTCACGCGCCAGGGCGGCCACACCGCCCATGAAAGTTCCGGCGATGCCGAGAATGTGGAGTTTGCTCATGCCGCCTATTGTCGCCGATCGCCGCAGTTGCCGGACATTCCAATCCAACGCAAGCCCAGGTGTCGGGGCTTTCCTACCGTACTGTCGGGAATTTCCCGATGTGCGAACCCGGTCACATCGCTCACTATGCTGAACGCCAGTCGCAGTATCCCTTTGGTCCTACTCCCCAAGAGGCCAAATCCCCAGGGAGCTCATGCTGTCGGGGCTCTGAGCAAGCCTACTACTGGCGTTATTCCGCCCCGGGCGTCTTGTACGTCCGGGGTTTTTCTTTTGGGTCGCGCTGTCCGGACGATCACGGCGAGAAAGCAGCGCGACCAGAGGCCGCGCCTGGCCGAGACTGGGCCTTGCGCCGTGCGTCCCCTACCGACTCAGCGTCCGAGCGCCTTGCTGATGCGCTCCAGCACTTCGTCCAGCGAACCCACGCCATCCACGCGCGCCAACTTGCCGCGCTGCTCGTAGAAGCCGATCACCGGTGCAGTGGAATCGGTGTAGACCTGCAGACGCTTGCGCACCGATTCCGGGTTGTCGTCTTCGCGGCCTTCGGCCTTGGCACGACCGGCGATGCGCTCGACCAGCAACTCGCTGGCCACATCCAGCTGCACCACGGCATCCAGCGGCTGACCGATCTTGCCGAGCAATTCGTCCAGCGCATTGGCCTGGGCCACGTTGCGCGGGTAGCCATCCAGGATGAAACCCTTGGCCACATCGGCCTGGCCAAGGCGCGCCTCGAGCATGCCGAGCAGGATGTCGTCGGACACCAGGTCGCCGCGTGCCATCACTTCCTTGGCCTTCAATCCCAGCGGCGAGCCAGCGGCCACTTCGGCGCGCAACAGGTCGCCGGTGGAAATATGCGGAATGTCAAACGTGTCTTTGAGACGTGTCGCCTGGGTGCCCTTGCCCGAACCGGGCGGTCCCAACAGAACCAATCGCATCAGTGGACTCCACTTTCGAATAAAAACGCGTTGCGGTGGGCGGCGTTAGACTCACGTCTTCGCCGGCGCTGACCGTATGGCCGTGCAGCTTACCGCATCCGGGGAATGTCCCGGCACTGTCCCCCTGCGCCATGTCCCCATGTGAGGAGTCCGTCCCCCTATGACCACTGGCAACCTGCTCTATGCCCAATCAGGCGGCGTCACCGCCGTCATCAACGCCACCGCAGCCGGCGTCATCGCCGAAGCACGCGCACGCAAGATCAAGGTATTGGCCGCACGCAACGGCATCCTGGGCGCCTTGCGCGAGGAGTTGATCGACACATCCAAAGAGTCCGCCGCCGCCATTGCCGCCCTGGCGCAGACGCCCGGCGGTGCATTCGGCTCGTGCCGCTACAAGCTCAAATCGCTGGAAGAAGACAGCGCCCAGTACGAACGTCTGCTCGACGTGCTGCGCGCGCACGACGTCCGCTGGTTCCTCTACAACGGCGGCAACGACTCGGCCGACACCGCGTGGAAGGTCTCGCAACTCGCAAAGGCCTATGGTTACCCGCTGCACTGCATCGGCGTGCCAAAGACCATCGACAACGATCTGGCGGTGACCGACACCTGCCCCGGCTTCGGCTCGGCGGCCAAGTACACCGCCGTCTCGGTACGCGAGGCCGCACTGGATGTCGCCGCCATGGCCGACACCTCCACCAAGGTCTTCATCTATGAGGCGATGGGCCGTCATGCCGGTTGGCTGGCCGCAGCGGCAGGCCTGGCCGGGCAAGGCCCGGATGACGCCCCGCAGATCATCCTGCTGCCCGAACGCGCCTACGACCAGGCTGCATTCCTGGCCAAGGTGAAACAGGTGGTGGAGAAGGTCGGCTGGTGCGTGGTGGTGGCCAGCGAGGGCATCCAGGACGCACACGGCAAGTTCGTTGCCGATGCCGGCGGCGCGGCCGACTCGTTCGGCCATGCACAGCTCGGCGGCGTGGCCTCGTTCCTGGCCGCACAGGTCAAGCAGGAGCTCGGCTACAAGGTGCACTGGACGCTACCGGATTACCTGCAGCGCTCCGCGCGCCATCTTGCATCGAAGACAGACTGGGAACAGGCGCAAGCGGTCGGCAAGGCCGCCGTGCAATACGCGATCAAAGGCATGAACGCGGTGATCCCGGTGATCGAACGCGTCAGCGACGCACCATACCGCTGGAAGATCGTGCCCGCCCCCCTGCACAAGGTGGCCAATCACGAAAAGAAGATGCCGCCCAGCTTCCTGCGCAAGGACGGCTTTGGCATCACCGAACGCGCCCGCCGCTACTTCGCCCCGTTGATCAAGGGCGAAGCCCCGCTGGCTTACGGCAGCGATGGCCTGCCGAAGTATGTGAGTTTGAAGAATGTCGCGGTGGCGAAGAAGTTGCCGGTTTGGGAGGGGTAAGATCGACGCCGCGTGGGATGCACAGCGATGCTCAATTCTCCGCTGAGGTGGCGGCACATCGGGCAACTCATGCACGTGGGTTGCGCCCTGACGAAAGTTGGCGCTGAGGACGTCGGTCATTACGACAGGTGATGAAAGCGCGTTGTCTAGGCGTCTGTCGAAGTAATTGATACACCTGTGCATGCGCTGAAAGCGAACTCCGGACTGGCCGGGGTTCGTCGTTATGGATGCAGAGCAAAGTCTCGACTTACTGACACGCCTTGCCTTCCAGCGTCATCTGCGCAGCGAACATGGGCACCTGTGGAATCTTGCCGGCAGCGGCTTGCTGCTTGGCGTCTTCCAGATAGATGCGCGACTGGCCCTGGCCATCGAGTTGTGGTTTTGCGTCGGCCGGCTTGCGCCACACGCGCACGACCGCCTGCTGCGACGGGCACGCTGCGCTTGGTACACGGATCACATCGTTGAAGATCCAGCCCGAGGCGACGCTGGGCGCGGTCTTGGCGAAATCCACGAAGCGTGCACGTGGCTGGCAGGTGGGGCTGCTGCGCACCACCGACAATGTATACGGCTGTGCAGCATTTCCGGTAAACACGCCTTCCAGGCGTGCGCAGGCTTCCGGGATCTGACGCAAAGTGTGCACGGCACCGACCGCTTGCGCGGCGCCGGGTGCGCGCGGCTTGAGTTCGGGCGTGGGATCGGCCGCAAACGCTTGGCTCGTCAGCAACAGCGTCGCGAGCATCGCGGCGTATTTTTGCGCAGCATGGTGGGACATGGACACTCCTGGTCGACCGAATCACGTTGGCTGCAGGCTGTCACGCCGCAACTGAACGACGCGCCAAAGCCATAACGCTGGTCGCCACGCAGGGCGCGGCGCATACTCGGCCGCGATCCGGCCATCTGAACATTCGCGACGCGCATTACGGCCCAGGCGGCCGTCGAGTCCGTATTCGTCAGTCCACTCGTTGTGTGCATCGCCCTTGGTTCGTCCCGACCGGACGACATCCATTCTCTTGGGAGGGGTCATGCTGGAACACTACGGGTTGTGGCTTGCGCTGGGTTGCGCGGTCTTGGCAATCGTCTATGGAATCGTGTCGGCGCGCTGGGTGGTCGCGCAGTCGAGCGGCAATGCACGCATGCAGGAGATCGCCGCCGCGATCCAGGAAGGCGCGCGTGCCTATCTCAACCGGCAATACCTCACCATTTCGGTTGCTGGGGCAGTGCTGTTCGTGTTGGTCGGGCTGTTCCTGAGTTGGTACACCGCGATCGGGTTTGCACTGGGTGCGGCATTGTCCGGGTTAGCCGGCTATATCGGCATGAACGTGTCGGTACGCGCCAATGTACGCACCGCCGAGGCGGCGCGGCATGGCATTGGCAAGGCGATGGATGTGGCGTTCCGTGGCGGGGCGATCACCGGCATGCTGGTGGTCGGCCTGGGGCTGCTCGGCGTTGCGGGCTACTTTGCTGTGCTGCAAGGCATGGGGCTGCCACTGGAGCAGAACCTGCATGCCTTGGTGGGCCTGGCGTTCGGGTCGTCGTTGATCTCGATCTTTGCGCGCCTGGGTGGCGGAATTTTCACCAAGGGCGCAGATGTGGGCGCCGATCTTGTCGGCAAGGTCGAGGCCGGCATTCCCGAGGACGATCCACGCAACCCGGCGGTGATTGCGGACAATGTCGGCGACAACGTGGGCGACTGCGCCGGCATGGCGGCCGACCTGTTCGAAACCTACGCGGTCACCGTGATCGCCACCATGCTGCTCGGCAGTCTGACGCTGGCCGACACCGGCCCGCATGCCGTGCTCTATCCATTGGTGCTCGGCGGGGTATCGATCATCGCCTCGATCGTGGGCGCGGCCTTCGTCAAGGTCAAAGACGGCGGCTCGATCATGGGTGCGCTTTATAAAGGCGTCATCGTGTCGGGCGTGCTGGCGGCGTTGGCTTACTGGCCCATCACCCAATCGCTGATGCGCGACAACATCCACGGCGCCACGGCGTTGTACGCCTGCGCACTGATCGGCCTGGTGCTCACCGGCCTGATCGTGTGGATCACCGAGTACTACACCGGCACGCAGTACACCCCGGTGCAGCATGTTGCATCGGCCAGCACCACCGGGCACGGCACCAACATCATCGCAGGGCTCGGTATTTCGATGAAATCTACCGCGTTGCCGGTGATCGCGGTCTGTGCAGCAATCTGGGGGGCGTTCCATTTCGGCGGCTTGTACGGCATTGCGATTGCAGCGACGGCCATGTTGTCGATGGCCGGCATGATCGTTGCGCTGGACGCGTATGGGCCGATTACCGATAACGCCGGCGGCATCGCCGAGATGGCCGAGCTCCCCCCCGAGGTCCGCAACATTACCGATCCGCTGGACGCGGTGGGCAACACCACCAAGGCAGTGACCAAGGGCTACGCGATCGGATCGGCGGCGCTGGCTGCGTTGGTGCTGTTTGCCGACTACACGCACAACCTGCAGGCGGCCAATCCCGACCAGGTGTACGCCTTCGATCTATCCGACCACACGGTGATCATCGGGCTGCTGATTGGCGGGCTGATTCCGTATCTGTTCGGCGCGATGGCGATGGAAGCGGTCGGCCGCGCCGCCGGCGCCGTGGTGGAAGAAGTGCGCCGTCAGTTCCGCGAGCTTCCCGGCATCATGGCCGGCACCGCCAAGCCGCAGTACGACCGCGCGGTCGATATGCTGACCCGCTCGGCGATTGGCGAAATGATCGTGCCGTCGCTGCTGCCGGTGGTGGTTCCGATCATTGTGGGGTTGCTACTGGGGCCGCGTGCACTGGGTGGCTTGTTGATCGGCACGATTGTCACTGGCTTGTTCCTGGCGATTTCGATGACCACTGGCGGCGGCGCCTGGGACAACGCCAAGAAATACATCGAGGACGGCCACTTCGGCGGGAAAGGCAGCGAGGCGCACAAGGCTGCGATTACCGGCGACACGGTCGGTGACCCGTACAAGGACACCGCGGGGCCGGCGATCAACCCGTTGATCAAGATCATCAACATCGTGGCCTTATTGCTCGTGCCCCTGCTGTAACGCTGCGATGACCGCAGGTCGCGTGACCTGCGGTCGTGACGACGGAAGCAGCCGACCAACCAGTCGCGGCAGGTCACGCGGAAAGTGGCAACGCTGCGGCCCAGGGACCAGGCACATAAGGGCACGGCCGACCCGCTCATCTGCTCACCAGCTCAGGATCGGCAGCACGCCGGCGCCGGCTGGCGGCGACCATCGTCGATATGAAATCGTCGATACGAAGATGGCACCCCCAGGTGGAAGGGGCTGGCCCGTGTTGGCAAGCCCCCGTCCCGCCCTGACCAACGATCACAGGCAGCCGATCAAGCCGTCATAGATCGGCGGTGCGCCGCCCGGCAGTGGCTGGAACAGCGGATTGGCCACCGCAAGCGTGCGATACATCTCATCCAGGCGGGTCCCGGCCTTCAACGGTGCCGTGCAGCGCCACACCCGACTGTCCGACCGCAGGTAACCGCTGCGCGGATCGACGCTGACCTCACTGGCGCCGAAGGTCCAGATGCAGCTCCGCACCACCCCGGTGACGCGATGCACCGAGCAGCGGAAGCGCAGCGGCTGGTAGTCGCTGAAGTCGCCACCGCAAAAGGTATCGCCGCAGATATTGTCGAAGTCGCGGTCCAGCCGCTGCTCCAGGTCGATGAACGCCTCCCAGCCCTCGCCATTGGCGGGCCAGTCCACCGCGTCCACAAAGGTGGGTGGAGGCGTGGCGGCGGCGATCTGGGCGGTAAGGGACAGCAGCAGGAGAACGAGCAAACGCGCAAGCCTGGACATTGGCAATTCCTATGCGGTGGATGAGCCTGCAGCGTGCGCCGCCGGCCGGGCCGCAACGATCAGGCAGCCACCCGTGATGAACGCGGGCTATGCCGCACGCAGTGGTCAGGACATTGCCCATTCAGTGTCGCTGCAGCGCAACAGCCGAACGCGTAGAATCGCGCTCCACACACTGCTGACGCCTCGGAGCTACCCGCATGGGCCTTGAACTGGTCACCTCTGGCAAGAATCTGCCGGAAGAAATCAACGTCGTCGTCGAGATCCCCAAGGATTCCGAGCCGGTCAAGTACGAAGTCGACAAGGCCAGCGGGGCGATCTTCGTGGACCGCATCCTGTCGACCCCGATGCGTTACCCCTGCAACTATGGCTACGTGCCCAACACCCTGTGCGGCGATGGCGACCCGGCCGACGTGCTGGTGGTGCTGCCGTTGCCACTGGTGCCGGGCTCGGTGGTGCGCTGCCGTCCGGTGGGCGTGCTGCGCATGAGCGACGAGGCCGGCAGCGACGAAAAGATCCTGGCCGTGCCGATCGAGAAGATCTTCTCCGGTTACGCGCACATCGAAGACATCAACCAGGTATCCAGCCACTGGATGGAGCGTATCGGCCACTTCTTCCAGCATTACAAGGACTTGGAGAAGGGCAAGTGGGTCAAGCTGGATGGCTGGGGCGGCGCGGCCGAGGCCAAGCGCATCCTGACCGAGTCGGTGGAACGCTACAATTCCGACGCACCCTAATCCATCGATCATGATGCTGCCCTGCGTGTTGGGGGCGACCGGGATCACGCTTCTGGCGTGATCCCGGTGACCGCTTTCGGCAGATTGGGTACATTGCCGAAAGCGTTTGGCCGGTGTCTGTCACCGGTGACTTCTGGGGAAGTGTCTTGCGTATTCTGTTTGTTGGGGACGAAGCCAGTCTTCCGTCCGACCTTGTCGACTATGTCGCCGACCTGGGCGACCAGTGGCAGGCGCAGCAGGTGGCCGATGGCAATTCGGCGATCGAAGCTGCCGCGCTGTCGCCGTTCGACGCCGTCATCGTTGCCCCGGTGCTGCCGGACCTGACTGCCGCCACCTTGCTGGGGCAAATCCGCACGCTGCGCCCGGACACCATTCGTATTGCGTTGATCGATGCGCAATGCGGCCAGCGCACGCCGCCGGCCCGCATCATCGGCGTGGCGCATCGCTTCTTGCGGATGCCGCTGGCACCCGAAGTGCTGCTCGAAGCGGTCACCAGCCTGGAAGAACTGCGCGAGCTGCTCAGCAATCCGCGCCTGCGCGCGGCGATCGGGCGGATCGAAAAGCTGCCCTCGCCTCCGCATTTGTACCTGAGCCTGATGCATGCGCTGGAAGAGGACGATGGCGCCGATGCGGCCGATATCGCCAAGCTGATCGCCGGCGACCCGGCGATCGCGGCGAAAGTGCTGCAATTGTGCAATTCGGCGTTTTTTTCAGGTGGCCGCAGCATTACCGATCTGCGCACGGCGGTGACCCGCCTGGGCGTGGCGACGCTGCGCGACCTGGTGCTGGCCAGCGAAGTGTTTTCGGTCCAGACGCTCACACCGGCCGAGCGCAATGCGATGCAGCGCCGCGCCCTGCTCTCCTCGCGCCTGGCGGCCAAGGTGCTTCCGCCGACCAGCGCAGAACTCGGTTCCACCGCCGCACTGCTGGCCGACATCGGCCTGCTGCTGCCGGGCGTGCGCGACGAGCGCGAACCACCGGCCGAAGGCGGCGACGAACGCCTGGGTCACACCGAAGCCGGCGCCTACCTGCTTGGCCTGTGGGGCTTGCCGATGCCCATCATCGAAGCGGTGGCCTTCCATCGCCATCCGCTGCGTTCCAGCATGCGCAGCTTCTGGGTCACCGGCGCAGTGCATGTCGCCACGGCATTGGCCAGCGGCGAAAGCGTGGACGAAGAGTACCTGACCAAGGTCGGCGTCATCGCGCGCCTGCCAAGCTGGCGCGAACAGGCCGACACGTTGCTGGGGCTTACCGAAGCGTAAGTTAGTCGCATGCGGCATGCCTGAAAAAAAACGCGGCCAAGGCCGCGTTTTTTATGCCGTTTCTTCCTGCATGGAGCCGTTACGCCAGGGCCGCGCATTGCAAACCTTGGCCTGGGTGACGACGACCCTCACCCGACGCGCACCGCAGGTGCGCTCACGCGCTGTGGAAGCTGCACGGCAATAAGGACGGCAGTTCTCCCAAGCCGCATCGCTCGGCAACCTTCACCTCCTGCGCGCGCTCTTCGCGGGAGTGCCGCACCGCTTGAGTAGCGCAGCGATTACCCTGCATCTAAATCACCGCGTCGCACGCGCAGCTTCCTCATCGCATCAGCGCATTGCACATAAAAAAGACGGGCCTTGCGGCCCGTCTTCTATTTACTACGCGCGTCGATGGATCAGAAGCGCTGGGTGTACTTCATGTACACGAAACGACCGATTTCGAAGCCGCCGTAGTAGGCGAAGCTGCTGTTCGGTGCCGAGTACTGCAGCGGACCGCGGTGATCGAACACATTGTTCGCGCCGAGTGCGACCGTTGCGTCCCACGGCGCCTTCCAGTTGACCTGCAGGTCGTGGAAGGTGTTGGCGCCGGTGTGACGCAGCGGGTCGGACTCGCCATTGGCGACATGGTCCGGCGCATCGCAATAGCCTTCGGCCAGCGTGATGCAGCTTTCCTTCATGCCCGAGTAGTAACGCAGGGTGTAGTTGACGCCGAAATCACCCAGCGACCAGTTCACGCCAACGTTCGAACGCACGCGGAAGATGCCCGGCTCGCCGACGCGACCAATCATGATGGCGTTGCCCGCGCTGTCCTGGCCGGCTTCGTCGTACTTGCTGACGTAGCTGGTCTGCCAGTCGAAGGTGAAGGAACCGATGGCCGTTTCCGGCAGGCTGTACTTCACACCCAGGTCGTAGCCTTCGGTTTCCATCTGACCGAGGTTGGCCACGCCGTAGCTCATCGCCGAGATATGACCATCGGCTGCGCGTGTGACATTTGCGCAACGTTCTGCATTGCCGAGCACATAGCAGTCGCGCAGGATGCGGTCGACGCTATCGGCGATGATCATGTCGTTGATCTCGTAGCGGTACCAATCCAGCGAGATGTCCAGACCCTGCACCCAACGCGGGCTCCAGACCAGACCGGCGGTCTTGCTCGTGGAGGTTTCCGGCTTCAGGTTCGGGTTGGCGCCGCTGATGAATTCATCAGGCGTCTGGCACGGATAGGTCGTGCAAGGCACGAAGCCCTGACCGAGCTGGGTGTAGCCGAGCGGAACATTGGCATTGTTGCAAGCCGCGTTGCCGTTGACGCTGTTCGGGGCGCCGACGCCGCAAGGATCGATGTAAGACTCGAAGCTGCTGCTCAGGCCACCATACAGGTCGCTGATGGTCGGCGCACGGAAACCTTCTGCATACGTCGCACGCACCAGCAGGTCTTCCAGCGGACGCCAGGTCAGGCCGAACTTCGAGTTCAGCGTGTTACCGAAGTTGCTGTAGTCCGAATAACGCGTTGCGGCGTTGAAGGTCAGTTCCTTGGCGAAAGCGACATCGCTGAGGAGCGGAACATTCAATTCGAGGTAGACCTCGTCCAGCGAGTACTGGCCCTGCGTGGTCTTGGCACCCAGGCCGGTGCTTTCGCCCGACTGCGCAAACGCATCCGGAGAGAAGCGACCTTCTTCCTTGCGATGTTCATAGCCCACCGCAACGCCCAGATCGCCAGCCGGCAGCTCAACCACCGAACCGGACAGGTTTGCGGTGAAGCTGGTGGTCTTGGTCAGGCCGGTATCGGTGAAGGTCGGAAACAGGAATTCCTGCAGCGCCGGGTCGGCAAGCGAGCCCTGACCTGCAACGTTGTACGGCAGCAGCGGATTCCAAGGACGGCAGGCCGACAACGAGATCGGGTCTGCAGCGGTACCGCACTGCGCAACGCCCTGGCCGTTGATGAAGGACGGGCCCAGTGCCTGACGCGACGCGATGAGGCTCATGTCGCCACGGCTGCGCTTGGTGTTCTCGTTGCGGTTCCACAACGCACCCACGTCCCAGTCCCAGGTCTTGCCGCCGATGTCGAAGTAGCCACTCAAGGTCGGCGCGAAGCGCAGGGTCTTGAGCTGGTTTTCGCTGGCGCGCGGCACTTCCCACAGACGGCGACGGAAGTCGACATCCTGGCCGATCGGATTAAACGCGCTGCTGCCTTCCAGCGGAGTGCCGAACGAACCGGACTGATACGGGTAGCCCGCGATCTGTCCATCGGTCGTGCGCTCGTTGTAGGCAATATCGGCGTTGAAGGTGATGGCATCGGCAACGTCGTAGTTGACGTTGGCGAACACCGACTTCCGCTCGATACCGGTCTGCACCATCATCTGCTGGTTCGAGTTGGCGTACTCGGCCGGCGTGATGCGGTGATAGTCGGCCGGGTTGTTCGGGTTGCCGCCGGCATTGAGCGTCTGCCACACCGCGGTATCCGGATCATCGCAGTCGACCTGCAGCGGATTGCACCACGAACCGTTCTGGCTGATCGGGCTCCAGCTGTTCGGGGTCGAGTTGGGACCACGCGAACCATCGCGGCTGAACCAACGGTTCTTGGCGAACACCGGGTCCTGCTTGGAATATTCGGCAGACAGCGTCACGCCACCGCGCTCGCCCTGCGAGCCAACAGTGAAGGAGTACTGCGTGGTGTCGCCGTCGCCCTGGCCGAACTGGCCGAACTGCACGCTGGCTTCAGCGCCGTCGAAACGCTTGCGGGTGATGACGTTGACCACACCGGCGATTGCGTCTGAGCCGTAGATGGACGAGGCGCCGTCCTTCAGCACTTCGATACGTTCGATTGCCGACATCGGAATCTGGCTGAGATCCTGCAGACCGGAGGTCGATGCACCCAGACGCTTACCGTTCACCAGCACCAACGTACGCTGCGCGCCGAGATTGCGCAGGTCGACGTAGTAACCGCCAACGTCTTCGCCGGACGATAGCGCGTCAGCGCGCGAGATGGCCGGGGAGCCGGCGGAGGTCAGGTTCTGCAGCACGTCGGCAACAGACGTCAGGCCCTGCTTTTCCAACGCTTGACGGTCAAGCGTCAGGATCGGCTGCTGCGTCTCGACGTCCGCGCTGCGGATGCGCGAGCCGGTGATCTCGATACGGTCAAGCGTGGTGGTCGACTCTTGTGCGGCGGCAAAAGCCGGCGTCAACGCGATCGCAATACCGGCGGGCAACAGGCCCAGCCGCACTGCGGAAGTGCGAAGGTTCATCAATCTCTCCAGGGTTCGTTAGTGGCGCGTTAAGCGCCCCTGTGCAAATTACGATTGCGTGAACGCCGTCGCTTTGCGCGTCACGCTACGTGGCTTTGCCGAATCTGGCGGATTTGCCGTTTGGTCGCGGTAGTGCGATGCGGAGACACCGAAGCGCGCACGGAACGCACGCGCGAAGCTGCAGCAGTTGTCGAAGCCGCTTGCCGCTGCAACCTCGCCGATCATCATTGAGGTATCGCGCAACAAATCGGAGGCACGCTCCAGACGCAAGCGTGCCGACAACGCTTGCGGGCTTTCTTCGTACAAGCTCTGAAACGTCTTGGAGACGTACCAGCTGGAAAAGTTGGTCAGCTGCGCCAGTTCGCTGATGCGCACCACGCGGTCGCTGTTGCCTTCCAGGTACAGCCGCGCACGCTGCATGCGCCCGAACACCTGACGCCGACGGCTGCGCGAGCGGCCCGGGCAACGCTGTTCCTGCGCAATGAAATCGCGCTGCATCGCGGCCAGGTGCAACAGCAACGGCCGCGCGGACGCGCTACCGCTTTGTGCGGCAGCATTGCGCCACAAGCGCAAGGCGATGCGCAGATCGCTGCGCGACAACTGGGCACGGCCGGGATACAGCGTGGCGTCAGTCAGTTCAGCAAGCGACTGCAGGCTCTCGCCATCCAGACCGACATCCACGCAGAGCGCGCTGCGGTCTGCCTGCACGGTGGGATGGGAATCCTTGTCGAAGGCGATCCAGTCGCTGGCGCGCAGACGAAAGCGGCCTTCCTTGGATTCCACCCATGCGCGTCCACGCAGCTGAATCCACAACGTGAATGTCGCCGCGCTGGTCCGGATACTACCTAGTCGCGAGACCGCCAGACAGGTGGTCGATGTCGACTCGCTGGCGCTATCAAGCGCGAGCGCAAGCCCACGATCTGCAGTGATGACCTGTTGCATGTTGGCAGCCCCCTGTACAAAAGAGGGCGTAGTGTTTTGCCGAATGTGTCGTCAGTCAGGAAGTTTTGACGAAACTGTGCCGAAATTGCCACGAAGCCTTTCCGAAAAACTTACGAAGCACTTTTTCTCAATACCGCCAACAAGTTAGCAATCAGGCCAACTGGCGCCACGGCATGCTGCGGCAGCGCCATGTATGCAATAGCGCTGCCATCTTCTTCGGCCAGCGACACATACAACGTCCCGTCGTGCTGGTTCAGGCTGAAACCGTTGATGGTGGTGAACTTGACCGCATCCAGACACTGGCCGCGACCGCTGCGCAGCTCGCTATCGTAGGCAGCGCAACTGTCGGTCGACGACAGGTAATGCAGCTGGCCATTCACGCCCGGCGCCCAACTGCGATATCGCCAGCGCGACGGCTGCTGCGGATCAACGACATGCAACGTATCGGCCGCCAGCGACGGAGCGACCTGCCAGACACCGCCGCCGCTGAGGCGGGTCAGCAACACCTGTCCGCTGACGCGGTCCAGGCGTAGTTGCGAGACGTCCTGCAGCGTTGCCAGCGCACGCCATGGGCTGCTGCGCCGGTCGTACAGCGTTGCGAAGGTATGCCCGTCGTCGGCAGCAGCAAGCACCAGCAACCGGTCGGGATCGGGAAGATGGATCGCCTGCAGCGGGCGCGGCTGCGGCACAGGCAGTCGCACCACCTGGCCGCTACCGGGGGTCACTTCGAATAACGCGGCATGCCCGGCTGCATCGCTGCCGCTGACCAGCACGCGTTGCGAATCGGCTGACCAGTCGCCGGCCTGGCGAGAATCCGGGCGCAGCCCTTCGATCAAGCGCACCGAGCCGGGCTTGCTGACATCGCCCCACCACAGCCCGTACGCACCGGAGCGATTGGATGCAAAGATCAGCTGGCGCCCGTCCGGCGCGATCATCGGCTGATCGTCGCGCCCGCTGGATGGAAACAGGCGGCGTCGAATGTAGCCGCCATTCATCGTGTCGCCAATGACCTGGTAGACGCCGAATTGCGGTTTGCGTTGCACGAACACCAGATGGCCGTGCGCCACGTCCGGTGCCTGCGCATCGTCCACGCCCACATCGTGCAAGCTGTGGTCTCGCAGATCGAGGCGATACAGCCGCGCCTCGCTGTCCACGCGACGCCCGAAGATCAAACCGCTGCCGTCGGGCAGCCAACTCCATCCACGGATATCGGCGTTGTCATGGGTGAGTCGTTCGGCAACGCCGCCTTCGGCCGGAATCCGCCACAGGTCCCCGAGCTGCGGATTACGCAGAAATACAATCCAATTCCCATCGGGCGAATAACGCGGCGCGTAATCGAAATCACCCGCCTGTGCCGGGTAGTCCAGCGCCTGCCAGTGCCTGGTTGCCAGATCCAGGCGACGCATGCGGGACGCGCCGTGCGTGCCGGTCATGCTGCCAAATACCAGCGCGCGCCCATCCGGCGACCAGCTGAAACTCAGCATGTCGGCACCATCGCACCGCACGACCTCGCGCGAGGCCGCCGGCCCGGTGGCCGCAGCGATCATGACCCGGCAGCTCCCGTCGGGCGCCTGCCTGGAAAACGCGATCTGGCGGCCATCCGGCGACCACGCCGGCAAACGATCGGAGACGCCGGGGCCAGGCGTTTCCAGTACCCGCGGATAGGCATTGTCGGTGGTCTTGACCAGGATCGAGGTGCCGGCACGATCGCGGGTCAACGAGGCGTACGCCACCATCGCGCCATCGGGCGACAGGCTTGGCGTGAGATCGAATCCACCGCCTGCGGTAATCACCTGATACGGCCGCTTGGGGCTGCCCAAGACCGCAGGCGCTTGCTCGGCTTCAGGCGCCGGGGCACGTCGCCATGAGGTCCATACCGCAAGCCCCAGCACGACCAGCAACGCCACGCAGGCGACTGCCAGCGCCATCGAGCGCTGCGGCCGCAGCGCGGCCGGCGTCGCAGCGGTGGGCGCCACAGGCTGGCCACGCGCGGCGCGGATGGGTGGTGCAACAGCGTCGGACTGCTCGGGGACGGACGCCACGCCTGCGTATGGCTGCGCCGGCTCGAACGCATCCGAACCAGGTGCCTCGTCCGGCAGCGTTGCCGATGCAGGTGCATGCGCTTCCCACGCAACCGCCGCCATCAAGCGATACCCCGTCTTGGCGATGGTCTCGATATGCTCCGAGCGCTGCCCGCCGTGGCTGGCAAGCGCCTTGCGCAGCTGCGTGACCGCCTGGGTCACCACATCGTTGGTCGGCAAGGTATCGGGCCAAACCTCGGCCAGCAGTTGCTCGCGCGTGACCACCTGGCCCGGCTGCCGTGCCAGGGTCAGCAACACCGCCAGGGATTTGGGCGCCAGCCGCAGCGGACGCTTTGCGCCAGGTGCGTGCACCTCGCGCGAGGCAACGTCGACCACGCACTGGCCGACCCGTAGCCGGCCCGATGGCATTGCAATGACGGGAGGAACACTCATCGGCAAAAAACACGCGTCGGCATGCAAGAACAACAAAGAGCGCCCCGCGCAATCCGTGAAACGCCAAATTCAGCAAAGGACGACGACCAACT
This sequence comes from Xanthomonas sp. D-99, assembly GCF_017746145.1. Classification (NCBI taxonomy): domain Bacteria; kingdom Pseudomonadati; phylum Pseudomonadota; class Gammaproteobacteria; order Lysobacterales; family Lysobacteraceae; genus Xanthomonas; species Xanthomonas sp. D-99. The sequence goes on along the minus strand of NZ_JAGHWU010000041.1, from coordinate 34,543 downwards.
GTGTCATGCATCCATTTGGTGCAAATTTTACGCTATGCCCCGTTGCTTCCTATGACAGGCGGCAGCGTCAGGCTCTCTCTCTCTCGCCGACGAATTCGAATAATGACGATGTACCCTTCGCGCCTTCTGGCGCGATTTTTTTATCTGCGATTCAGCTAAATCAGCCGAAACCCTTATTTCCTGGAATCGCTTGCAACCCTGCCATCGCGCGGCACTTGCGCACCGCGCTGCAATCTTTTCATTACAAAAATGAACTTTTCCTAAGCAGGCGCTACATCACGTTCCGTGAAACGCTGCCATGTAACGCGTCACGTGGCGCGATAGACCTGCGCGCCCTGCGCGACGAATTGCGCGGACTTTTCCTGCATGCCCGTCGATAACGCCTGCGCATCGCTCATGCCGTGCTCTGCTGCGTAATCACGCACGTCCTGGGTAATCTTCATCGAACAGAAGTGCGGCCCGCACATCGAGCAGAAGTGGGCCAGCTTGTGCGCGTCCTTTGGCAGCGTCTCATCGTGGAACTCCTTGGCCTTTTCCGGATCCAGGCCAAGATGGAACTGGTCGTCCCAACGGAACTCGAAACGCGCCTTGCTCAGGGCGTTGTCGCGTACCTGCGCGCCCGGATGCCCCTTGGCGAGGTCGGCTGCATGCGCGGCGATCTTGTAGGCCATGATGCCGTCGCGCACGTCCTGCCGGTTGGGCAGGCCCAGGTGTTCTTTCGGAGTGACGTAGCAGAGCATGGCGGTGCCGAACCAGCCGATCATTGCCGCCCCGATCGCGCTGGTGATGTGATCGTAGCCCGGCGCGATGTCGGTGGTCAGCGGGCCCAGGGTGTAGAACGGCGCCTCGCCGCATTCGCGCAGCTGCTTGTCCATGTTTTCCTTGATCAATTGCATCGGCACATGGCCGGGACCTTCGATCATGGTCTGCACATCGTGCTTCCAGGCGAGCTTGGTCAGCTCGCCCAGCGTTTCCAGCTCGCCGAATTGCGCCGCGTCGTTGGCATCGGCAATGCAGCCGGGGCGTAGGCCATCGCCCAACGAAAACGCCACGTCGTAGGCCTGCATGATCTGGCAGATGTCTTCGAAGTGCGTGTAGAGAAAGTTCTCTTTGTGATGCGCCAGGCACCACTTGGCCATGATCGAACCGCCACGCGACACGATGCCGGTCACGCGCTTTGCGGTCAGGGGCACGTAGCGCAGCAGCACGCCCGCGTGGATGGTGAAGTAATCCACGCCCTGTTCGGCCTGTTCGATCAAGGTGTCGCGGAAGATGTCCCAGGTGAGTTCTTCGGCGCGCCCATCGACCTTTTCCAATGCCTGATAGATCGGCACCGTGCCGATCGGCACCGGCGAGTTGCGGATGATCCACTCGCGCGTCTCATGGATGTGCTTGCCGGTGGACAGATCCATGACCGTGTCCCCGCCCCAGCGGATCGACCACACCAGCTTCTCGACTTCTTCGGCAATGCCTGAAGACACCGCGCTGTTGCCGATGTTGGCATTGATCTTGGTCAGGAAATTGCGGCCAATGATCATCGGCTCGCTTTCGGGGTGATTGATGTTGTTGGGCAAGATCGCACGGCCGCGTGCGATCTCTTCGCGCACGAACTCCGGTGTAATGCGTTGCTGGATCGAGGCGCCGAACGCCTGGCCCGGATGCTGCTTGCGCAAGCTTGCATCGGTCACCGCTTCCAGGCGCTGATTTTCGCGAATCGCCACGTACTCCATTTCCGGCGTGATGATGCCGCGGCGCGCGTAATGCATCTGGGTGACGTTGGCGCCCTGGCGCGCTACCCGCGGCAGACGCCGCGCCGGAAAGCGCACTGCATCCAGACGCGCATCGTGCTCGCGGCCACGCCCGAAGCTGGAGCTCAGCCCGCCCAGGGCGACGGTGTCGCCACGCTCGGCAATCCACTGCGCACGCAGCGGTGCCAGACCGGCGGCCAGATCGATCGCCACCCGCGGATCGGTGTAAGGCCCGGACGTGTCGTAGACGCTGAGCGGCGGATTCTCTTCGCCACCGAACAAGGTGGGCGTGCGCGTCAACGCGATCTCGCGCATCGGCACTTGCAGATCCGCGCGCGAGCCTCGCACGAAAATCTTGCGTGAACCGGGAATCGGCTGGGTGACGGCCTCCGACAACGACTGGGCTTGTTGCTGCAAAACGGTGGGCGCGGCATTCATGGCATTCGTCCTGTGTGCTGGCCCTGCGAAGGAGTCGCAGTGCGGACGAAGCGGCGGCGCTCGATACGGATCGCCCGTGCATGCACGAACCATCGCATCTGACGAAGCTTCCCTACGCCGGTATCAGCCGGATCAGGTTCGAAGGGACTATCTCAACCGCAGCACGCTGCGGTACCCCCACTTCTGCGGCGATTAAACCACATCGCACCCTGCGCGGCTAAACAAACGTCGCCAGAGACCTGCGGCGCGCATGGCGCCAAGCCAAACCCATAGGGCATACCGCACTGACGCGGCGCCCGCACCGGCCTGCTGTTGCGCGTGGCAAGGTTGTCGCGTCCGGCGGCGACATATGTCCGCACAGGTCATCCCACGTCGCTGCAGCACACGCCCTGCGTTGCGCAGGCATTACATGGCGCGCCAATGCATTGCGCGCGTGGCCACGCAACAAGGCGCCGATTGACGAAAAACGGCGGCGAAACCCGCTCGTTAAATTCCCGCTAAGCCTGCAGGGCATGCCGGAAACGCCGCGCGCATGCAGGTGTCATTCACGGGGATCGCGCTGTCGCTCCTCCTCTACCGGGAACCGCCGTACATATGACTATGACAACGCTCCACCCGACCATGCGTCGGGGCTCGCTCGCGATCGCCATCAGCCTGTGCGTCAGCACGAGCGCCATCGCCCAGGAACAAACCGACAAGAGTCCGACCAACCTGGACAAGATCGAAGTCACCGGCTCGCGCATCCGCTCGGTCGATGTGGAAAATTCGCAACCGGTGCTGGTCCTGACGCGCCAGGACATCGAAAAGCAGGGCCTGACCTCGGTTGCCGACGTTCTCAAGCGCATCCCTTCCAACGGTGCAACGATGAACAGCACCGTCAACAACGGCGGCGACGGCTCGGTCACGGTCAGCCTGCGCAACCTGGGCGCCTCTCGCACGCTGGTGCTGGTCAACGGCCGGCGCTGGGTCTCGGGCCTGTCCGGTTCGGTGGATCTGAACACCATTCCCTCGGCCATCGTGGAGCGCGTGGAAGTCCTCAAGGATGGCGCCTCGTCGATCTATGGCTCCGATGCCATCGCCGGCGTGGTCAACATCATCACCCGTACCAATTTCGATGGTGCCGAAGTCAACGCCTACGTTGGCCAATATGGCCAGGGCGATGGCCAGCGCACCTCCTTCGATGCCACCGTGGGCGCCACCGGCGAGCGCGGCAACCTGGTCATCGGCTTGTCCAGCGTCAAGGAAGATGCGGTGATGGCAGGCGACCGGGAGATCTCCGCCGAGCCGGTGTACGGCGCGGGCTCTTCGGCCTACAGCAGCTACTCGGCAAGCGGCCGCCTCCGTGCAAATGGCACCAGCGGCGCATGGACGGTGTTGCCCGACAGTGCTACCGCCAGCGGCGACAGCAGGTATCCGCGCTACGGCCTGGACCAGTACACCGCCTTCAATACATCCGAATATGGCTACAACTACGCCAAGGACAATTACCTGGTGACACCACAGAAGCGCGACGCGTTGTATGTGCAGGGCAACTACGCACTCACCGACAACGTGCGCTTCAAGTTCGATGGACTGTATAACCGCCGCCAGTCGTCGCAGCAATTGGCCGGCTTTCCGCTGGCTTCGGTCAACACCGGCATCCTGTTGAGCGGCGACAGCTACTACAACCCGTACAACACGGCCTACGGCGGCGACGGGCGCGATGTGGGCTGGTCGCATCGCTTGACCGAATTCGCGCGCACCTACCAGCAGGACGTCAAGACCTCGCACGTGTACACCGGGCTGGAAGGCGACTTCCAGTTTGCCGACCGGCAGTTCAGTTGGGATGTGGGCTTTGCGCACAACCAGACCGACCAGACCGAAACCCAGTATGGCGATGTCAATCTGCTCAACCTGAGCAATGCGCTCGGGGCATCGGCCATCGTCAATGGCACCCTGGCGTGCCTGGACAGCGGCGGCGCCGTCATTACCGGCTGCGTACCGTTCAACCCCTTGTCGCCGGCCGGTGGCGTGACCCAGGAAATGCTGGACTACATCCTGTTCACTGCGCACAACACCTATCAATACAAAAACAGCAGCTTCACCGCCAACCTCACCGGCGACCTGTTCGAGCTGCCCGCCGGCTGGATGAGTTTTGCCGCCGGTGTCGAACACCGCGAGGAAAGCGGGTTTTCCTCACCGGATGCCCTGATCTCTGCCGGCTATACCTCGGGCAATTCGTTCACGCCCACCTCCGGCTCGTACACGCTCAACGACTACTACACCGAAGTGGCGATTCCGCTGCTGAAGGATGTGCCTGGTGCGCAGTTGCTGGAGTTGAGCGCGGCTGTGCGCTATTCGGACTACAACACCTTCGGCAGCACCACCAATAGCAAGTTCGGCTTCAAGTGGAAGCCGGTCGCCGACCTGCTGATTCGCGGCAATTACGCCACCGGTTTCCGCGCGCCATCGATCGAAGATCTGTATCTGGGCGCGTCGGACAGTTTCGATACCTACTCCGATCCCTGCTCGACCAACAGCACCTCCTACACCAGCGCGATTGCGGCCGCATGCGCCGCCCGCGGCGTGCCTGCCAATTACGTTGCCGAATACAACAGCGCCAGCGGCAACTCCGGCCAGACCATCTATCCGTTCACCTACACCAGCAACGCCAATCTGCAACCGGAAAAGTCCAAGAACACCACGCTTGGCTTTGTCTACAGCCCGGCTTTGGTGCAGGGCCTGGACGTGTCGCTGGACTGGTGGAAGATCCAGATCACCGACGCCATCACCGAATTCAGCGCCAATCAGATCCTGACGCAGTGCTACCAGTTCAACGTCTCGGCGTTCTGCGACCTGGTGACCCGCGATGCGACCGGGACCATCACCGGCCTGGTGATCCAGCCGGTGAATATCGGCGAGCAACGCATGCAGGGCTACGATTTCACCGCGCGTTACAAACTGCCGCAGACCGCAATCGGCCAGTTCATGCTGACGCTGGATTCGACCTACGTGGCGGTCAACGAGCAGAAGCAGGACGACAATTCTGCGTGGGAAAGCTACAACGGCATCTACCACACCAATAATCCGAACTGGCGCACCCGCGGCACGCTCACCCTGGACTGGAGCTACGGCAATCTGGCCGCCAACTGGGCCGTGCGTTACTACTCGGGCATGAAGGACTACGATTCGGAACTGGACGACAACGGAAACTATCGCCACGTTGCGGCGACTGCGTTCAACGACATGCAGGTGTCTTACCAGCTTCCGTGGAATGCGACCGTGCGGCTGGGCCTGAACAACGTCTTCGACCGCGACCCGCCGGTCGCGCTCAGCGCCTCGGCCAACTCGTTCGATCCGGCCTACGCCATCCCGGGACGCTACAGCTACCTGCAGTACACCCAGCGCTTCTGAGCACGCTGTCCTGATCCACGTGGTGTCACAACGGCCTCCTTCGGGAGGTCGTTGTCTGTGTGCCACGGCTAACACGCAATCGAGCGCCTGGCACACGGCACGGCGATGGCGACATGCACAGACATTTCCACGGCACATCGCACCGTTAGCCTGCAGCCACTACAACAAGAAACCTGCTCTCTCTCCCTGCCGCCGATCTTCGGCGGCTTTTTTTTGTTGCCCGGGTTGACGCACAGCCGCCAAACGCCGGCCGGTCAACGCCATCACTCCAACGTATAGCCCACCCGCAAGCCGCCCCAGTGCTTGCCGCCGACGAAGATCGGCGCGGATAGGTCGAACATGATCTGGCCGGTATCGCGGCGATAGACCTGGAGGCGGTATGGGTCGGTGTGCGCGCCCACGCTGCGCCCAACGCGGTCGGTAAACTTGCGCTTGGTGCGGTTGCCGACCAGATCGCGCTTGGCATCGCCGGTCAACGGTTGCGTGAAGCGCAGATTGTGCGTGGGCACATAGCCATCGGGATTGGCGCAGATGGCGAAGACGATCCACGGGTGCGCGTCCAGCAGCGGCTCTTGCAAAGCGGGCAGTACCTGGTCGCAGAGCGCATCGAAGTCGGTATTGAACTTGGGCGGCTCCACGCCGGCGATCGGCGTATAGGTGCGCGCGAACAATGCAGCCTGCTCAATTTGCCCGCGCGCAATGGCCTGCGCCAGCGCACTGCCGATCTTGCCGGCCGTGGCAACGGCCAGCTCCTTGACCCGCGCGTGCCTGGGCACCAGCAGTGGGTCCGGCGGCAACCGGAACAAGCCCACGCAATCGCGCAGGGTTTCGGTGCCGCGCCCCAGCGCTTCGCTGCGTTCGGCCACGTGCGCAGCATGCTGCAGATTGCTGCGGCCCAACGCCACCACGCCATCTACCGCACGCTCGATCCCGCGAATTTCCCCGTCCTGCGCCTGGATGCGCCCGGCCACCGTGGTCATCGCGCTGCTGGCCTGCCCGAGCACGCGGGTGATGCCATCGAGCACCGCTTCGGTACCACGTGCAGAGGCTGCGCCCTCCCCCACGGCGGCGCTGGTTTCGGCCAGGATCGCGCGCACGTCGCGCGCCGCCGCTGCGGCGCGTTCGGCCAGCCGCCGGATCTCGGTGGCCACCACCGCAAACCCGCGCCCGGCATCGCCGGCATGCGCGGCTTCGATGCTGGCGTTGATCGACAGGATATTGGTCTGGAACGCCACCGAATCGATGACTTCGATGACTTCGCCCGCGCGCGACGCTCGGCGCTCCACTTCATGCATCGCCTGGCCCAGCGCATGCGCGGCGGCCACGCCTTGGCGCGCACTGTCGTCGGCGCTGGCGGCCAGCGCGATCACCTGTGCCAGCTCGGCATTGACGTCCTGCAGGCTCGACGACAACCGCTCCACCGCGGTGCGCGCGCCGTCCAGCGCCTCGTTCTGCGCCTGCGACTGGCGCACCATTTCATCGTTTTCGGCCACCAGCGGCGGCACTTCGGCGGCGATCTGCACCGACAAGGCCACTGCCTGACGGATGGCCTCGGCCAGATTGCCGAACCCGGCTTGCAGGCGCCGGCCCATCTCGGTTTCTGCCAGTCCTGGCGGCAACAACAGTTCGAGTTCGCAGCCGGCCAGCGCCTGCGCGGTGCGCTCGAGCACCGTGCGGTCTTCGTGCTCGGCCTGCAGACGCGCAACCAGCGGTTGCAGCAGGGGCGAGATCGGCACCGGCCGGCTGCCGTCGGCCAGACGCGTGGCCTCGCGCAGCAGGATCGCGGTTTCCACATGCGGCAGCGACAGCATCCAGCCGCCCTGCGCGCGGTCGCGCACATAGCGCACGCGCCGCGCCGGGTCGTCGCCCGGGGCAGCCCAGACGCCTTCTTCGCCCACCAGATCGGCGGCGCTCAACCCCCACACCACCGAGGCCGGCGCCCCCTGCAGCTCGGCCGCGGTCTTGCCCAGCACATCCAGGCCAACGCGGTTGCAGGCCACCACACACGCCTCGGCAGATAGGCGCAGCAAGGCCACGGGCGCATCCGGGAGCACGGCCGTCTGGGCCTGCGACGGCGGGTCGGGCTGTTGCATCGAATTCATGAGGGGCTCCTGCTCCATCCCGTGATTAGCGGCGTGCGGCGGCCGGAATTGAGCGGCAACCTCGACCGTACCGCGCTCAATATCCGGCCGCCTGTCCGTCCTTGCGGCTTTCCGAGGCACCGTAGTACACGCCGCTGGCCGGATCGCGGGCGATCGCCTGATACCCGCCGTACGGGCCGTCGGCAAAGATCACCCGGTGGCCTTTGCGCATCAGCGCGCGGATGGTGTCGTAGGAGAAGCCGGTTTCCAGGTTGACCTCGCCGCCATCGCTCATCGCGGTGGCCTGGCCGGTGGGCTCGGTGGAGCCCTCGTGCTGGATGCGCGGCGCGTCACCGGCTTCCTGCAGGTTCATGTGGAAGTCCACCAGGTTCATCACGATCTGCACATGCCCCTGCGGCTGCATCGCCCCGCCCATCACGCCGAAGCTCAGCCAGGGCTTGCCGTCCTTGGTGACGAAGGCCGGGATGATGGTCTGGAACGGCCGCTTGCCCGGCGCATAGCCGTTGGGGTGATCCTTCTTCAGCACGAACATCTCGCCGCGGTCCTGCAGGATGAAACCCAGCCCCGGCGGCGCCATGCCGCTGCCCATGCCACGGTAGTTGGATTGGATCAGCGACACCATCATGCCGTCGGCATCGGCCACGGTCATATAAATGGTGTCGCCTTCTTCCAGTTGCTTGGGTGTCCCCGGTTGTACTTCCTTGAGCGCCTTGTCCATCGAAATCAGCGCACGCCGCTGACTGGCGTAGTCCTTGGAGATCAGCCTGGCCAGCGGTGCCGGCTGAAACGCCGGGTCGGCATAGAAGCGTGCGCGGTCGGCGAAGGCCAGCTTCTTGGCTTCGGTGAACAAGTGCACGTGCTCGGCCGAGCCGAACGGAATCTTCGAGAAATCGTAGCCTTCCAGGATGTTGAGCATCTGCAACGCGGCGATGCCCTGGCTGTTGGGCGGCAGTTCCCACACATCAACGCCGCGATAGTTGGTGCTGACCGGCTCTACCCACTCACCCTGGTGGCTGGCCATGTCGTCGTAACTCAGATACCCGCCATTGGCCTTGAAGTAGGCGCCAATGGTGCGCGCGATCTCGCCCTTGTAGAACGCATCGCGGCCGCCGTCGGCAATCTGCTGCAGCGTGTTGGCCAGGTTCGGGTTCTTCCACAGCTCGCCCTTGCGCGGCGCGTGGCCGTCGATGGTGAATTGCTCCTTGAAACCCGGGTATTGCGACAGCCGCGGCACCGAACGGTCCCAGTAGTAGGCGATGGTTTCGGCCACCGGGTGGCCTTCGCGCGCGTAGCGGATGGCCGGCGCCAGGTTCTGCGCCATCGGCTTGCGCCCGAAGCGCGCGTGCAGCGCGAACCAGCCATCCACCGCGCCCGGCACCGACACCGGCAACGGTCCGGTCGGCGGAATGTCCTTCAGGCCGCGGCGCTGGAATTCAGCCAGGGTCAGCGATTTGGACGAGCGGCCCGAGCCGTTGTAGCCATAGAGTTTGCTGGTCTTGGGGTCCCAGACGATCGCGAACAGATCCCCTCCCACGCCATTGCCGGTTGGCTCCATCAGGCCCAGCGCCGCATTGGCCGCGATCGCTGCATCCACCGCCGAGCCGCCGTCCTTCATCACATCCAGCGCGATCTGGGTGGCCAGCGGTTGCGAGGTGGCGGCCATGGCATGCGGCGCAATGACTTCCGAACGGGTGGCAAACGGCAGCCCGGTGACGCGGTCGGCAGCGCCGAGAGGTGACGCGAGCAGCGCCAGAGCAGACACCAACAAGACAGGTACGCGACGCATGTACAGGCAACTCCCCAAGACACAACAGTGGATGACCCACCATACCAGCGGCCCGGGGCACAGCGCCCGATCAACAGTGCGAGTTACGATAAACCCGCGCAGTTGGTGATCCAGGTCGGCTCTGCAGATCATGAGACGATGCGGTTTCAGCGGTAACCATGCTGCTGCCATGCGGCTTCGCACGATACGTGCAGCGGGCCCGCGGATGTTTCACCCGCAAGGGTTGACACCTCACCGGCGGCGATGGTTATCTCAACCCATGCTGCACCGCCCCACCACCTCGAATGCTCTGATGTCCGCGCCCTTCGGCGCGTCGGCCGCGTCGCTTCTCGTGCTCGTACTTATTACCTCGCCAACCGGTGCGGGACGAGACTTCGTGTAGGCAACAGACACACAAGGCTTCGATCAGACCCCGCACCGGCAACGGCGCGGGGTTTCGCGTTTCAGGGATCACCAAAAGTTTCGAATGACATGAACGACATCATTGCCACATCCGCAACATCGCCGTGCGCCCAGACGCGCATGGCCGCCTGTGGTTGCCTGCGCCGTGTCATCGCGCGTCCCCGCTTTGCTCAGCCGGCCAGTGCCCGCACTGCCGGCTGATCCATTTATCGACCAATCTCCACTGCCAACTCCGCAAGGACATCCCATGAGCAACGACACCCAACCGAAAATCGCGATCATCGGCTACGGCAGCCAGGGCCGCGCACACGCGCTGAACCTGCGCGATTCCGGCTTCGACGTCACCGTCGGCCTGCGTGCCGGTGGCCCGACCGAAGCCAAGGCCCAGGCCGACGGCTTCACCGTCGTGGCACCGTCCGAGGCGGTCAAGAGCGCTGACCTGGTCGCCATCCTGACCCCGGACATGGTGCAGAAGAAGCTCTACGAAGACGTCATCGCGCCGAACATGAAGCAGGGCGCCTGCCTGCTGTTCGCGCATGGCCTGAACGTGCACTTCGACATGATCAAACCGCGCGCCGATCTGGACGTGGTGCTGGTCGCGCCCAAGGGCCCGGGTGCGCTGGTGCGTCGCGAATACGAGATCGGCCGCGGCGTGCCGTGCATCTATGCGGTGTACCAGGACACCAGCGGCAAGGCCGAGCAGTTCGCGCTGACCTATGCCGGCGGCCTGGGTGGCGCGCGCGCCAACATCATCAAGACCACGTTCAAGGAAGAAACCGAAACCGATCTGTTCGGCGAGCAGGCCGTGCTGTGCGGCGGCGCCTCGTCGCTGGTGCAGGCCGGTTTCGAAGTGCTGGTCGAGGCCGGCTATCAGCCGGAAATCGCATACTACGAAGTGCTGCACGAATTGAAGTTGATCGTGGACCTGTTTTACGAAGGCGGCATCACCCGCATGCTGGAATTCGTGTCCGAAACCGCGCAATACGGCGATTATGTCAGCGGCCCACGCGTGATCGATGCCAGCACCAAGGCGCGCATGAAGGACGTGCTGACCGACATCCAAAACGGCACCTTCACCAAGAACTGGGTGGCCGAATACGACGCCGGCCTGCCGAACTACAACAAGTTCAAGCAGGCCGACCTGGAGCACCCGATCGAGGAAGTGGGCAAGAAGCTCCGCGCCAAGATGGTGTGGCTCAACGGGCAACAGCAAGCCGCTGCCGCACCTGCGAATCAACAGGCGGCATAACGCCGCCGCCTCCCCCACCGCTTAAACCGAAGGTCCGCAACGCATGAACACCTCCGCACACAGCACGCCCCGCAATGGCGCGCGCTGGCTGACGCAGGCCCTGGAAGCCGAAGGCGTGGAAACGCTATTCGGCTATCCGGGCGGCACCATCATGCCGTTCTACGATGCCCTGGTGGATTCCAGGCTCAAGCACATCCTGGTTCGTCACGAACAGGGCGCTGCACTGGCTGCCAACGGCTATGCCCGTGCCAGCGGCCGGGTCGGCGTGTGCCTGGCCACCTCCGGCCCGGGCGCGTCCAACCTGGTCACCGGCATCGCCGATGCGATGCTCGACTCGGTGCCGATGATCTGCCTGACCGGCCAGGTCGCCACCCCGTTGCTGGGCACCGATGCATTCCAGGAGCTGGACGTGTTCGGCATGACCATGCCGATCGTCAAGCACAGCTTTCTGGTGCGGCGCGTGGAGGAGCTTCCGGAGATGGTGCGCCAGGCATTTCGCATCGCGCGCGAAGGACGTCCCGGGCCGGTGCTGATCGACCTGCCCAAGGACGTGCAGGTGGCAGATGCCTCGCATCTGCCGCCGCATGTTCCGGCAGCCGTGCAGCCGCCGCCGGCGCCAGCGGACGCGAAACTGGCCGAAGCACTGGCGGCGATCGCCGGCGCCGAACGCCCGGTGGTGTACGGCGGGGGCGGGATCGCGCTAGCGGGCGCGGTGGAGCCGTTCCGGCGCTTTGTCGAAGCCACCGGCATCCCGACCGCGCTGACCTTGCGCGGCCTGGGTGCGCTGCCGCATGCGCATCCCGATTACCTGGGCATGCTGGGCATGCACGGCACCCGTGCGGCCAACATGGCCATCCAGGAATGCGATCTGCTGGTGGTGGTCGGTGCGCGCTTCGACGACCGTGCCACCGGCAAGCTGAGCGAGTTCGCACCGTTTGCGCGCGTCATCCACCTGGATGCCGACGCGTATGAAATTTCCAAGCTGCGCACTGCCGACATCGCAGTGCCCGGCGACGTGGCCACCAGTCTCAAGGCACTGAGCGCAGCCCGGGCCAACTGCCAGGCCTGGCGCACGCGTTGTTTTGCCAACCGCGAAAAATTCGGCGCGCGTTACGACGCGCCCGGTACCGACATCTATGCCCCGGCGCTGCTCAAGCGCCTGAGCGAAGTGGCTCCGGCCGACACCATCATCGCCTGCGATGTGGGTCAGCATCAGATGTGGGTGGCGCAGCATTGCCGCTTCAACGACCCGCGCAATCACCTCACCAGCGGCGCGCTCGGCACCATGGGCTTCGGTCTGCCGGCCGCGATGGGCGCGCAGTTCGCCTGCCCTGACCGCACCGTGGTGCTGGTTTCCGGCGACGGCAGTTTCATGATGAACGTGCAGGAGCTGGTGACCATTGCGCGCTGCAAGCTGCCGGTGAAGATCGTGCTGCTGGACAACAGCTCGCTGGGCATGGTGCGGCAGTGGCAGGAACTGTTCTTTGCCGAGCGCTACAGCGAGATCGACCTGTCCGACAACCCGGATTTTGCGGCGCTGGCGCAGGTGTTCGGCATCCCGGCCAAGCGCATCATCGCCCGCGGTGACGTGGATGCGGCACTGGCCGATTTGCTGGCGCAGCCCGGTCCCGGCCTGTTGCATGTCGCCATCGACGCGCGCGCCAATGTGTGGCCGCTGGTGCCGCCCAACAACGCCAACAGCACCATGCTGGACAGCAATCCCGCACACGCGGCCAAGGAGACATCGCATGCGTTACCGGCTTGATCTGGTGCTGAAGCCGGCAGAAGGCGCGTTGGTGCGGGTGATCGGCATGACCGAACGCCGCGGCTTCCGCCCATGCGCGATCCAGGGCGCAGCAGCGCCAGACGATGCCGGGCGCTGGCATCTGCTGCTGGATGTGGACAGCAACCGTCCGCCGGAAACGCTGCGCCTGCAGCTGGAAAAGGTCTACGACTGCGAATCGGTGGTGATCACCGCACTGGAATCGATCGAGGCGGCGGCATGAGCATGCAGACCTCGCGCGACCATCAGACTGCCGTCCGGAGGTGTCTTCTTCCGGATCGCCCGCGCGCGTGCCGCAATGCCTGATTCCGGCCGCCCTTCCGCACAGGAGCCAGAGGTAGGCGACGTGGCCGTCGGCGTGGCCGTCAGCGTGGCCGACGTCCTGGCCGCGCAGGCACGCCTGCGCAAGTACCTGTCGCCCACGCCGCTGCACTACGCCGAACGCTTCGGTGTGTGGTTGAAGCTGGAGAATCTGCAGCGCACCGGTTCCTACAAGGTGCGCGGCGCATTGAATGCGTTGCTGGCCGGGCTGGAACGCGGCGATGAGCGTCCGGTGATCTGCGCCTCGGCCGGCAACCACGCACAAGGTGTGGCGTGGTCGGCGTACCGGCTGGGTGTGCAGGCCATCACGGTGATGCCCTATGGCGCGCCGCAGACCAAGATTGCCGGTGTCGCGCATTGGGGCGCCACCGTACGCCAGCACGGCAACAGCTACGATGAAGCGTTCGCATTTGCGCGCGAGCTGGCCGAGCAGAACGGCTATCGCTTCCTGTCCGCCTTCGACGACCCGGACGTGATCGCCGGCCAGGGCACCGTCGGCATCGAGCTGGCGGCGCATGCGCCGGACGTGGTGATCGTGCCGATCGGCGGCGGCGGCCTGGCTTCCGGCGTGGCGCTAGCCTTGAAGTCGCAAGGCGTGCGCGTGGTCGGGGCGCAGGTGGAAGGGGTGGATTCGATGGCGCGCGCCGTCCGCGGCGATCTGCGCGAAATCACCCCGGTGCCAACGCTCGCCGATGGCGTGAAGGTCAAGATTCCAGGCCTGCTCACGCGCCGCCTGTGCTCGAGCCTGCTCGATGATGTGGTGATCGTGCGCGAGGCCGAATTGCGCGAAACATTGGTGCGCCTGGCACTGGAAGAACACGTCATTGCCGAGGGCGCCGGCGCCCTCGCGCTGGCCGCCGGTCGCCGCGTTTCCGGCAAACGCAAATGTGCAGTGGTCTCTGGCGGTAATATCGACGCAACCGTGCTGGCCACACTCTTGTCCGAGGTGCGGCCGCGTCCGCCTCGCAAGCCGCGCCGTCGCAATACCGAGCGACTCCGCAGCGAACGCAGCGCCAATCCGCCACCCGCCACACCCGTTCTTTCCCGCCCATCCGCAGTCGCTTCAACGCCTGTCACCGCCATCGCCGTAGAGGAGTCTTCCTGGTGAACACGACCGTATCCAACCAGACCCCGCGTATCCGAATTTTCGACACCACCCTGCGCGACGGCGAGCAATCCCCCGGCTGCAGCATGACGCCCCAGCAGAAGCTGGTCATGGCGCGCGCGCTGGACGAACTCGGCGTGGACATCATCGAAACCGGTTTTCCTGCCAGCTCGCATTCGGACCGCGAAGCGGTGGCGATGATGGGCCGTGAACTGCGCCGCCCCACCCTGGCAGTGTTGTCGCGCTGCCTGCAGGCCGATATCGAAACCTCGGCCAAGGCGCTGGAGACAGCCGCAAACCCGCGCCTGCATGTGTTCCTGTCCACCAGCCCGCTGCACCGCGAGCACAAACTGCGCATGAGCCGCGAGCAGGTGCTGGAATCGGTGCACCGGCATGTGACGCTGGCGCGCGGCTATATCGACGATGTGGAATTTTCTGCCGAAGATGCAACCCGCACCGAAGAAGATTTCCTGGCCGAGGTCACCCGTGTGGCGATCGCCGCCGGCGCCACCACGATCAATTTGCCCGACACGGTCGGCTTCACCACGCCGGAAGAAATCCGCGGCATGTTCTCGCGCCTGATCGCCAGCGTGGAAGGTGCCGACAAGGTCATCTTCAGCGCGCACTGCCACAACGACCTGGGCCTGGCGGTGGCCAACTCGCTGGCGGCCATCGAAGGCGGTGCGCGCCAGGTGGAATGCACCATCAATGGCATCGGTGAGCGCGCGGGCAATTGCGCGCTGGAAGAAATCACCATGGCGCTGAAAGTGCGCGGTGCGTTCTACAACATCGATTCGGCAATCAATACGCCGCGTATCGTGTCCACCTCGCAATTGTTGCAACGCCTGGTCGGCATGCCGGTGCAGCGCAACAAGGCAGTCGTGGGCGGCAACGCCTTCGCGCACGAATCGGGCATTCATCAGCACGGCATGCTGCGCCATCGTGGCACCTACGAAATCATGCGCCCGGAAGATGTGGGCTGGGAATCCTCGCAAATGGTACTGGGCCGCCACAGCGGCCGCGCCGCGGTCGAGCAGCGGCTGCGCGCGCTGGGTTATCTGCTGGAGGAAGAAGAGGTCAAATTGGTGTTCGAACAGTTCAAGGCGCTGTGCGAGAAGCAGCGCGTGGTGACCGATGCCGATCTGCAGGCATTGATGCAGGATGCCACGGTGCAGGAAGGCTATCGCCTGGCGTCGATGACCATCAGCGACGTGGGCAGCCGCGCCAACGCGTTGGTGGAGTTGTCCGACCCGGAAGGCAACCGTGTGGCTGAAACCGCGCAGGGCAACGGGCCAGTGGATGCGCTCTTCGGCGCCTTGGCCTCGGCCACCGGCGTGAAGCTGGAGTTGGACAGCTACCAGGTGCACAGCGTGGGCATCGGTGCGGACGCGCGCGGCGAAGCCAGCCTGAGCGTGCGCCACGACGGCGTGGAATACGAAGGCACCGGCACCAGCAAGGACATCATCGAGGCCAGCGCACTTGCGTGGCTCGATGTGGCCAACCGCTTGTTGCGTCAGCGCGAGCGTGGCGTGGTCGCCAGCAAGACCGCTGCGGTGGCATAAAGCGGTGGCTCGCTGAGCGCTGCAAATCTGACGGCCAGCAGAGCGATCTGCTGGCCGTTCTGGCATCTGGCCTTCGATGTCTGCTACGAGCGTATTGGGTTGCTGCTGGCGCTGCCTCGACCGACCGCTCAGGCAAGCACCGCCTGCGTAGAACTGCTCACTTGCAGGCAGTGCAAGTCGCGCTTCGATCGCTCAAACAACACAACACCACACCCGAACAACGCAAACGAAAGCGGCCATCGTCGTCAAACGATGGCCGCTGGCACTCACAACCACAAGAACGAACGCAGAACCTAGAGCGCAGCCACCACCGCATCGCCCATCGCCACGGTGCCAACCTTGGTGGTGCCTTCGGACCAGATGTCGGCGGTGCGCAGGCCCTGGTCGAGGACCTTGCCGACCGCGCGCTCGATTGCGTCTGCGGCATCGGCCTGCGCGAAGGTGTAGCGCAACATCATCGCCACCGACAGGATCGTGGCAAGCGGATTGGCGATGCCCTTGCCGGCGATATCCGGTGCCGAGCCATGGCAGGGTTCGTACATGCCCTTGCTGTTGGCATCCAGCGAGGCCGAAGGCAGCATGCCGATGGAACCGGTGAGCATGGATGCCTGGTCGGACAGGATGTCGCCGAACATGTTGTCGGTCACGATCACGTCGAACTGCTTGGGAGCACGCACCAACTGCATCGCTGCGTTGTCCACATACATATGCGACAGCGCGATATCCGGGTAGTCCTTGGCCACTTCTTCGACCACTGCACGCCATAGCTGGCTTGATGCCAGCACGTTGGCCTTGTCGACCGAACACAGCTTCTTGCCGCGCAGGCGTGCCATGTCGAAGCCGGCCTTGGCGATGCGACGAATCTCGCTCTCGCTATACGGCAAGGTATCGTACGCCTGGCGTTCGCCGTTGTCCAGGGTGCGGTTACCACGCGGCTGGCCGAAATAGATGCCGCCAGTGAGTTCGCGCAGGATCAGCAGATCCAGCCCGGCCACCACCTCCGGCTTGAGCGTGGACGCATCGGCCAGCTGCGGATACAGCAATGCCGGCCGCAGGTTGGCGAACAAGCCCAGCTGCGAGCGGATCTTGAGCAACCCGCGCTCCGGGCGCAGCGACGGGTCGATGGTGTCCCACTGCGGGCCACCCACCGCACCCAGCAGCACCGCATCGGCGCCACGCGCACGCTCCAGTGTTTCATCGGCCAATGGGCTGCCGTATTTATCGTACGCAGCGCCGCCCAGCTCGTCATACACCAACTGGAAACCCAGACCGTGTTGCGCATCAATGCGCTTCAACACCTTGACCGCTTCGGCCATGATCTCCGGCCCGATCCCGTCGCCGGGAAGAATCAGAATCTGCTTGCTCATGCCATCCTCGTGAAGTGACGCCGCAGCGTCATTGACATCAATCCAATGCAGTCCGCACGCAGCGCGGTGAGCGCGCGCATCTGCCGCTCGACACTACTGCAACGCGCCAAACAACCACGGTTGGCGCGCGCGATGGCCTTGCTCGAAGCGCCCGATGGCATCGGCGTCCTGCAAGGTGAGGCCGATATCGTCCAGGCCATTGAGCAGGCAGTGTTTGCGGAAGGCATCGATATCGAAGCCGTACTCCACGCCATCGGGGCGGCGTACGCGCTGCGCGGCCAGATCCACGGTGAGCTGGTAGCCCTCGGTCGCCAGGCATTGTTCGAACAATGCATCGACCTGCGCTTCGGCCAGCACGATCGGCAGCAGCCCGTTCTTGAAACTGTTGTTGTAGAAGATGTCGGCAAAGCTCGGCGCGATCACGGTGCGAAAGCCGTATTCGTCCAGCGCCCACGGCGCATGCTCGCGCGAGGAACCGCAGCCGAAGTTTTCCCGGGCCAGCAATACGCTGGCACCCTGATAGCGCGGGAAATTGAGCACGAATTCCGGATTGAGCGGGCGCGTGCTGTTGTCGCGACCAGGCTCGCCGATATCCAGATAGCGCCACTCGTCGAACAGGTTCGGCCCGAAGCCGGTGCGCTTGATCGACTTGAGGAACTGCTTGGGAATGATCTGGTCGGTATCGACATTGGCGCGATCCAGCGGCGCGACCAGTCCGGTGTGTTGGGTGAAAGGAGTCATTGAGAGAGGCCGGGAATGGGGAATGGGGAGTCGGGAATGGGCAGAGCGGGAAGCAGGACTTTGCGATTCCCTATTCCCGACTCTCGATTCCCTGCAGTTCACGCACATCGACAAAATGACCGCTCACCGCCGCAGCCGCCGCCATCGCCGGGCTGACCAGATGCGTGCGGCCACCGGCGCCCTGGCGGCCTTCGAAGTTGCGGTTGGAGGTCGAAGCGCAATGCTCGCCGCTCCCCAGCTTGTCCGGGTTCATGGCCAGACACATCGAGCAGCCTGGCTCGCGCCATTCGAAGCCGGCATCCAGAAACACCTTGTCCAGGCCTTCGGCTTCGGCCTGTGCCTTCACCAGCCCCGAGCCCGGCACCACCAAGGCCTGCTTGATGCTGGAAGCGACCTTGCGGCCCTTGGCCACTGCGGCCGCGGCACGCAGGTCTTCGATGCGCGAATTGGTGCACGAGCCGATGAACACGCGATCCAGGCGGATGGCGGTGATCGGCTGGTTGGCCTTCAGCCCCATGTATTTCAGCGCGCGCTCGATCGAATCGCGCTTGGTCGGGTCCTGCTCGATGGCCGGATCGGGCACGTGCTGATCGATGGCCAGCACCATTTCCGGCGAAGTGCCCCAGCTGACCTGCGGCTTGATGTCTTCGGCACGCAACTCCACCACGGTATCGAAGTGCGCGTCCGGGTCGGAGACCAGCGTGCTCCATAACGCGACCGCCGCCTCCCAGTTGGCGCCCTTGGGGGCGAACGGGCGCCCTTTGACGTAGGCAATCGTCTTCTCGTCCACGGCCACCATGCCCACACGCGCACCGGCTTCGATGGACATGTTGCAGATGGTCATGCGGCCTTCCATCGACAGCGCGCGGATGGCGCTGCCGGCAAATTCCAGCGCATGTCCGTTGCCGCCGGCGGTGCCGATCTTGCCGATCACCGCCAGCACGATGTCCTTGGCGGTCACCCCGAACGGCAGCGTGCCTTCCACGCGCACCTGCATGTTCTTCATCTTCTTGGCGATCAGGCACTGCGTGGCCAGCACGTGCTCGACCTCGGAGGTGCCGATGCCATGCGCCAGCGCGCCGAATGCGCCATGGGTGGAGGTATGCGAATCGCCGCAGACCACGGTCATGCCCGGCAGGGTGGCGCCCTGCTCCGGGCCGACCACATGCACGATGCCCTGGCGCGCATCGTTCATCTTGAACTCGAGGATGCCGAAGTCGTCGCAGTTCTCGTCCAGCGTCTGCACCTGCAGGCGCGAGACCTCGTCGAAAATCGACTCCAGCCCGCCCTGGCGCTCGGCGCGCGTGGTCGGCACGTTGTGATCGGGCGTGGCGATATTGGCGTCGATGCGCCACGGCTTGCGCCCGGCCAGGCGCAGGCCTTCGAAAGCTTGCGGCGAGGTCACTTCGTGCAGGATGTGGCGGTCGATGTAGATCAGCGACGAACCATCGTCACGGCGTGTGACCTCGTGCAGTTCCCACAGCTTGTCGTACAGGGTCTTGGCAGTCATCGCGGCAATCCGAGTGGCGGATGGTGGGTGCGCCCACCTGGCTGAGATCGATGCTAGGAGCTTGCCTTGGATTACGCAAATTCATATTGTTTATTCAAGAAATGAATTTTAGGAATAGCAATGGACCTGGCGAGCCTCAATGCCTTCGTGGCGATCGCCGAGAGCGGCAGCTTTTCGGCAGCCGGCGAGGCCTTGCACCTGACCCAGCCAGCGGTGAGCAAACGCATCGCACTCCTGGAGGCGCAATTGTCGGCGCGGCTGTTCGATCGCCTGGGCCGGCAGGTGGTGCTGACCGAAGCCGGACAGGCGTTGCTGCCGCGCGCGCAACGCATCCTGGCCGAGCTGCAGGACACCCGCCGCGTGCTGGAGCATTTGGGCGCAGCCGTTGGCGGCCGCTTGAGTCTGGCCACCAGCCACCATGTGGGTCTGCACCGCCTGCCGGCCTTGTTGCGCGGTTTTGCCACGCGACATCCGCAGGCGGCGCTGGACATCCAGTTCCTGGATTCGGAGTTGGCGTACGCCGCGGTGCTGCGCGGCGAGGTGGAACTGGCAGTGACAACCCTGGCACCGGACACGCGCGCTCCGCTGCGCGCGCAGCCGATCTGGCATGACCGCTTGCAGTTCGTGGTTGCACCCGACCACCCATTGGCAGCACTGCCTGCGGTGTCGCTGGACGATGTGGTGACGCACCCGGCGGTATTGCCCGATCCAGGCACCTTCACCCATCGCATCGTTGCCAACCTGTTCGCCGAGCGCGGTCTGGTGCCGAGTCTGCGCATGACCACCAATTACCTGGAAACGATCAAGATGCTGGTGTCGGTGGGCCTGGCGTGGAGCGTGTTGCCCGAGCGCATGATCGACCATCAGATCGTGGCGCTGCCGCTGGCCGATGTCGCGTTATCCCGCGAGCTGGGTTGCGTCACCCATGGCGGGCGCACCTTGTCGCGCGCTGCGCAGGCGTTTGTTGCGTTGTTGCACGCGCAGGCGGATCCGGCGCAGGCGTAGGCTGCGGGCGATATGTCTGCAGCGTGCTGCACGCGTCGGCGAAAGATGACGTCAGCAGGTCGATCTCGGCACGACCGCACGAGCAGTGCGATGCGTCATGCACACGCGGCTTGCGGACTCGGCGATGCCGCGAACCGGCCCGCAATGCTGCGATTGTTCTTCGCCACACACCAGCCGTGCGCTGTCACAACACGTGTGCTGCATCGCTCCAGCATCCAGCCGTTCACGGGCCTAAGCAACGTCTTACGGCCCGATCAAGCGATCCCGCCCCTGCCGCTTGGCTTCGTACAGACGACGGTCGGCCAACGCCAGCAATTCGCGCCGGCTGGGCGCTTCCTCGCTCATCGCCATGCCCATGCTGGCGGTGCAACGCACCGTCATGCCTTGCGCATCGACTTCGATGTCGGCCAGTCGCTGTCGCATGCGCTCGAACAGCGCGCGCGCCTGTACCGCATCCAGTCCGGTAGCCGCCAGCAGGAATTCTTCGCCACCGTGACGCGCGGCGAAGCAGTGCGCCTGATCCTGCTCGCCCAACACCTCGCCGATGGCCGACAGCACCGCATCGCCGACCTCATGGCCGTAGTCGTCATTGATACGCTTGAAGTGATCGATATCCATCAACGCCAGCGCCAACGCCGCGCCACCGGCGTGCGCCTCGTCGAACCATTGCTGCAACACGCGCTCGGCTTCGCGCCGGTTCGGCAGCGCAGTCAGCACATCGTGGCTGGCGCGGTGTTCGAGCTGGCGCATCAACGCTTCGCGCTCCTGGCTGGCCTGCTGCAGCGCCAGGTTCTTGTCGCTCAGTTCGCGCGTGCGCCGGTCGATGACGGTATTGAGCTGGCGCTGACGCAGGCGATAGCTGGCGGTACGCCATAAGTAAAACCCGTAGATCACGCTGGCCAGGGCGAGGATGCCCAGGCCGATCACTTCGCCCCGGCGCCACCACGGCGGCGCCAGTTCGATGACCAGGCTGGCTTCGCCCAGCAGGTCGTTTTGCCGCCAGTCCACTGGTAGCGACATCGCTTGCACGCGGAAGCGGAAGCGGCCCGGCGGCAAATTGGTGTAGACCGCTTCGCTGGCATTGTCGGCATCCACCCACTCCGGGTCGAAGCCTTCCAGCCGATAGCGATACCGCACCTTGTCCGGGCCGCGGAAATTCAGCCCGGCGTACGCGATCGCGATACGCCGCGTCTCGGCACCGAACCGGTGCGGGCCACTGAGCGGCTGCACCATGCCATCGACCAGCAGACGCTCGAAGACGATCGGCAGCCGATGGCCTTGCAAGGTCCCCACGCGGGCCGGGTCGATCACGCCCAGGCCCGCGGCGGTGGGGAACAGCAACTGCCCGGACCGGGTCAGCCAGCCGGCCGGTGCGCTGCTGCCGTTGCCCTGGTTGCTGGGCATGCCGTCGCTGCGGTCGACCACTTCCACGCTCAATTGCTCGCGCGTGCCCGCATCGAGCTGGTCGAAGTTATCGCGTGCGATGCGGAACACCCCGTGGTTGCTCGACAACCAGAAATAGCCACGACCGTCGTCGATCACCCGAAACACCTTGTCGCGCGGTAGCCCGACCCGGTGGTCGTAGACGCGGAAGCTGTCGCCGCGCAACCGCAGCAGGCCGCGATCGCTGGCAATCCACACATCGCCAGCGGCATCGCGCAGGAAATCGAAGGCGTTCTGTCCCGGGAAATCCTGCTCGCCCAGCCAGGCGCGGGTGCTGCCGTCCGGCGACAGCGCGGTCACACCGCGATCGGTGCCGATCCAGACGATGCCCTGCGCATCGCGGTACAACACCTGCACCGAGCCATCGGGTACGCCATCGGCTGCGGTGTAGCGACGCGCCTTGCCATTGCGCCAGCGCACCAACCCGGCGGTGGTGCCGATCCACAGATCGTCGCCGTCCGGCAACACCGCACGCACCGACATGGAGGGCAGGCCATCGGCCGCGCCGATGCGCACCAGCACGTGGCCTTGCGCGTCCAGACGCACCACGCCCTGGCTATAGGTACCGGCCCAGACGCCGCCATCGCCAGCATCGGCCAGCGCCAGCACCGACTGCTCGAGCACACGCCCACCTTCGCTGGGCGACAGCGACACGCGGCTGATGGTGCCGTCGCGCCAACGATCCAGGCCGACGGCGTTACCCACCCATACCGTGCCCTGGCCGGTCTGCAGCACGCAGCGCACGTAGTCCGAACTCAGGCCTTCGTCGTGGGTGACACCATGCGCGGCGCCCTCGGCAATACGGAACAGCCCGTGGGTGCTGCCGACCCAGATCAGGCCTTCGGCGTCCTCCAGCAGCGCCGGGCTGGCGACGCCGGAGATGGCGATCTGCTCGTCCGGGTCGTTCGGGCCGCTGTGCACCACCAGCATTCCCGAAGACAGGCTCATCCACAGGTGCCCACGGCGGTCCAGCAACACCGAATCCACGCGTTGGCCCTGGCGGAAACGCTGCAGGCCACCGCCGCGGCTCCACCACCACACGCCGTCGTCGCCAGCGACCAACAGGCCGCCCTGCCGGTCGCTGGCCAACCGCCGCACCGGCGCATCGCGCATCCCGTGCACCCTGCCCCAGGCCGCAGCCTGGCCGCCATCGCGCGGCAGGCGATACAGGCCGACCTCGGTGCCAACCCACAGGTCGCCGCTTTCGTCTGCAGACAGGGCGGTGACGCGCGCACGCGGCAAGCCGGTCTGGCGGCCGACGTCGACCACCCGCCCGTCGCCCTCGATGCGGTACAGCGTCTGCGGCGTGCCCACCCACAGCGCGCCATCGGCACGCCGCAGCAGGGCACTGACCGCAAGATGCCGCGCCGACGCATCCCCCAGCTGCTGCCAGTGACCATCCTGATAGTGGTAGACACCGTCGAACGCAGTACCGAACAGCATCCCGCCGGTGCTGTCGCGCACCACCACGAAGACCCCGCCCAGCTCGACGCCGGGAGTGTTCTGGCGGTCGTACACGGTGAAGTCGCGCCCATTGAAGCGCGCCACGCCTTCCCAGGTACCCAGCCAGATCAGCCCGTCTTCGCCCTGGGCCACCGCGTGCACCAGGTTGTGCGGCAGGCCGTCGTCCATGTTCCAGCGCGTGACGGTGTGGTAAGCGGTGTGTTTGAGCACCTGCGCGCCGGCCGGCCAGGCGTTGAGCACTGCGCAGCACCACAGCAGCCACAGCCACGCCTGCCCGATCCGCCGCACGCACGTGCTGCGAACGCAGCTTGTGTGCGCCTGCGTACCGCCCCTTCCCACGCTCCCCGTCCCCTCGTCCGTGCCTGCTGGAGATACCTACCGTATGCACCGGCAGGCCTACGGCAAATTTATCACCGGGGTTTTTGCGCTGCCTTCGGTGGATCCCTGACAGCTGCCGGGAGCGGCACGACACCGGGAACCGGGCAGACGGAACCGTTAACGTACCGATTCGGCGCCGAGTATAAATATAGAACCCGATGGTCTAGTATTGGCGGCATGTCCAGCTCGTCCCCTCTCAATTCCAAGACCAAGAGCAACGGCCCTGGTCGTCCCAAGGATCTTGGAAAGCGTGCCGCCATCCTCGGTGCCGCCCGCACCATGTTCATGGAGCAGGGCTATGCAGGGGTCAGCATGGATGGGATCGCCGCACAGGCCGGCGTCTCCAAACTGACCGTGTATAGCCACTTCGGCGACAAGGAGAGCCTGTTTTCCGAGGCGATCCGCGCACAGTGCCAGCACATGATGCCGGACGACCTGTTCGATCACGCGCCCAAGGGCGCATTGCGCGACCAGCTCACCGAGATCGCCCATGCGTTCTTCGCCATGGTCAGCACCGAATCGGCCATCTCCACCCACCGCATGATGATGGCGCCGGGGACCGGCGACGTGCATATCCGCGAGATGTTCTGGGATGCAGGCCCCAAGCGCACGCAGCGGGCGCTGGCGGATTTCCTGTCCGCACGGGTGGCCGACGGCCAGCTGGAGATCCCGGAGGTCGCACGCGCCGCCTCGCAATTCTTCTGCCTGCTCAAGGGCGAGCTCTACGCCTTGATGATGTGCGGCCTGCACGGCCAGCCCACCCGCGCCCAGGTCAATGAGCACATCGACACCAGCGTGGACTTCTTTTTGAGGGCCTATGCGCCGCGCTGAGCGCCCCGGCCTTTGGTGGCGATGACTTCCGGCACTGCGCCGGATGCCAGCGCGCGGCGATGCTAGATGCGCCAGGCGCCTCGCGCACCGGTAAAATGTTCGCCCCACCGCGTTGGATACCCGCATCATGACGATCGATTTCACCCAGGCCCGCGAAAAGATGGTCGAGCAGCAGATCCGGCCGTGGGACGTGCTGGACCTGCGCGTACTCGACGTGCTGGCGCGCATGCCGCGCGAAGCCTTCGTGCCGGAGGCCTACAAGACGCTGGCCTATGTCGACGTGGAAATTCCGCTGTCGGCCGGCCACAAGATGATGAAGCCGGTGGTCGAAGGCCGCATGTTGCAGGCACTGGATCTGCAACCAGGCGAGGACGTCCTGGAAGTCGGCACCGGCAGCGGCTTTGCCACCGCCTGCCTGGCCGCACTGGCACGCGAAGTCCTTAGCCTGGAGATCGATCCGGCGCTGGCCGCCGCCGCACGCGCCAATCTGGATCGCACCGGCCTGGGCAGCAACGTCCGCATCGAAACCGCCGACGTCTTCGGCTGGCAGAGCGAGCGTCGCTTCGACGCCATCTGCGTGACCGGCGCGGTCGACACGCTGCCCGTCCAGTGGCTGCAGTGGTTGCGCCCGAACGGCCGGCTGTTCGTCGTGCGCGGTCACGACCCGGTGATGGAAGCGGTCCTGGTCCGTGGCGACGTCAACGCCCCGCGCATCGAATCGTTGTTCGAAACCGACCTCGCCTATCTCCAGGGCGCCGCACCGACGCCCCGATTCCAATTCTGATTCCCAAGGAAGCTTCCCCGATGATCCGCCGATCCCTCGTTCTGGCCCTGGCCGCCGCCCTGTCTCCCATGGCTGCGCACGCCACCGACCTGCTGCAGGTCTACGAAATGGCCCGCAACGGCGATCCGCAGCTGGCCGTGGCCGAGTCCACGCGTCTGGTCAATCGGGAAGGTCAGGTGCAGGCGCGTGCGGCGTTGTTGCCGCAGCTGGACGGTAGCGCCGGCTACACCCAGTCGCATCGCGAGCTGGAGGGCGTCGATGGCCGTTCCACGACCAAGCAGCGCCAGTACGCGATTCAGGGCAGCCAGACCATCTTCAACTGGGCGCAGTTTTCCAACCTGCGTGCGCAGCGCGAAGTGGCCAAGGCTGCGGATTTCACCCTGGCATCGGCCAACAACGACCTGATCACCCGCACCTCGGCGGCGTATTTCCAGGTACTGGTGGGGATCGAGTCGCTGGCGGCAGCCGAGACCAACGAAGCGGCCGCAAAGAAGCAGTTCGACTACGCCGACAAGCGTCTGGAAGTGGGTCTTGCGCCGATCACCGACGTGCACGAAGCCCGCGCCCAGTACGACCAGGCGCGTGCAGACACCATCACCGCGCGC
This sequence comes from Xanthomonas sp. D-99, assembly GCF_017746145.1. Taxonomy (NCBI): domain Bacteria; kingdom Pseudomonadati; phylum Pseudomonadota; class Gammaproteobacteria; order Lysobacterales; family Lysobacteraceae; genus Xanthomonas; species Xanthomonas sp. D-99. The sequence goes on along the minus strand of NZ_JAGHWU010000041.1, from coordinate 8,526 downwards.
AATACGCTCAAGGACTACTACCAGGCTCTGACCGAGCTGACCGGCCAGCCCGTGGTCGGCTTGCGCGCATTGCCGGATGAGTTCCGCCCCGAAGTACCGGCCGCCTACAGCAATGTGGATCAGCTGGTTGCCACCGCGATCGCCGACAATCCCGCGCTGAAGGCGCAGCAGTTGCAGGTCAGCGCTGCCGAGGCGCAGGTCAGTGCTGCGCGTGCCGGCCATCTGCCCACGCTGAGCCTGGGTGCCAATGTCGGCCGCAGCAATAGCTGGGGTGGCCAGGGAACGGTCGATGAGGCGGCGGGCAACTTCACCACCGCAGGCCGTAATATCGATACCGATTCGGTCGGCATCACGCTGACGATTCCGATCTTTGCCGGCGGTGCGACCCAGTCGGCCGTGCGCCAGGCACTGTCGCAACGCGACATCCAGCAGGACACCTACGAGCAGCAGAAGCGCGCGCTGGATCGCAACACCCGCAATGCCTACCAGACCGTCGTTGCCGGTATCAGCGAAGTGGAAGCCCGCCGTCTGGCCGTGGTGTCGGCGCAGGCCGCCTACGACGCCTCGCAGGTGGGCCTGGAAGTCGGCACGCGCACCGTGCTGGACGTGGTGCAAAACCAGCGCACGCTGTTCCAGGCGCAGCTGAATTACGCGCAGTCGCGTTACAACTTCCTGCAGAACCGCCTGCTGCTGGGCCAGGCCATCGGCAAGCTCGACATCACCGACCTGCAGGATGTCAATCGCCTGCTGTCGCAGGATGCCGAATCCAAGCTGCAGGGCAGTGGTTCGTTGCAGTAAGACCCACGGGATGCACGAGAAAGCGGGCCCAGGCCCGCTTTTTTTGTGCGCGATGCAACTGCATGCGCACCTGTTGTGAGGTCTGTTGCAAGTACGGTAAACCGGCAACTCCGGCATGCAGCATGCGACCGGAGCGATCCGACCACGCGCGTCTCACTCCCTGGCGCACGCTCTCACCGCCGAACGCAACGAAGGCTGCAATCCGGGGTCACGCCTCGGTGGAGTGCAGCACGTCCATGCACGCAGCCACGCACCGGGCGACAGACCTCACGCCGCAACGCCCTCGCTCGCCAGCGGCGGCAGATCGGGAGCGATCTGAACCAAGGTGCGGGTCACGGCGCCCTTGCCATTGGCGACCAGCGCCAGGCCCGCAGTGGCCATCGCCTGGCGTTGTGCGGGGTCGGCGAGCAGGCGCGCCAACGCCTGGTAGACGCACTCGGCATCCTCGCAGATGGCAACGGCATCGGCTTGGCGCATGCGCCGCGAAATCTCCGAGAAGTTATGCAGATGCGGGCCAGTGATTGCCGGCGTGCCGACGGCGGCCGGCTCGAGCAGGTTGTGTCCGCCGATCGGCTGCAAGCTGCCACCGACGAAAGCCACCTGCGCGCACGCATAGAAGCTCATCAGCTCGCCCAGGGTGTCGATGACGAATACCTTGTCGCCTGCCTGCGGCCATTGCTGGGTCTTGCGCGTGGCAACGCGCCAACCGCGCTCGCGTGCCAATGTCTCGACCTTGGCAAAGCGCTCGGGATGGCGCGGCGCCCACAACAGCAGCAAGTCCGGAAATTGCAGCAGCACACGTGCGTGGATATCGGCGACGGCCGCCTCTTCGCCTTCGTGCGTGCTGGCGGCGATCCACACCGGGCGCGTGGCCGGCACGTGCATGCGGAACTGCGCGACCAACGCCTGCAATTGCGCCGGCGCGGCGATATCGAACTTGAGATTGCCCAACGCGATCACCTGATCCGGGCGCACGCCCAGGGTGACGAACCGCTCGGCATCGTCCTGCGACTGCGCCGCCACGCAGGTGACGGTGCGCAGCGCACGACTGATCAACGGTGCCAGCAACCGATAACCGCGCAACGAACGCGCCGACAATCGCGCATTGAGGATGTACACCGGAATCTGGCGATCGCGGCAGCCGAACAACATGTTCGGCCACAGCTCGGTTTCCAGGATCAACGCAAGGCGCGGGCGGAAGTGTTCGAGAAACCGCCCCACGCTGCCGGGTACGTCGTAGGGCAGGTACACATGGTCCACCGCATCGCCCCACAGCGCGCGCACGCGCTCGGAGCCGGTGGGGGTGATGGTGGTGATGACCCAACGGATATCCGGGCGCTGCGCACGTAGCGCGTTGACCAGCGGCGCGGCCGCGTTGACCTCGCCCACCGACACTGCGTGCACCCATACCCGTGGCCGCCCACAGGCATGCGTGTAGGACGCATAGCGCTCGTTCCAGCGATTGAAGTATTCGCGCACGCGAAAGCCACGCCATACCAGGTGGTACACCGTGACCGGCAACAACAAGTAGAGCAGCGCCGAGTACAGCCCGCGCAACAGCCATTCGATCGGATCTTTCCGCATGGGTGCAGGATACGGGAGCGTCCGTGCGTGCGCATGTGCACGCTGCCGGCTGGATGCAATCCCTTAGAGCGTGTTATGTACTGTGAGGTGAGTGCGAAGCGTCCTGTGGCGCGTCGAGACAAGGCGTGTGCTGCGGCCCAGGCCGGCCGCCTGGGCAAGGCGCGCACGCAGTATCGGTGCGCCACAGGGCGCTTCCCGGAGGGTTGGCCGTCAGCGGCCAATGCATCTCATCTCAAAGTGCATAACACGCTCTAGAATTGGCGCATGTCCGAGCCCGCCAACGTCGCCGTCCGCCCTTCCCTGCGCAACCCCAAGCATTGGCCGATGTATCTGGGCCTGGTGGTGATGGTGGTGGCCGGGCGCCTGCCCTGGACGCTGCAACGTGCAGTGGGCCGCGGCGTGGGCTGGCTTGCGATGCGCCTGGCGGGCACACGTCGGCGCGCGGCCGAGGTCAACCTCGAACTGTGTTTCCCCGAACAGGACGATGCCTGGCGAGCGCGGCTTTTGCGCGACAGTTTCGACGCGCTCGGCGTAGGCCTGTTCGAGTTCGCGCGCGCTTGGTGGGGCAGCATCGATGCCATTCGACCTGGCGTGCAGATCGAGGGCCTGGAGCATCTGCAGCAACTGCAACAGCAAAAGCGCGGCGTGTTGCTGGTGTCCGGCCACTTCATGACACTGGAAATGTGCGGGCGCCTGCTCTGCGACCACGTGCCGCTGGCCGGCATGTACCGCAGGCATCGCAACCCGGTGTTCGAGTGGGCAGTCAAGCGTGGGCGCTTGCGCTATGCCACGCACATGTTCGCCAACGAAGACCTGCGCGCCACCATCAAGCATCTCAAGCGCGGCGGTTTTCTGTGGTATGCGCCGGATCAGGACATGCGCGGCAAGGACACCGTGTTCGTGCCGTTCTTCGGACATCCGGCCTCCACCATCACCGCCACGCATCAGCTGGCGCGGTTGACCGGCTGCGCGGTAGTGCCCTACTTCCATCGTCGCGAGGGTGGCCGTTACATCCTCAAGATCGCGCCGCCGTTGGCCGACATTCCGTCCGATGACGTCATCGCCGATACCACGCAGGTCAATGCCGCGATCGAAGACATGGTGCGCGAAGCGCCGGACCAGTACCTGTGGATCCATCGGCGCTTCAAGCGCCAGCCGGGGGGGCGTAGCGCGTTCTATCGCTGACGCCGGGCCGGCGAACGCCTGCAATGCAGGTGTGGGCGTTGCCGCTGCACGCTCGCAAATCGACGCGGTGCCGATCACCCTTACGCACCGCGTTACTGCGACACGCGGTCCGCATCGTCGTTGAGCAAGGCACCGGCATAGAGCCCGGCCAGCATCAGGCTCAGTCCGCCCCAGAAGCTGGAATAGAACGCCAGATGGGTGTTGAACGGAAAGACCGTGGCCACCAGCGCGATCATTGCCGGCCGCGCCTGCTCGCGCGCCACCACGCTTGAGTAGCGCCACGCGCGCCACGCCTGCGCCGCGCCGGCCAGCCACAGCAGCAAGCCGATCACGCCGGTTTCGGCCAGGATTTCGAGCACGATCTGATGCGCATGAAAGGCCGGCCCGTCGCCCCATGCCGGCGCTCGGCCAGGTGCTGGATTGCAGGCCTGATAGGCCTGCCGGAACCCGCGCGCACCCACGCCGTTGAGCGGATGCTCGCGGATCATGCACAGCGCCGCGCCCCAGATCTGGGCGCGCCCGGACAGGGCCTGGTCCACGCCCTGTTCGCCATTGCCGAACGCCAGCGTGGTGCGCTGGATGCGCTCGCGCGCCTGTGGCGCCACCGCCACCAGCGCTACGGCCAGCAGTGCGCCGGCCACCGCCACAGCCAGTAAACGACGCCCGCCCAGCAGCTGCCAACCCGACAGCAGCATGATCACGCCATAGGTGATCCACGATGCGCGCGAGCCAGCCAACACCAACACGATGCCGACCGCCGCCGCACCGACAAGCCAGGCCAAGACATGACGCCGCCCCAACGCCAGCAACAGGAACGGCGACAGGCTGGCCAGGGTCTGCCCGAACTTCAGATTGCAGGGGCCCAACACGCCGCTCAACCTGTCCACCAGCGCCAGCTCCTGGGCCGTGCACAGGCCATGGCCGCTGATCAGCTGCTTGATCTGATCGATGCCAAAGAACAACGGGCTGGTGCCGAAGGCGGGCTGCAGCAGCGCGTCCAGCGTCCACACTCCACCGATGACCGCCAGCCCGGTAAAGGTGCGACGCCGACGCTGCGCATTGGCCACGGCGATGGCGCACAACCACATGAACGGCAGGTAGCGCAGATCGGTGGCCGACTTGCGCAGCGCGCGGCCGGCATCCACCGCGTCGAACGCCGACAGCATCTGCGGCAACCAGTACGCCAGGAACAACACGCTGGTCAGCGCCCAGGCCGCGCCGCTGAGCAGGCGCGTGCCGCCGCGAAAGCGTGCATGCAACAGGCGGTACGCCGCGAACAACGCACCCAGCGACAACACCGTTTCGGCCAGGCCGGGCGTAGGCCACAGCGCCACGAACACGATCACCCACAGCGGCGCCCAGCGGCCGGCATCGGGCGTCAACACGGGCGCCCGCGGGAGGGCCTCAGCGGCGGAGTTCGTCATAGACCTTCAGAGTGGCCGTTTGCATGGCCTGCAACGTGTAGGGAATCCCGGCCGGCGCTGCCGGGGCGCGCTGCAGCAACTGCAGTGCCTGCGCGCATAAGGCCTGGGCATCGAAGGCGGCAACCGCACCACTGGGTTGCAACTCGGCCAGCAGTTCGCCCACGCCGCCATGCGCCCAGCCCAGTACCGGACGGCCGACCGACAGCGCCTCCACCACGGTGCGACCGAAGGCTTCCGGCTTGCGCGAAAGCTGCAGCACCAGATCGCTGGCCGCATAGGCCTCGGCGATGCGGGCGGTGGGCTCGGTCAAGGCGACGGCCTCGGCAACGCCCAGTTTGGCGGCTTCTGTCTCCAGCTCCCGCACATACGCTTCGCGCCCGGGCTCGCGTGCGCCTGGCAACCACAGGAAGGCCGGCACGCCGGCTGCACGGATCTCGGCGAGCAGGTGCAGACCATCGGCATGCCCCTTCAGGCGCGTGCCGCGGCCCGGCAGCAATAGCAGTGGTGCATCGGCCGGCAGTCCGGGCAGCAGCGTCTGCGCCCATGCACGTGCGCGGCGGTCCGGCTGCAGCCGGCGCGGGAACTGTGCGATATCCACCCCACGCGGAATGGTGCGCAGGCGCGCCGGATCGGTCTGGGGGTAGTGCGTGCACACGTACTCGCGCACCGTCTTGGACACGCAGATCACGCGCTCGCCGTAGGTCATCACCGCGCTGTAGCGGCTGGGCGAATTGAGCCCGTGCACGGTGGTCACCAGACGCGGCCGCGCCGCCTTGGGCATTCCGCGCAGCGCGTACCAGCCCAGCCAGGCCGGCAGCCGCGAACGCGCGTGCACGATATCGGCCCCGAGTTCGGCGAACAGGCGACGCAGGCCGGCCACATGCCGCAGCGTCAGCAACGATTTGCGGCCGATCTCCAGCGTGAGATGCTCGCCGCCAGCGTCCAGCAACGGCTGGACCAGGCGACCGCCGGCCGATACGACGACGGCGCGATGACCGGCGCGCACCAGCGCGGCAGCGATTTCCAGGGTGGAGCGCTCGACGCCGCCGGACTGCAGTGCCGGCAGCAGTTGCACCACGGTCAGGCGGTGCATCCGGCCAGTATCAGTCGGCGAGCACGAACAGCGCGCCGCAATACGGGCACTTGGCTTCGCCGTTGGGCTCGTCTTCGATCGGCAGGTACACGCGCGGATGCGAGTTCCACAGCGCCATCGCAGGGGTCGGGCAGCTCAGCGGCAGGTCGCCGCGGTGCACGGTGTAACGCTTTTCGGCATTGGCGGGCGCGGTGGCGGTCTGGCTCATGGCGTACATCGCAGGCGGGGGGAACGGCCGGTATTCTAGCAGCGCGAGCCGTATCGAGAGCGGCTGTGGCAACGATCGATGTCGCAGCGCGCCGCTGGTGCTTCACTCGTTCCGCTTGCCAAAGTTCGGCTTGATCGGATCGGCACGCATGCCGGTGGACTCCGCTTGCTTGGTGGGATCGCAGCGTGAGTCGCGCAGGCTGCGCGCACCCGTTGCACCGGCCGGCGCCACCGGGCCATCGTCGTTGCCCACCAGGCAATCGGCAGGCGGGGACGAGGCGCCTGCCGTCCCCCAGTCGTCACTCGCGCAGCCCGACAGCAGCATGCTGGCCGCTACCACGGCGCTCCTGAAACCCATCGCCTTCCTCACTGTGCCTGCTCCATGTCAACCGCCCCGACCAGCGAGTTCTTGAGGGTTTATACAACAGCAGGACCATGCGCGCGCTCGATATCTCGGGCGGGAAGCACGTCCGAAAGCGCCGCGTGGGGATGAAACTCCTGTACCACGCGCCCTTGCTCAAGCACGATCACCCGGTCTGCGCTGGCAATGGTCTCAGGTCGATGCGCTACGAGCACCTTGGTTACCTTCAGCTGCTTGACCGCCTCATTGACCAGTCGCTCACACATCACGTCGAGGTGACTGGTGGCTTCATCCAGAAACAGCAACTTCGGCTGACGATATAGCGCCCGTGCCAGGATGATTCGCTGTTTCTGGCCGCCAGACAGCGAACTGCCCATGTCGCCAATCAATCCGTGGTAACCCATCGGCATTGCAGCGATATCCTCATGGACCGCTGCCAGCCGCGCTGCCGCCTCGATCCGCTCAAGATCGAAATCCTGGTCGAAGAAACTGATGTTGTCGGCGATGCTTCCGGCGAACAACTGGTCGTCCTGCATTACCGCACCCACGATCGCGTGCACATTGCGCGGGCCGATCTTATGCACGTCATGACCGCCGATGCGGATGACGCCTTCGGTCGGCTGCAGCAGACCAAGCAAAAGCTTCAACAACGTAGTCTTTCCGCAGCCAGACGGGCCGATGATCGCCACCGACTCACCGGCGTGGATGCTGAAACTACATCCCTTGAGTACCCACGGCTCACCTTCGGCATACCGAAAGGATAGCCCTTCCACTTCGATGCGCGGCTCAGTCGGCGGCAGTACTTCCGGTAATGCGTAATCGCATTCCGGCGGCGTCAGCACGATATCGGCCAATCTCTCCCCATACAGCCGCAACATGCGGAACTCGATCCATTTGTCGATCAAAGCACTCACGCGTGTAGCAAACTGGTCCTTGTACGCCAGATAGGCGACCAACATTCCGACCGAAAACACATTATCCAACGTCATAGTGGCACCAATCCAGATCACCGCAATCCGCTCTATGCCAAATACAAGCTGGCTCGCTGTGCTGAATCCAAGCCCCATACGCGCCAACCGCGCATCCTGGTTGACCGTATCATTGAGCAAGCCTTCATAAGTAGATCGACGTTGCGATTCCTCACCTGCGACCTTCAGACTCTGAATACCGCGCAAAGACTCCAACAAGTGGGTTTGTTGCTTGGCAGCTGCAACAAGTTGCAGCTCGGTGCAGTTGCGCATCGGATGAAAGGCAATTGCCCGAATCGCTAAATAAAGACCAACCGCCAGCAAGGTCACCAACGCAAGCTTCCAACTGTATATCAACATCAGCCCCAGCGTTACGATCGTCATCAGCCCATCAATGATTGACTCGACGAAACTGGTGGTGAGTGTGTTCTGGATGATTTGCACAGACGACAAACGCGACGTCACATCGCCTAAATGGCGCTTTTCAAAAAAAAAGAGTGGCAACTTCAGAAGATGCGCAAAGACATTAGTCATCCATTGTAGACCGAGCGTGGACGACAGATATACTACCGACCAGCCACGCAGCAGTCCGATGCCGATCTGCAGCAATAGCGCCAAGCCGAACCCCAGGCCAACTACCATCAAAAGGTCGTGATCGCCCGACACCAGTACTTGATCCACCACCCACTGCATATAGAACGGCGCAAGGATGACAAATACCTGCAGCGCAAAGGAAAACAACAGGATCTGTAAAACTGCGCCCCCTAGGGAAGGTCTGAACAACGAGACCTGACAGGGCGGAAGGTGGCGTCGTTCCGAAGAGTGGCTTTTGGAACTTCGGAATTTCGCCATTTCTGGCGCTTTCCGCGGGAATTTCCCGCTTCACAGACGCACGCTCCCCATCGC
>NZ_JAGHWU010000040.1:2409-3400 GCF_017746145.1 Xanthomonas sp. D-99 | reverse complement strand
CTCAGGGCGGGGGGACGTCGCTGACTGCCAATTTCAGGCAGCCCGGACTCGTGGATGGGCACTGTTGGAGGCTTCCGCACCGGGATGGCGTGGCGATCTCCCACGACTCGCAAACGCTGCTCCATCGCGGGGATCTGTGGGGGCTGTTTGGCCTGGTCGGAGACGTTCGCTGGGCTGAGCTGGAGGGTGACGACTATAAGCACCTGGAATGCAGCCAAGACGCTTTCAGGGCACTTCCAGCTCTGCTTCGGACGCCCTGGGCTGCAGCGTGCGTTCCCCAGCTTTATGAGCTGCTGGAACGCGTTAGGCGGCGAGTTCCATATACCCGGGACGCCTACGAGGTCGAGTGGAAGACGATCGAAGGGTTGGCGGCGCGCGCCCAGTTTTCGGCTGATCCGGCTGGCCGCCCTAGCGATGCTAATGAGTACGCGGAGCTGTACCCCGATCCCGTTGTCCTGATGAAGCGGGTGCGAGATCGTCGGATTCGACAATGGTAAGCGCGTCAGGCGCGCGATCACGCTCCCGGGCAGGTATAAGGTGGAGTCCGCAATGTACGGTTCGGCGGTAGAGGGAACGCCTGCCGCGATTGGACCTCCGCTGATCAGGACTTTGCTGTAACTACGACTTCCAGCGTGCCGTCAGGCAGACGACGGACGAGGTTTCCGCGTTCGTCGTAGCCGACTGCGCCCGGTTGAAGGCCGAGCTGTCGCATTTCTTCGACCTCAGCCGGCGTCGGTGTTTCCAGCGGCCACTGAGGGCTTTCGCTTCGAATTGCTGGCATCGGTGACGGCTCCGTGGGCTCGCGCCCATACTACCGCCCGCCGCAGGCGCGCTCGCGCCACGTTGGTATCCAAGGCTCGCAACGCTTTGAGACTCGACGCATGAGACGCCCCGCGAGCACAATCGCGGCTAGGGAACCTCTGAACAACGCGCCACAAATGCGAGACACTATCTGTTCGGAGTGAGGAGGCATCCATGCAGCTGACGTTCG
>NZ_JAGHWU010000040.1:0-2276 GCF_017746145.1 Xanthomonas sp. D-99 | reverse complement strand
GGGGTTCAGCCGACATACGTGTAAAATGACTCGCAGAATCCAATTTATTTTTTGAAAACAAGAAGTTGCCAGATAAAACGGCGCTTCCATCGCTCATCCACTACCTCGTCCCTTTCGAGGTTCGGCACGCTGCAACTGTCTTGCGGCGACTGTGCGAGAACAGTGGTCGCAGGGTGGGTAATAGACGGATGGTGCGGCTTGGCCGTCCCAACGCCCCGCCACAGATAGCTGTTAGCTCTCGCAGCCCATCCGGTGCACTGCACGTAGTGCGCGAAACCCTTTTCGCAGCAGCGAAGCCCAGATGACCCAGTGCGTAGCTGCAGCGCCAAATCAGAAACTCCCGCATCCCGCCTATCGGCGCATATCGACAATCTAAAGCGTCATCCCGCATCGCCCAGAGACGCTATGAACGACTACGGTTCTTATCGCTACCTGCCTGCCGATGGTTGGTACGCCACCTATCCACAAGCTGCCGGGGCCGATGAGCCACGCGTCTTCCAGCGCGTGGCCGTATGGCGGGTGGCCCCGCATGGAACGATCGTTGGCCTGATCTCTTCGCCCGACAATAGCCAAGATGAGAACGAATCGCAGCTTCTGAGCGCGCCGCGCGGTCTAGGCGTCCACTACATCCACATTGATGATCTGACCGCAGAGGAATGCGAGCAGATCCGCCGCAGACGTTTCAGTTGATCGCCTTTGGGGGTTCAGCCGACATACGTGTAAAAATAGCTCACAAGATCGGATTTCATCCATTGCATCAGTGAGTTAGCGGATATTTTGGGGCAACAGAACTACACCGCCAACGCCAGTTCGAGAGTCGGCAGGGATTCGTGTAAAACACAGCCACAAGTGAGCTAACGAGGTGACCATGGTTTCTGTAAACAGGTATGCCTGATGGATCCCATTCGTCCGCGCACGCCAAGTCCTGCCCACGAACTTCTGGCCGGACCCCAGCCGGATAGGGTTCAGCCGCAGCCGACTGCAGATCGTGGGGAGGCTCCGCCTGCTGGCAGCCCCCTGGATGGCTTGCCCGCTCGGCGGACGATGTCCGCAGCTGCCAAGCTGCAGGCAGCGACACGCGGCCACCAGGTACGCCAGCAGGTCCAGATCGCCAGCCAAAGCCATGGCGTTGTCTCCACGACGATCCGCGCTCCCCGTAATCCGCTGTCGTTGTCTGTCGCACCGGGAACGTTCGTGTCGGATATCCAGCAGCATCTGCAGAAAGGCGCGACTTTCACCCGGGTGTCGGTGTCGAATGGAACGCTGCGCATCCATGGGACGCACGATTACGAAGGAGCGCGTAACCCTCAAGAACTGGTCCAAAGCGCCGCCCTGGGTGCTGCCGTCATAAACGGCAGCTACTTCGTCCACAAGACCGGCCTGCAGACAGAATGCGGCGAGACCATCGAAAATCTTGGTTCTCCGGTAGGACAAGTCGCCGGCCGGCGAGATTTTACCCCGGTTCCAGGCCCTTGGTTGTCGGATTATGCCACGATCACGGCCAATGATGAACTGATATTAAGCGGTGCACCTCTATTGGCGCTTGACGGAAAGTGTCTGCCGATCGAGGACGCAGACAGATTTCACTACCGCATCAACGGCAAGGACAACCCGCTCAATCGCCTCGCAGGCGCACTGACTCATTCCAGTGATGCAAATGAGCGCTCTGCTGTCAGCCTAGTGCCTATCCACTTGTCCGCAGCGATTAAAGTGATTCTGCAAACGTTGACAACTGGCGGAAACCGAAAGGCTGGCGTCACCATGGCACAATGGCAAACCATCACTGAGCTCGCGGCAAAAAGTGTGGCCGACGCATTGCGGCCAGGGGATGGGGGTGCTGGCGCGTCGACATTGAATCTCGACGGCGGCGGCTCCGTTTTTCTTGGTGTTCGGCAAATCAATGGCGTCAAGATATTAGCGCGCGGCGGCCTGCCGGACCAACCCGTGCGGCCCCTTGCTAACGTTATGGCGTCCGAAACTGATGTCGCTAGTCCCGTGCTCAGCATACGCCCATATCACCCATAGCTTCGTGGCTTCCAGGGGGTTGGGAGGAATTTTTTGAAAAATTCTTTTATATCAGCGAGTTAGCCCACTTCAGGCTGTGTTTTGCACGAATCCCTGCCGACTCTCGGGTAGTTTTGTTGCGCCAAAATATCCGCTAACTCACTGATGCAATGGATGAAATCCGATCTTGTGAGCTATTTTTTACACGTATGTCGGCTGAACCCCTTCCGGATCTACCGCGAGCTGGAGTTGAACCTGCGGATCAAGCCGAG
>NZ_JAGHWU010000039.1:0-4505 GCF_017746145.1 Xanthomonas sp. D-99 | reverse complement strand
TTGAGCCGGCGGTTCTCCTCCTCCAGCTCCTTCATGCGCGCGACCATGGACACGTCCATGCCGCCGAACTTGCTGCGCCACTTGTAGAACGTCGCCGAGCTGATGCCGTGCTCGCGGCACAGCTCCGGCACGGGCGCACCGGCCTGGGCCTGCTTGAGCACGGCGATGATCTGGCTGTCGGTAAAGCGGGACTTCTTCATGGAACCTCCTCGAGAAAGGGTACGAGAAAATTCCACTTCTGGCGTCTGCTAATGGGCGGGGGGATTACCGAATGAGGCCGGCCTTGCGTTTGTCTTTGAGTCGGAAGCTTTCTCCTTTGATCTGGATGACGTGGGCGTGGTGCAACAATCGATCCAGCAAGGCGGCCGTGAGGGTGGTATCGCCGGCGAAGGCTTGATCCCATTGAGGGTCGGCAGGGATTCGTGTAAAAAACAGCCAAAAGTGCGCTAACCGAGCGGCTCGCCGAGGGGGGCCGATCCGCACTGGCCTGGCCACTGGAGCTTATTCCTGCCTCAGCTTGATTCCTTCGCTCGGGTACACCTGCGGGAAGCGATCGTTCTCGTGACACCATCGCCGTGCCGGCGGTGACAACCACTCAATCAACCCCAAGATTTCATTGTGGTGCTTGCTCAAATTCCAGTTAAGGATTGGCTCGTGGTGAGCTATTCGATTTCGCAATACACGGATGCGCGCCAGCGGCCCAGAGAAGCTCTTTCTCTTTAACCCTTTAGACGCAGTAGGATCGACGATCCTATGAAGGGTCTGCTGCCACAACGTTTCGTAGTCTTTGTTAAACATTGTTGTCCAGAAGCTGAAGGTGAGACTGGCGACCACGCCGCCAGGCGTCACTGGCTTTCCGGCCTTGCCCAATTCATCGATGGCTTTCGATATCTGCTCGGACTGATGCGCAGAGAGCAGAACGGCGGCAGCATCGCTGTACCACTCATCCCCTTTAGCCTCGGCGAGGACAGTGTGGATTCGGTTGCGCAGCGCCACTTCTAACGTTTGTAGAGGCGTATACAGGCTTTCCGAGAGGCGCGTATTGAGCCCATAGAGGGCGATCGCCTGGCCACGGTCGTCAGCTGCCCAAGCCAAGTAGCGGCCAAAGCGCTCCAGGGACAGCGCTTCCTCAAAATTGTCGTGACTCATCTTCCTGAATGCCTCCACCGTGGTAATTGCAAAAGCCTGACCCGTGGGGTAAGCTCCTTCTGTACACCCCGTTACCGTCTCTGCCCACAAGGTACGCGGCCGGGGTATTTTTTTACTCCGACTCCGACTCCGACTTCGGCTTTGCCTTTAGGCCGCCTGGCTTCTGGAGTTGCGCCTTCCGGGCAGTCCGTTCCTGTTTTTCTTGGGCGAACTCGGGTTCAAGTGCCTGCACCTTCGCAACCAGTCCACTCAAGTCGTAGATGTTGCTGTTCCAGTCGCCTGCTGTGGTCTTGCGCAGCACGCGCTGCACCAGCCGGGCGTCCTCAAGCTCCCGGATGTTGTTTTGAATAGTTTTCTCGGTGCATCCGATGCGCTGAGCCAACTCCTTTTTTGTAGGGAAAGGCTTCCGCGCCGGTTCGAACCAGTAGTCCAGCAGCTGGATGCAGATGTTCATCTGCATAGGATTCAGGCCCAGCCGCCGCTGACCTTGGATCAAGATGGAGGGGATACCGGCGTAGCCGTGGCTGTATACAGCCTTGCCCCAAATTTTCTCCGTTGACGAAAGCTGCTTGCCCGGGTTGGGGAACTTGATGATTTCGGCTTCTGTCTTCTCGCTGGGCATGGCGGGGTCTTCAATGCAGTTGAGACGAAGGTACGGCCACCCGCTACCGGCTTCAATAGATTCGGGGAGCCTGGGTGGGGAAAAAAGGGCACCCACCCGAACACTCGATGTTCCGATTGTTACGCCATATGGCTGTACTGTTGGCGGTTCTTCTGTGGTCGTCCGTCGCCCCCACCTGGGGATCGTGTCTTCCCCACGGGTGGGGTAAGGAAATTCCACACCAATGGCCGAGACTGCCCGATTTCCAGGTTAGCGCTTGGCGATCGGCGGCGGCGAAGCTTGCAACATCAGACCGCCATCGATTTGCTTTACCCTTGCCTGCGGGTAGACCGCCTGACCGTCCCGAAGGGCTGTCAGGAATTTTCGCTTGAAGTCTTTGGCTCCGTTGATGCCCTGGTACTCCTGCCCGAATTGGTGCGCCGCTTCGCCCGCCCTTGTGGGGGTGCAAGGGGCACCCCCAAGGCCGTGGACGAAGCGTGGACGGCCGCGCACCTGAGCTGTCTACCCTTGGGGTGTCCAGCCTCCGGGCCGCTGTTCAGCGTCTCTGCGAGCCAGAACTTGGCACCCTCGGTCTGCGCCAGCCATAGGCCCAGCACTTCCTTCTCGCCGTGACCACCGTCAAGCGTGTGTGGGCCGCTTACGGGGTTCAGCCGACATACGTGTAAAAATGACTCGCAGAATCCAACTTCTTTTGTGAAAACATGAAGTTGCCAGATAAAACGGCGCTTCCATCGCTCATCCACTACCTCGTCCCTTTCGAGGTTCGGCACGCTGCAACTGTCTTGCGGCGACTGTGCGAGACCGGTCGGTCGCAGGGTGGGTAATAGACGGATGTCGCCGGCTTCACAGCAGAGCACGCAAGGACTATTCGGGAGTACACGCTGCCGGGATTGAGGGCCGGCAGGAATCTGCGAAAAAATTCTTTACTAACAGCAAGTTATCCCACTATTTGCTGTTTTTTGCACGAATCCCTGCCGACCCTCCACTTGAAGGCAACGGAGGTGGGAGATGGGGCTAATCAGGAAGGTCCATGATTAGCTGTCGAGCCGAGCAGCAAGCGTTGCGATAGCTGAGGACCGTGCGTTCTCGCTTCCAATCAATGCGTCTCCGGCCAGTTTTTCGATGGACGCCGTTTCAGCTGTCCGCAAATAATGGAGCATCAGAGCGGAGGTGTTTGCGAGCAATGCTTGTTCAAGCTTGTCAGCCTGGTCGTTCCAAATATTATCCATGAGCTTACTTCGGTAGCCGGGTCGGATCGCCCGCCAATACCCCCGCAGCGCAGGGGCATGGACTGGCGGTCTAAATGTGGTCATTGGTTATACTGATTAGCACGCACTTTCAGCGGTCAACATGGTGACATTGCGCAGGGCCCGCTCGGACCACGGCTTTGTGAATTCCATCGCTCGACTGGACTGAACAACGATCTGAGCGATTGGTACATCGCTATTTCGTACTGCCGGCCGCGGCTTTGAGTCGGAAAAGCTCCCAGAAGGCGGGGTGCATTTGGCGCTCGCCCAGCTCCCACTTCTGCCATGACCGCAGGTTTGCATGGACCACTACGGCGGCCTCGGATTGGCTGAGGCCGGCGGCTTGCCTAGCCCGTACGATTTCCGCAGGCGTAGGATTCCGCGCCGGATGACCGGCGCGGCTGCGGTTTGGGTGGGTTGTCATGGGCCAAAGGCGGCGAATGAGCGTTGTAGGAAGTCCCTGTTCTGAACCGCCTGTACAAGTACACGATCACGCGCCGGTCCTTCGAGCGCCGCGCCAAATCCTTCGGCCGTAGGGAACACGGTGGCGTCCGGGTTGGAGTCTTTGATATAGCCATAAATGACGGCTTCAACTTCACGGATACCGTCGCAGTTGTTCGCGTCCAGACCGATTTCTCGCAACCCACTGATAAGGCTTTGGGCTGTCTCGCCAATCAACGTGGCAAGCTGCTTGGCGTGTTCGTAGGTTCCACGCGGCGCTTCGTCGGCGCACCGCTCGAAAGATTCCAGCGCCGCATTGAGCGCCCGTGCATCGATGCGTGAACGGATGGTCATGCTGCACCCCCAGACACGCGAGCGAGCGCGGCGCGCGCCCGCTCCGTAGCGTGCATTTGCGCCATTGGCTGCTGTGCATCTACGCAATCACGCAGCGCCTCGATCAGATCGCGCACGGCGTCGCGGGCTTCTTTTAGAGAAGCGTGAAACTCCGGCGTGTAGTCGATGGTGAAGCTACCGCCACCCATGCGAGCCGCTGCGCCATACAAGCTCAATTCGTCGCCCAGTACCGCCAACACATCCACTGTTTTTGCTTCGTTCTTGGCATTCATGCTTTTCTCCGATAGTCGTCCCTGAATCCCGAGGCGCGGGCATAGCTCAAGCTACTGGGATAGATTACGCCCATTCCGCGCGCCTGGTCACTAGCAGCCAGGCTGTATTGCGCTACTGAAAATAGCCTTCATTCGAGGCGGCAGCTGGGAGTGTCCATGAAAGCGGTCGTTGAGGTGGTCCATGATTGACCATTTTGCTCGGCCGGCTATATGCACATAATCAGGTGTGAACTGAACGTCAGCACAGGCACCATGAGCGAACAATAGTTCTATAACAGCGCTTCCAAATTCATCATCGCTACGCCACGACATAGCGCCGGCCGTTATGAAAAGAGACAAGGGGGTGCGACCGTAATCGTCTCCGACGTTTGGATCGGCATTTAAATCCTCAAGCAAGAACCTAAGGAAGGTCTGATCAAC
>NZ_JAGHWU010000038.1:0-47696 GCF_017746145.1 Xanthomonas sp. D-99 | reverse complement strand
GCGGAAAGCGCCAGAAATGGCGAAATTCCGAAGTTCCAAAAGCCACTCTTCGGAACGACGCCACCTTCCGCCCTGTCAGGTCTCGTTGTTCAGACCTTCCTTAGAGCGTGTGTCAGGCCTAGCGTGCTCCGATGACTTCGTTATGCAGGCTGTAGGACAGCAGCACTGGTTCGCAGACGCGCATGTGCTGGTTGCCTTGGTGCCGCGCTTTGATCGAACCTTCTGGAAATACAGACAGCATGCCAAAGGGTATCGCGTGGTTGCGCTGGAAGCTGGGCACTTGTCGCAGACGCTGTATCTGGCGGCCACCGACCTCGGTTTGGGTGCGTTTATTACCGGTGCGGTGAACGAGAAACATCTTGAGCGCGCGCTTGGGTTGGACCCGACGTCGCAAGGCGTTCTCGCTGTATGCGGTTTTGGCTGGCGCGCTGCGACCATGGTGACAGCAGAGCTGGATCCTCTTGGTGCGATTTGGTCCGCAGCGACGTGAGCCGCGACGGACAATCGTGTGAGGTCAGTCTGCTTGCTTTCTCGCGATGTCGAAGCGTGTGCCGTCGACGAATTGGTCGCTGCCCGTGATACACCTGGTTTACCCTTCGATATCTGGCGCCGCTCGCTGACGATCCGAGCAGCGCTGCGGTGGTGCGTAGCGCCTGCGAAAGCCGACGGCGGAGTACCGTCGGTCTTCGTGTCCTGGCTAGAACAAGTCCGGCGTGGACTTACTTCCGAATCGCCTGCGTATGCGTCTTCAAGGCCTCGCCCAGGCCGTTGATCTTGTCGGCGCCTTCCGGGACGGTGATGCTGGAGCCTTCCAGATCCGCGCCGATCGGTTGCAAGCGGCCGCCCAGGCACTGGCTCAGGAAGCTTTCGGTCACTGCGTTGAAGGCCTTGCTGTTTTCCGGGCGGCGGAAGCCGTGGCCTTCGTCGGGGAACAACACGTAGGTGACCGGAATGTTCTTGGCCTTCATCGCGTTGACGATCTGGTCGCTTTCGGCCTGTTTGACGCGTGGGTCGTTGGCGCCCTGGCCGATCAACAGCGGCTTGCTGATCTTGTCGACATGGGTGAGCGGAGAGCGGTCGGTCAACCACTGCTTGCCGGCTTCGGTGGCGGGGTCGCCCATGCGCCGGGTCAGCTGCTTGTAGAAGCTGGCCCAGTACGGCGGCACGGTGCCGAGCAAGGTGTTGAGATTGGCCGGGCCCACGATATCCACGCCGCATTTGAAGGCGTCCGGGGTAAACGTCATGCCGACTAGCGTGGCATAGCCGCCGTAGCTGCCACCCATGATGGCGACCTCGTCCGGTTTGGTGACCCCTTGCTTGACCGCCCATTGCACCGCGTCGAGCAGGTCGTCGTGCATCTTGCCGGCCCACTCGCCGTTGCCGGCGTTGGTGAACGCCTTGCCGAAGCCGGTGGAGCCACGGAAATTCACCGCCAGCACCGCATAGCCGCGGTTGGCCAACCATTGCTCGTATGGCCCGTAGCCGTAGCTGTCGCGCGCCCATGGGCCGCCGTGCACGAACAGCACCAACGGCACCGGCCTGTCGGCCTTGCCGTCGTGGTTGGCATCGGCTTCGGCCGGCAGGGTGAGGTAGCTGATCAGCTTGAGGCCGTCGCGTGCGGTCAGCTCCTGTGGCCACATCGGCACCAGCGGCTTGCCCTCCAGTGCGGGCCGTGCGGAGAACAGCTTGGTCAGCTTGCCCCCATCGGCGCGATCGTAGCGGTAGTAGGTGAGCGGGGTCTCTGCCGCGGAATAGCCCACGATCCAGATGCGGTCGTCGAGCGTGCGCGCGGCCACGCTGGCATCGCCGCCGCCAAGGGATTTGAGTTTCTGCAGATCCGCGGCAATGCCGTTGTCCAGCGGCTTCCATTCTTCGCGCAGGTAGTCGGTGGACACCGCCTGCACCGCGCCGGTCTTGGGGTCGTTCAAGGTGGCGCCGACGTCGGCGCGCGGGTTTTCGAACAGCAGCGTGCGCGTGTTGCTGGCCGTGTCGATGGCATACAGCGCTGCGGTATCGCGGTTGCGCGAATCCTGCATGTACAGCGTCTTGCCATCCTCGGTCAGGCCCTCCGGTGCGGTGTTGGTGACATCCTCGAACGGAATGCGGTCCACGCTCTTCCAGCGGTTGCCATCGGGCACCAGCAACTCCCTGCCGGCATCGTCGGTGGCCCGCGTGGCGTAGCGCAGCTGGTAGTCGCCATCGAGCAGGTAGGCATCCAGGCTGTCGGTGTTCTTCTGCACCAGCGTGCGCTTGCCGGAGGCCAGGTCCACGCGATACAGGTCGTGCCAATTGGCATCGCGGTCGTTCATGCCGACCATGATCGATTCGGGATGCTGTGCGCTGACCCGATACACCTCGGCATTGGTCTTCTTGAACGGGGTGAGATCCTTGCTGCTGCCGTCGTTCAAATTGACTGAAAACAGGTGGAAATCTTCATCGCCACCGTTGTCGCGCAGATACAACAAGGTATTGGGTTGATAGGTCCAGAAGTAATTGCGAATGCCGCGTGCGGTGTCCTTGGTGATTGCGCGCGCCTGGTCGGGCGCATCCACCGGCGCAACCCAGACATTGAGCACGCCTTCCAGCGGCGCCACCCAGCTGAGGTACTTGCCGTCCGGACTGATGCTGACATTGGCCCGCTCGGGATTGCCGAACAGCGCATCGCGGGTGATCAGCGCGGGCGGCGCCGCGGGCGCCGTGGCAGCCGGTGCAGGTGCTGCCGCTTTCTCGGGAGCGGGTGCAGGTTTGTCGCTGCACGCAGACAGCGCGAGCAGCATGCTGGAAACAAGAAGCAGGCGATGCATGGGGACTCCGGTGGCAAGGCGGCCGAGCCGGCCGATTTGCCACGCTAGCGGCAGCGTGCGCGCAGGCGAACGTGCCGTTGGTCACCCTGCCATGCGCCGCTACGCAGACGCGGACACAAATTCCACCAGCGCCGCACCGTCGGCCACCAGATCGCCCTCGACCACCAGATATGCCTGGATCGTGCCATCGCTGGGCGCGTGCAGGGTGTGCTCCATCTTCATCGCTTCCAGCACCACCAATGCCTGCCCACGGGCGACCGGCTGGCCCACTGTTGCGGGCAGGGACACGATGCGTCCGGGCATCGGTGCGGTCAGTCCGCCGGCCTCCTGGGTGGGCTGGTCGGCTTCTGCCAGCGCATCGTGGTGACGGAAGACGGCCCGCTGCGTGGCCCCGATCAGGGTCAGCGTGGCGCCGTCGCGCAACACCTGTACACGCCATTGCCGGCCATCCATCTCCACGCGCAAGCCCGTCTCGTGCCGGTGGTAGCGCAAGGTATGGGTCTGGTCTGCGTTGGTGACTTGCCAGCCATCGGCATCCGGGCGCACAGCGAGTTGGCGGCGCTCGCCGTTCGCTTCCAGGATGATGCGCTGCGCTGCATGCGCACCGATGCGCCAACCGTCCGTGTGCTGCCACGGCGAATGCGGATCGGCCGGATCAACGGCCACTGCCGGCAATGTATCGGCAATCAACGCCGCTGCCAGGCACCACCAGGCGTTGTCGGGGCTGCGCGCCTCTGGAAACAGCACAGCGTGTTCGCGCTCGATCAAAGCGGTGTCCAGATTCGCCGACGCGAACGAGTCGGTCGCGATCAGGCGCGACAGAAATGCACTGTTGGTGGTGACACCTACCGCGTGGAATTGCGCCAACGCCGCGCGCATGCGTGCCAATGCGGCCGGGCGATCGGTATCCCAGACGATCAGCTTGGCGATCATCGGGTCGTAATAAGGGCTGATGGTGTCGCCTTGCTCTACGCCCGCATCGACGCGCACATGCGCGCTGGCAGCAGGCATCTGCAACTGACGCAGCGTGCCGGTGGAGGGTAGAAAGCCACGCTCGGCATCTTCGGCGTACAGGCGCGCTTCCAGCGCATGCCCGTGGATGCGCAGCTCGTGCTGCCTGCGCGGCAAGCGCGCGCCTGCGGCGACCCGCAATTGCCACTCGACCAGATCGGTGCCGGTGATCAATTCGGTCACCGGGTGCTCCACCTGCAGACGGGTGTTCATTTCCATGAAATAGAAATCGCCGTCCGGGCCGGCGATGAATTCCACGGTGCCGGCACCCACGTAGCCCACCGCCTGCGCCGCATCCACCGCCGCCTTGCCCATCGCGGCGCGCCTGGCCTCGCTCATGCCGGGCGCGGGCGCTTCTTCCAGCACCTTTTGGTGGCGGCGCTGCACCGAACAGTCGCGTTCGAACAGGTACACCACCTCGCCATGCGTATCGCCGAACACCTGGATTTCGATGTGCCGTGGCCGTTGGACATATTTTTCCACCAGCACGTGCGCATTGCCGAATGCCGATTGCGCTTCACGCTGGCAACTGGCCAACGCATCGTCGAACGCTGCGCTGGCATCCACACGGCGCATGCCCTTGCCGCCACCGCCAGCACTGGCCTTGATCAACACCGGATAGCCGATTGCATCGGCTTGCGCACGCAAGAATGCCGGCGCCTGCTCGTCACCGTGGTAACCCGGCGTCAGCGGCACGCCGGCCCGTTGCATCAATGCCTTGGCCGCACTCTTGTCGCCCATCGCGCGGATCGCCGCTGCCGGCGGACCGATGAAGACGATGCCAGCGTGCGCGCAGGCCTCGGCAAATGCCGCGTTTTCCGACAGGAAGCCATAACCGGGATGGATCGCCTGCGCACCGGTGGCGCGTGCCGCTTGCAGGATCGCTTCGCCACGCAGATAGCTCTGCTGCGCGGGGGCGGCGCCGATATGCACCGCCTCGTCCGCCATGCGCACATGCCGTGCACTGCGGTCTGCATCCGAGTACACCGCCACCGTCGCAATGCCCAGGGCGCGGCAGGTGGCGATGACCCGGCAGGCGATCTCGCCGCGATTGGCGATCAGGATCTTGTCGAAGGGCGCTTGCGTTGCTGCGGCGATAGGGTCGCGCTGGGTCATCGGATCAGTCTCTGCACGTCGCCGTAGCGGCGGGTCGTCTTACGAAGATAAACGGCTTGTCTGTTGCACACGGACATCGAGCGCAAGCAGGCTGGTTGTCACGCGGCGTTGTGTGGCTGCAAGCCACCTGCGCAAACGTCCGCGATTGCCGGCACGCATACGACAGAACCTCACTCCAGCCTGCGCACCAGCACGGGCAGCCCAGCACGCAGAACTGCGGCTGCAGTGCACCCCATGACCTCACATGCGAAACACACCAAAGCGCGTGGGTTCGATCGGCGCGTTCAGGGCCGCCGACAATCCCAGCCCCAGCACGCGGCGCGTATCGGCCGGGTCGATGATGCCATCGTCCCACAGCCGAGCACTGGCGTAATACGGATGGCCTTGCTGCTCGAACTGCGCGCGGATCGGCGCCTTGAACGCATCCTCGTCTTCGCCCGACCACGTACCGCCCTTGGCTTCGATACCATCGCGGCGCACGGTGGCCAACACGCTGGCCGCCTGTTCGCCGCCCATCACGCCGATGCGCGCGTTCGGCCACATCCACAAGAAGTTCGGCGAGTACGCGCGCCCGCACATGCCGTAGTTGCCCGCACCGAACGAGCCGCAGATCACCACGGTGAACTTGGGCACCTTGGCGCAGGCCACCGCCATCACCAGCTTGGCGCCGTCCTTGGCGATGCCGCCATGTTCGTATTTGCGCCCGACCATGAAGCCGGTGATGTTCTGCAGAAACACCAGCGGAATGCCGCGCTGCGTGCACAGCTCGATGAAGTGCGCACCCTTGAGCGCAGACTCGGAAAACAGGATGCCATTGTTGGCAATGATGCCGACCGGGTAGCCATGCAGGTGCGCAAACCCGGTGACCAGCGTGCTGCCATAGCGTGGCTTGAATTCGTCCAGGCGCGAATCGTCGACGATGCGCGCGATCACTTCGCGGACATCGAACGGCTTGCGCGTGTCGGCAGGAATCACGCCGTACAGTTCGTCCGCAGCATAGCGTGGCGGCAATGGTGCCTGCAGCGCCAACGACGCGGCAGGTTTGCGCCAGTTGAGCTGCGCGATGATGGCGCGCACGCGCGCCAGCGCCTGCAGATCGTTGTCGGCGAAGTGATCGGCCACACCTGAGATGCGCGTATGCACATCGGCGCCGCCCAGGTCTTCAGCACTGACCTCTTCGCCGGTGGCGGCCTTCACCAGCGGCGGGCCGCCCAGGAAGATGGTGCCTTGCTCGCGCACGATCACCGTCTCATCGCTCATTGCCGGCACATAGGCGCCGCCAGCGGTGCACGATCCCATCACGCATGCAATCTGCGGGATGCCTTGGGCGGATAGAGTGGCCTGGTTGTAGAAGATGCGCCCGAAGTGGTCGCGGTCCGGAAACACTTCGTCCTGCAACGGCAGGAATGCACCGCCGGAATCGACCAGATAGATGCACGGCAGCCGGTTTTGCTGCGCGATCTCCTGCGCACGCAAATGCTTCTTCACCGTCACGGGGTAATAGGTGCCGCCCTTGACGGTGGCGTCGTTGGCGACGATCACGCATTCCACGCCGGACACGCGGCCGATGCCGGCCACCACGCCCGCGCACGGGACCTGGTCGTCGTACATGCCATGGGCGGCCAATGGCGCGATTTCCAGCAAGGCGCTGCCTGGATCCAGCAAGGCATCGATGCGCTCGCGCGCCAGCAGCTTGCCGCGTGCCGTGTGCTTGGCGCGTGCGGCGTCGCTGCCGCCGCGGGCGGTCTGGGCGAGGGTGCGGCGCAGGTCGTCGATCACCGCGCGCATCGCGGCAGCGTTGTGTTGAAAAGTCTCGCCGCTGACCTGCAGCTGGCTATCGATCACGCTCATGGTGGCTCCGTCAGGCGGTGCGTTCGAACAACTCGCGGCCGATCAGCATGCGGCGGATCTCCGAAGTGCCCGCGCCAATTTCGTACAACTTGGCATCGCGCCACAGGCGTCCGGTGGGATAGTCGTTGATGTAGCCGTTGCCGCCCAGCACCTGGATGGCCTGGCCGGTCAGCCAGGTTGCCTTCTCGGCGGCGTAAAGAATGGCGCCGGCTGCGTCCTGGCGGGTGGTGCGCCCGGCATCGCAGGCGCGTGCCACCGCATACACATACGCGCGGCAGGCATTGAGCCCCACATACATGTCGGCCAGCTTGGCCTGCATCAACTGGAAGGTGCCGATCGGCTCGCCAAACTGCTTGCGCTCGTGCACATACGGCAGCACCACATCCATCGCTGCGGCCATCAGCCCGAGCGGGCCGCCAGCCAGCACCACGCGTTCGAAGTCCAGCCCGGACATCAATACGCGTACGCCGCCGTTGAGCGTGCCGAGCACGTTTTCCGCCGGTACTTCGCAATCGGTGAACACCAGCTCGCAGGTGTTGGAGCCGCGCATGCCCAGCTTGTCGAGCTTCTGCGCGGTGGAAAAGCCCGGCATGCCCTTTTCCACGATGAAGGCAGTGATGCCGCGCGCGCCGGCGTCCGGGTCGGTCTTGGCGTACACCACCAGCACGTCGGCATCCGGGCCGTTGGTGATCCACATCTTGCTGCCGTTGAGCACGTAGCGGTCGCCGCGCGCATCGGCGCGCAGCTTCATCGACACCACATCCGAGCCGGAACCGGCCTCGCTCATCGCCAGCGCGCCCACATGCTCGCCGCTGCACAGCTTGGGCAGGTAGCGTTGCTTCTGCTCGTGGCTGGCGTTCTTGCGCAGCTGGTTCAGGCAGAGATTGGAGTGCGCGCCATACGACAAGCCGATCGCACCGCCAGCACGCGAAATCTCTTCCATCGCCACCACATGCGCCAGATAGCCCATGCCGCTGCCGCCGTACGCGTCTTCTACGGTCAGGCCCAGCAGGCCTTGTTCGCCGAGCAGGCGCCATAGCTGGGCGGGGAACACGTTATCGTGGTCGGCTGCCGCGGCCAGCGGAGCGATATGGTGGCTGGCGAAGGCGGCCACGCTTTCGCGCAGCAGGTCGATCTCTTCGCCAAGCTCGAAGTTCAAGGACGGCACATGCATGCAACAACTCCACAGGGATCGGGATGTGCCGGGTGGGAGCGGGCGGACCGCGCGGCGAATGCGGCCAGACTAGCGGCCCACAACAAAAAAGTGAACTAAAATTCAACTATTGAACCAAGAATCACACCATGGCTTATCGACGCTCCGCCCTTATGGAAGAACGCCTGGCCGGCAATCGCGAACGGATCCTGCACGCGGCCCGCGTCCTGATCGCCGAAGGCGGCTACCGCAATGCACCGGTCACCGCGGTGGCCGCGGCTGCGGGCGTATCGACCGGGCAGATTTATCGACATTTCCCGTCAAAAGCCGAACTTTTCGTGGAAGTTCTAAACGAGGCGGTGCAGCGTGAAATGGCCATCCTGCGTGCCATCGCCGCCACCCAGGCCAGCGCGGCCGAGCGCCTGCGTAGCGCGATCGCCACCTTCGTACGGCGGGCGCTGGCCGGGCCGGCGCTGGCATACGCCTTCATCGCCGAGCCGGTGGAGAGCGAGGTCGACGCCGAGCGCATCCGCGGCCGCCGCCTCTTCGGTGAGGTGTTTCGCCAGCTGCTTGCCGAAGGCGTGGCGGCCGGGGAGTTTCCGCAGCAGTCGCTGGACGCCGCGGCTGCCTGCATCGTCGGCGCGTTTACCGAGGCCTTGGTGGGGCCGATCGCCCCCAGCCGTGGCGACCCGCAACAGGGCGAGCAACTGGTCGAAGCGATCTGCGGCTTCTGTCTGCGCGCGGTGGGGGCAGCGCAAGCGAGCGGCTGACAGTGCACTGACCGCACATACGGATGTGCCTTCCAGATGCAGCCGACTGTGCATATACTGTGCGCCTACGTTGCCGGAGCCGTGCGATGGTCGCCGTTCTCAATCCACTGGCCTTGACCGAACGTCTGCGGGTGCCGGACCGGACCATCCTGTCGCCCTCGGCCATGGCCAGTCTGCTGGATCTTTCGCAACAGGAACTCGCCGACCTGGCCGGCGTGCACCGCAACAGCCTGCGCGTGCACCCGGAAAGCCCGCGCGTCCAAGACTTGCTGCGTAACCTGTCGCGGCTGCTGGTGGCGATGGCGCAGGTGCAACCGGACGAGCGCCAGGTCGTGTTCCATCTCAAGAACACGCCGATCCCCGCGTTCGAGTTCGCCACCTTGCTGGAAGTGGTCAAGCAGGGGCGTACCGACGATGCGCTGACCTATCTGCGCACGGTCGCCGCAGGGTCCGCCGGTTGAAGCTGAGCGCCCCGGCGCACTGCACGCTCTATCGCGCCTTTACCCCGCGCTGGGCCGCCGAACCGCTGAGCGGTGCCGGTGCGGCGCGCTCGGGCGGGCGCTTCAATCGCTTCGGCCAGCCGGCGCTCTATCTGTCGCTGCAACTGGAAACCGCCGCGGCCGAATATGCCCAGGCCGCTCCGTTCCTGCCACCGTTGACACTGGTCAGTTACGCCGCCGATCTTCCGGCACTGGCCGATCTGCGTCTGCTCGATGCCAGCTGGGATGCGGTGTGGGCCGACTGGGCCGACGACTGGCGCAAGGCGCTGGTCAACAAGATCGAACCGGTGAGCTGGGTGCTCGGCGACCTGCTGCGCGAAGCGGAGATCCCCGGCGTGATCTTCCCCAGCATGGCGCGGCCCGAAGGCGTCAACGTGGTGCTGTTTCTGGACATGCTGCAGCCCGAGCGCGTCCTCCGCGTCCTCGACGATGGCCGCCTGCCGCGCGATGGCCGCAGTTGGGGCGATCCGCCGACGGTGGTGTGACTCGGCACGCGCTGATGTGCGCGCACCACGTGCAGCGCGTCATTCGACATCGGTATCGCGAACGTCACGGCACGTGCTTGTGGCGATAATCCAATGCGTAGCGAGGAGGGTCTCAACGCCTCGCGCTGCAGGAGACGCGGTCGCCCTCCAGAAACACGACTGACGGAACCAGCGCACGCGTAGATTGACGATCAAGTCCATCGCCTCTCGCGTTAGCTCGGCGAGCCCATCGGCCGGTCGCTCGTACTCTTTATGCTGATCGTTGACGCCGGTTAGGCATGCAAACGCACGCGGTAGACATCTGGTTAGCCGCGACCAACCTTCAACCAATCAGCACCTGCACCACGCCCGCCAGCACTGGCGCAGCCACCGCGGCCGGCACGATCGCGCTGCGCCGATACGGCAGCAGCCACAGCGACAGCAACGCCGCACTGGCGGTCAACGTGCCCAGCCACAGCACTGCGCCGATGCCCCAGCCCTGCGCATGCACCGCCAACGCGAAGGTGACACTCAGCAGCAACCAACCCAATACACGCAGTTGGCGCGATCGTGTAGTGCCCAGCAGGCGGCCGCGCAACTCTTGCTGATGCTTGTCCATCGCCAGGCACAGGGCAGCAAAGCCGGAAAAATTCAACGCCAGCAATAACAGCACGCTCATGCGCTTTCCTGGAGCGGCGCGGCTGGCGGTGCAGGTGTTGCGGCAGCAGCGCGCGCGCGTCGCGCCGAAGCCGGCTGCGGCGCTTTCCAACGCTGCAGGCGAACGCCGGCGATCCCCAGGCAGAGACCCAGGAACAGGCACACCAGATCCACACCGGCCAGTGTCCACTGCCCGGCCGGCAGCGTCACGCCCAGATGCACATCAGTGGTGATTGCGTTGAGCACCGGCACCAGCGCAAACAATCCCGCGCCCAGATATAGCTGCCAGCTCCACATCGCACGCCGCGGCCACACGAATGCAGCCAGCAACGCCGTGGCCCACGCAGCAAAAAACACATTGGCCTCCATCGCTGCGCGCGCATCCAGGCTCACCGGCAACACGCGGTTGGCCCAGAAGAAACTGGCAAAGGCGATCGGCAAACCGGCCACGGTGCCGATGTTGAGTGCGTCCACCAGGCGCAGGCCGAAGCCGATGCGCCCCGCCTTCAGATGTTTGGGGCGTTCTTTCACCGCCCACATCACCACGCCGCTGGCCACCATCAGGCAGCCCAGCAGGCCGGAGCCGAAGAACAGCGCACGCAGCCATGGCCCGGCGAAATGGGCCAGATGCAGACCCACCATCACCCCGCGCGTCTGGCTGGCACCGCCCGGTGGCCCGCTGCGTTGCAGGCGCTCGC
The DNA here is from genome assembly GCF_017746145.1 of Xanthomonas sp. D-99. NCBI lineage: Bacteria > Pseudomonadati > Pseudomonadota > Gammaproteobacteria > Lysobacterales > Lysobacteraceae > Xanthomonas > Xanthomonas sp. D-99. The sequence continues at coordinate 36,672 of NZ_JAGHWU010000038.1, read as the reverse complement.
CACTCACGGCATCGAACAGGATGGAAGGCACGTCGGTGGAGAGGTTGTCGGCCAATCGACTCACCCCGACGGCAGCATGCGCATCGTTGGGCAGTGACACCGCCACGCTGCCCACCTCGCCACCACGCCAATCGCTGCGCGCACGTGCCACGAACTGCTCCAGCGGCAGCATGTGTGCCGGTACACCCGCGGCCTTGCGCGTATCGGCCACCCGATTGGCCGCCTCGTCGTAGAAACGCATTTCATCGCCGGCATAGCGCGCCTTGATACCCCACGGCAGGTACATGAACATCAAGGTCACGATGCCGGTGTAGGTAATCATCGCGTGGTACGGCAACGCGGTCACCGCGCTGACGTTGTGGAAATCCAGCCATGACCGCAGCCCCTTGCCGGGGCGGAAGGTGAAGAAGTCCTTGAAGATTTTCTTGTGCGTGATCACCCCGCTGATGATCGCCACCAGCATGAACATCGCGCAGAACCCCACGATGTAGCGCGCCCACATCACCGGCACGTAATGCAGGTCGAAATGCAGCCGGTAAAAGAATTCGCCGCCCAGCGTGTCGCGTGCGGCGATGTCCTTGCCGGTAGCCGGGTCGATGATCGCCGTGCCGTACATCTGCCGGCGATCGACAGGTTTGCCGTCGGCGGGCGCGGGATTCTGCCAGTACATGCTCACCACCGGAGTGCGCGTATCCGGCAAGGTGATGTTCCAACTCACTGCATCGGCTGCGTGTGTCTGCAGATACTGCTCGGCACTGCGCAGCGCAGTGGCGGTGCTCACCGTGGTGGTGGGCAACTCCGGGCGCATCCAGCGGCTGATTTCGTCGCGGTAATAACTGGCCGTGCCGCCCATGAAGATCAGCAGCAAGACCCAGCCGACCAGCAGCCCGGTCCAGGTATGCAGCCACGCTATCGACTGGCGAAAGCCCTGCTTCATGTCGCGCTCCGTTGCAGCCACGCGGCCAGCGCAAACATCAGCGCCGCCGGCACTGCGATGCCGGCCCAGGCGCGCCACACGCTGGCGGTGGCGAAGGCCCATAACGGCGCACACGCGCACACCACGATCCCGATCAGCATGCTGCTCAATACCGCTTCACTGCGCGGCATCGGCAACACCAGCGCCAACAACAGATTGGTGGCGCTGGCCAGCGCGTAGCCGCCGAAGATGGCTGCCAGCGTGCGCGCAAGCACCCCCAGCCAGGGGCGCCTGAACCAGGCAAGCGGCAAGGGCGATGCGCTGGACATCACGCCACCGTGCGCGATGGACGTGGAGCAACCGCCACACCGCAGCGCAACGTTGCCGAGCCGGGTGGGCCGGCAAACGCAAGTGGCCACCGCGTGGGGCGTGGAACGGGCAAGCCAGGCGTCGCCGCGACGCAGCGACGGCGCCTGTTCCATGCGTGCGCGGGAGGCGTGCCGACCATGCTTACTCGGCCAGCAACGTCAGCGTGCTGATGTGATGCACCATCGACACCTGCTTGCCGGCGATCTCGCGCTGCACCGGTTCCTTGTTGGTGGCTACCAGGATGTGGCGGCCAGCGCGCAACTTGGGCAGCGTCACCTGGCCCTTGGCATCGGAGGTCAGCGTCTTCTGCCACTTCTGCGGGTCGATCACCGTCACTTCCAGCTTGGGCAGTGGCTTGTTGCGATAAAGCACGGTCAGCGTATTGCTATTGGCAGCGGTGGGGACCAGTTCGAAATCGAGCTTTGCAGCCGGTGTGGTACGGCCGGCGCGTGCGTAATAGCTCACTGTCTCGAAGCCGCCGGCTTCCCCCTTCCATGGCTCGAACACGCTGTCGTCGCTCAACCACGCATCGCCGCTGCCGGCCAGCGGCGCGGTCAGGAACTCGGCACCGCGCTGCAGCGGGCCGGCCTTGCCGGCAGTGCCGAATACGTTCGGCTTGACCACGCGCTTGATCTCGTCTTGGCCGTGGTCCAGCGCTTCCTGCGCCGGCTCGCCGAAGAAGATGCGCACCGGGCCGCTGCCGTCGCGCTCGATCCAGATTTCGTGGGCCTGGGCAGACAGGCTGATGCTGGCCAAGGCCAGGCAGGACAGCAGGAAGGATTTCATCGCGGCGACTCCTCAGGGACGGGACCGGCGAGGCGAGAACCGCGCCACCGTAGTTGTTGGGAATGATACGCAATTCCCACAACGGAGACCAATGCGCGGCATGCGGCGCTGCGGCAATTGACCAGACGAGGCGAGCGTGCCCGTGGACAGGAGCGTCCGCCCGCCGGGCGTGCAGCTCCCACCTCTGCGAAAACTGTCATGCAGGCTGGTCAGACTGGCGCAAAGTGTGCTCTATACTCCGGCGCTAGCAGAGGTCTTCGACCAACAGCCAGGGGTGAGCGCGTGCGGAATTACGACCTCGAGTTCCTGAAAAAATTCTCGATGGTGATCGGTTTACTCGTGGTGATCACCCTGGGCCTGATCGCCCTGGCAGCGTATTTGCAACGCGCCATCCCCGACGAAGTCTCGCCGACTGCCGCCAAACGCGTGCTGCAACGCATTGCGCCTGTCGGCGCGGTCTATGCCGGTGCGACTGGCGCGTCCGCACAGGCCGCAGCCCAGGCCGCAGCGCTGGCCAAGGCCGCCTCGCAGTCTGCTTACGGCGGTACGACCGACGGCAAGACCATCTTCAACAATCTGTGCACCGCCTGCCACACCACCGGTGTCGGCAAGGCGCCCACGTTGGACCATTCGCATTGGGATGCACGCATCGCCCAGGGCAAGGACACCTTGTACAAACACGCGATCGAGGGCTACACCGGTCCGGATGGCGGCATCATGCCTCCCAAGGGTGGCAACCCGGCACTGACCGAAGAGCAGGTGCGCGCCACCGTCGATTGGATGCTGGGCAACCTCAAGTAAGGGCTTGGCAAGCTGCCGGGGAAGATGGGTCTGCGATTCGCGCCTGATACAGCTTATCGCCCGCGTTGCGTTGCCATGGAGCGCGTCGCGTGCAGATCGTGCGTAGGCGCTGCAGCACTGCATTGGGGCACGCAATAGCCGCATCACGGTTGCCCAGCGCACGTGCCTGGCGGTCATTCCCCCTGGTTTGCTAGCCTGTTTCTGCGCTTTCGTTATCACGCGCCGCCTTCCGGGCGGCGTTTGCGTTTGGATTCACTTACTGGAGTCGTTCGATGTCGCCTCGCCCGCTGGTTGTGCTCGGTTTGGTTGGTCTGTTGGCTCCGTTGCTGTGCAGCGCTGCCGATGGTGCCGCGCAGCGGCTCTCGATTGCCGACGTGCAGGGCGAAGACAGCCGCAGCCCGTACGATGGCCGGGTGGTGGAGGTGGAAGGAATCGTCACCGCCGATACGCGCGTGGGGCTGGCCGGCCTGTTCGTGCAGCAGCCCGGCTTCGAGCCGCGGCGCTCGCATGGCCTGTTCGTCACCGGGGCCGGCAATGCCGAACTGGCGGTGGGCGACCGCGTGCGCATCGTCGGCACCGTGCGCGAGGTCTCGGCAGGTGGCGAGGCGAGCCTGACCAGCGTGGACGCCAGCAGCATCGAGCGGCTTGCCAGTGGCCAGCCGGTGCCGGTACGCATGCTCAGCGGGCCGCCGGCCAACTGGGAAGCGCTGGAAGGCGAGCACGTGCGCATCGCCTCGCTCACGCTCAATGGCAGCGACCGCCTGGACACGGACGGCGAGCTGGTCGCCGCGTTCGGCGGACGCCTGTGGCAGCCGAGCGAGGTCGCCGCTGCCGGCACGCCGGCGTTCGTGCAGGCGCAGGCCGATAACGCACGCCGTCGCGTGTTGCTGGACGATGCGCGCAACGGCCGCAGCCCCAGGACGGTGTCGTATCTGCCGGCCGATCCGGTGTTGCGCAGCGGCAGCCTGCTCAAATCGGTCGATGGCATCGTCGACCAACGCTACGACGGCAACTACCGCATCCAGGTGCTGGGTCCACTGACCTTGCCGGCGATGCCCACAGCCGTTGCGCCGCAGGTGGGCGGCGATCTGCGTATCGCCTCGTTCAACCTGGAGAATTTCTTCAACGGCAATGGCCGTGGCGGTGGCTTCCCGACCAAGCGTGGCGCACGCACGCACGAACAATTCCAGGCGCAGCTGGCCAAGTTGGTCGCCACCATCGTGCCATTGGGTGCCGACGTGGCTGCGTTGATGGAAGTGGAAAACGACGGCAACGGCGCCGATGCGGCGGTATCGCAACTCGTGGCCGCGCTCAACGCTGCCGGCAAGGACAAGGATTGGCAGTTCGTCGATACCGGCAGCGGCCCGGGCGACGATGCGATCCGGGTCGGCATCCTCTATCGCAGCTCGCAGGTCACCCCGGTCGGCAAGCCGGCCACGCTGACCGGCGGGCCGTTCGAGAACCACAGTCGCGTGCCGCTGGCGCAGGCGTTCCGCAGTGCGCGCGGAGCCACCTTCGTGGTGGTCGCCAATCACTTCAAGTCCAAGGGCTGCGGCAACGCCATCGGGGCCGACGCCGATCAGCAGGACGGCCAGGCCTGCTGGAATGCCACCCGGACCGAATCGGCCAAGCGGTTGCACCAGTGGCTGCAGACCGACCCCACTGGTGCGCAGACCAAGCTCGCCGTGCTGCTGGGCGACTTCAATGCCTATGCGATGGAAATGCCGATGCGCAGCCTGCGCGCCAGCGGCTGGCAGGACGCGTTTGCAGTGGCCGGTGTGAAGCAGCCCTACAGCTACGTTTACGACGGCCTGAGCGGGCGGCTGGACCATGCGCTGCTCAGCCCGGCGATGGCCAAGCAACTGCGGGGCGCGGCCGAATGGCATATCAATGCCGATGTCATGGACGCCGCCGGCTACGCCAAGCGCAACCTGCCCGGGCCGTGGCGCAGTTCCGATCACGACCCGGTGTTGCTGGGTTTTTCGCTGTAGCGCTGCCGATCGTGGCTGTGCACGCTGCACGCTGTGCGCGTGCCTGGGCGAATTGGGTACGAGCGTGCTGCTGCAAACCGGGAGGTCATCGAGGATTGCGTAGGCCGTCGTCAAGCCAAGCGGACGCGACGGACGATGACGCGAAGGTGATCACGGCGGCAGCACTGACACTGACGCGCGGCATGCGTTGAGGTGCTCGAGCCCAGCAAGGCGCGCATCGATCGGCGATGCGTGCGCCACCTCACTTCCCGCTTGGCGCCGCTCCGGCAATGGCGCCGTACGCCGACCGGTCGCTAGTTCGCGCATGCCCCATGTCGGCGACGCAGCCGCAGATTGAGCAGATGCGTGCTGGCCAGCAGCAGGCTGCCGGCGACCGTGACCGGTGTCTCCAGCGCATCGCCGGCCAGACCGCTCGCTCCAAAAACCAGACCGGCCAGCCCGCACAGCGCCAGCACCCAGACCGGCGCCGGCAGCGCGTGCCGGCGATGCGTGCTCCACAGCGCGTAGCCGCTCAGCGGCACCGCCGCCGTGGCGAACACCACATGTACCCACTCGGCCCGGCTCCAGACACCCAGCAGCGGCAGCGTGGCCGCCAGCAGCGGCAGGGCGAGGCAATGCAATAGGCACAGCCCGGACAAGGCGATGGCCGAGCTGTCCAGCAGGGAGGCGGTGGCGCGCATCGGAAGCATCCGGTCGGATTGATGTTATATAGTAACACTTCTCTTCTGCCAGGCTCTCAGGATGTCTCTGTCCCCCAAGCGCGATGCGCGCCTTCCCGTCACCGTGTTGTCCGGCTTTCTGGGTGCGGGCAAGACCACCTTGCTCAATCGCATCCTGCACAACCGCGACGGCTTGCGGGTGGCGGTCATCGTCAACGACATGAGCGAGGTCAACATCGACGCGCAGCTGGTGCGCGAGGGCGGCGCGGCATTGCGGCGTACCGAAGAGACCCTGGTGGAATTCAGTAACGGCTGCATCTGCTGCACGCTGCGCGACGATTTGCTGCAGGAAGTGCGGCGTCTGGCCGAGCAGGGCCGCTACGACTATCTGCTGATCGAATCGACCGGTATTGCCGAGCCGATGCCGGTGGCAGCCACCTTCGCGGTGCGCGATGCCGATGGTTTCAGCTTGTCGGACATCGCCCGGCTCGACACCATGGTGACGGTGGTGGACGGTAGCCGTTTCCTTGAGGACTTCGGCTCGGCTGCCACGTTGGCCGAACTGGGCCAACAAGCCGGCCCGGACGATACGCGCGGGCTGGTGCAGTTGCTGGGCGAACAGGTGGAGTTCGCCGATGTGCTGGTGATCAGCAAGCGCGACCGCATCGACGCCCCGCAGCTGCAACGTCTTCGCGCCGTGCTGCGTGCGCTCAACCGCGATGCGGCGATTGTGGATGCCGCGCACGGGGAAGTGCCGCTGCAGCAGCTGCTGGACACCGGGCGTTTCGATTTCACCCGTGCGCAGCTGGCGCCGGGCTGGATGCAGGAACTGCGCGGCCAGCACACGCCCGAGACCGAGGAATACGGCATCAGCAGCTTCGTGTATCGCGCGCGCCGGCCATTCCATCCACAGCGCTTCGCGCGCATGGTGCACAGCGGTTTGCCGCAGGTGATCCGCAGCAAGGGCTTCTTCTGGCTGGCCAGCCGCATGGATTGGGTGGGCGAACTGTCCAGCGTGGGCGGCGCCACCCAGACCAGCGCGGCCGGGTTCTGGTTCGCTGCGCGCCACCGTGTCGATGCGCAGGCAGTCGGCCAGCCGCTGCAGACCAGCATCACGCCGCTGCCCTACACCGATATCGGCTGGCAGCGGCAACAGACGCAGTGCTGGACCGCGCCGCTGCCGCAACCCCACGAGGTAGGCGATGCCAGCGAATACGCCGCGATGCAGCGGCTGTGGCATCCGCTCTGGGGCGATCGCCGCCAGGAGCTGGCGGTGATCGGCGTGGACATGGATGCACCGCGCACACGCGCCGCGCTGGACGCCTGCCTGCTCAGCGACCAGGAACTACGGCAAGGGCCGGCGCAATGGCAACTGCTGGAAGACCCCTTCCCGCACTGGGCAAGGTGACGGCGCACTGCCGCTGCTTGCCAAGTCGACGCCATCGCCAGCCTCGCCGAGCGGGCGACACCGCAGTTTGAGGTCAGTGGCACACCGCGTCGTGGCTGACCGCCGAGGCCTGCGCGGGCGCTGGCGGTCCGCGTATGCTGTGCGCGCAACGACGAAGCGCTCAATCCTCAGTAATAGCCGTTGTCGATCGCCTCCTGATGGGCGTCGCGCTCGTTCTGCTCGGCCAGCGCACGCTCTTGCGCCGTCGTGGGGATGCTGTCCATCAAGCGTGGCGCATCCATCCGATGCAACTGGTCGTCGGTGCGCTTGACCATGTCTTGCAGCGCCAGCACGTTGGCGTAGCCCTGCATCATGCGTTCCAGGCGTTGGATCTTGTCGGGCGGGGCATCGCTCTCCTTCAAAGATTCCAGGCGCCGTTGTGCGCGTGTGTAATACCTCGCCATCTTGGTCATGTCGAGCTTCTTGCGGCGTACCTCAAGCAGCGCGTGTCGGTTGGACTGCATCACATTCCGTTGGACCATGGCTAGCGGGCTGCTGGTGGTGTTCGGCGCAGCGATCGTCTCCAATGGCGACAGTACCTCCAACATCCCATCGAGCTGCCGATCGCGCACGGCGTCGCGCTCGGCGATCAGGGCCGCACGCATCTCGAACACCGACCTTTCCTCCGGGCTAGGCGCCCGACGCTCTTTGTAGAGGCGCCGGCTGATGTGATGGCACTGCTCGTTGAGCGCGGCCAATTCCAGATTCATGTTGCGCACCGGGCGTAGCGGCCTGGACGGCGAGGGCGGAGCCGGTGTCGCCGCTTTCGGGGACGCAGCCGGTGCCGGCCGCGAGGGGCGCGTTGGCTGCTGCGGCTGCCACACCTGATCGCGCCTGGCTGAGCTTGGAAAGCGCTGTTGCCGCAGTTCCTCGGGGCCGCCCTGACGTTGCTGAAAGCGTTCTGCCGCGCGTGGTGCGGACGGCGGTTGCTGCGGTGGCGCTGCTGTGCGCGTCGGCACACGACTGGGCGGCGGAGGCATCGCATCGGGCGCCTGCCATCGCGCATCGACGCCAGCCTGCGGTACCGGTGGGCGCTGGTTCTCGCCTCGCCTGGCAGCATTCGGTGCGGGTGCGGCCAGCGCAGGCTGGCTCTGCGCTATTTTCGTGGCTGGCGCTCCCATGCACATCGACGGCAGCTGTTTGCGTAGCGTCGCCAGCGACTTGCGCGCCGATGCCAGCATGCCTTGCCGCGATTTGGCCGCACCCTGCGCGGTGCTGGCCTTGGGCGCGTGAGACAGTGAGTGCAGCGACGGCGTCGCCGCGGTCATTGTCGTGTCGGTGGTTGCCGGATTGAGCGGCTCCGGAGCAACCGGATGAGTGCTGCGAAAGAACGAAGTCAGGCGCATCACAAACTCCCGCAGGAATGCACGCTCATGCTAGCGACCGCCAACCGGCGCGGAAGGCCGGTGGCGAACCGGCGTCGCGTAGGCCGAACGCGAGCGTCAACCCAGGCGGATTCCCCAGGCGATCGCCGCGATGGCCGGTGCCGCCACTGCCAGCCCCAACCAGCCGCGCAGGCCAAGGCGTTCGGCAAATCCCAATTTGCCGACCAGTGCCCCCAACACGACAACGCCCAGATTCATGCTGGCAAAGACGGTCGCCGGGCTGTGAGGCAGCACCTGGTGGGCACGTACGTAACAGAGGATGTTGCCGAAATTGAGCGCACCCAACAGCACGCCGGCAAGCATGCTGCGGGCGCTCGGGCGTGCGCCACGTGCCCAACGCACGCTCTGCACGCCAAGCATCAGCAGGAAGGCCAGCGCAAAACACAACGTCAACGAGGTCAGCGATGGTGTCCCGGCCTGCGCAATGTGCTTAAGCAGCAGGTCGATGAGCGCAAAGCCCATCCACACACTCATCAGCCAGGGCAGGCCGGTTGTGCTCGGCAGCGGATCGGCCGCGACGTGGTGACGGGGGCGTCGCACGATGCACACGATGGCCACCATGCCCAGCGCCAGCCCTGCCAGTTTCCAGCCATTGACCGGTTCGCCGAAAACGGTGAAGGCAGCGGCCAACGAAAGCACCAACGACAAGCGTTGCGCAACATCGGTACGTACGATGCCGGCCACCGCGACCGACCGCGCCAGCACCAGGAAAATGGAGGGCAGCGCCACGGCCAGCAGCAGCAACGCCAACCAGGGAGCGGTCGTGGAGCGCAGTGTGTCCAGCGCAGGATGCAGGATCAGCCAGGCCAGGAGTGCGGCGGTGGCGTAGTTCCAGGTAATGGCCTGAAACACGTCGATCCGGTGGCGTGGCGCAAGCTTCAACAGCACCGACACCAGGACACTGCAGACAACGGCAAACAGCAGAAAATGCATGGGCAACGCAACGAAGTGTGCAGGCAGGGCGATGAACGCGGCCGGCGGGGCGGCTATTATGCAGGCATGTCCAATCCCTCATTCCCTACCGAATCGGCTGCGTTGACCTTGGAAGGGCCGGTGGGCCCGCTGGATGTCGCGGTCGATCTGCCCGAGCCGGATGTTGTCGCGCACGCGGTCACCGCCATCTTCTGCCATCCGCTCTCCACCGAGGGCGGCAGCATGCACAACAAGGTCGTCACCATGGCCACGCGCGCGCTGCGCGAGCTGGGCATCACCGTGGTGCGCTTCAATTTCCGCAGCGTCGGCAATTCGGCCGGCGCATTCGACCATGGGGGTGGCGAGCAGGACGATCTGCGTGCGGTTGCCGAGTGGGTGCGTGCGCAGCAGCCAGGCCACACGTTGTGGTTGGGCGGTTTCAGCTTCGGCGCGTATGTGTCGCTGCGTGCTGCCGAAGCGCTCGCACCGCAGGTGCTGATCTCGATCGCGCCGCCGGCCGGGCGCTGGGACTTCAGCGATATCCAGCCGCCTGCGCAGTGGTTGGTGATCCAGGGCGATGCCGACGAGATCGTCGACCCGCAAGCGGTCTACGACTGGCTGGAAACCCTGGAGCAGCAACCCGAGCTGGTGCGCATGCCCGATACCAGCCATTTCTTCCACCGCAAATTGATCGACCTGCGCGGTGCGATCCAGCATGGTGTCCGGCGCTGGTTGCCGGCCGCAGTCTGACCGCGGCATGGCCCATGCGTATCGCCAGGCGATGCGCTGTTGAGCGGTCCGGGCCACAGCCGGCCCGCGGAGAATGCAATGAGTGAGATGACCCCGTCGCAGCGCTACGCCGCCGGCGTACAACGCGGCGACTGGCGCGCCGACCCTGCGCAGCAGGCGGCCCTGGCGGAGCTGGATCGCATCCACGAGGCGCTGGTGGACAGCGCGCAGGATGGTTGGCTGGACCGGCTGTCGGCATTCTGGAAGAAACCCGAGCCGGTACGCGGCTTGTACTTCTGGGGCGGTGTCGGGCGCGGCAAGACCTTTCTGGTCGATCTGTTCTACGACGGCCTGCCGATCGAGCAGAAATACCGCACCCACTTCCACCGTTTCATGCGCGGCGTGCACGAGCAGTTGCGCGAGCACGCCGGTCAAAGCGATCCGCTGGCCCGGATCGCCCAACAGTGGCGTGAGAACCTGCGCGTGCTGGTGCTGGACGAGTTCTTCGTTACCGATATCGGCGATGCGATGCTGCTGGCACGCTTGCTCGAACGCCTGTTCGCCGAAGGTGTGACGCTGGTGACCACGTCCAACACCGCGCCGGAAAATCTCTATGCCAACGGGTTGCAACGCGACAGTTTCATGCCGGCGATCGGGTTGCTGCAGAAGTTCTGCGTGGAGCTTTACGCGGAAGGCACCGAGGATTACCGCATGCGCGCGCTGACGCGCTCGCCGGTGTATCGCGCGCCGTTGGATGCGCAGGCCGACGATTGGCTTGCGCAGCGTTGGGCCGAGTTGAGCGGCAACGCCGAAGCGCGCGCCGGCAATATCGAAATCGAGGCGCGCAAGATTCCGGTGCGCGCACGCGGCAAGAGCATCGCCTGGTTCGATTTTGCTGCGCTCTGCGAAGGCCCGCGCGGTCCCAGCGACTACATCGAGATTGCGCGCGAGTTCACCACTGTGTTGCTGGGTGGCATCCCGCACTTCGACCGCATGAACGAAGACGCCGCGCGCCGCTTCGTCAACCTGATCGACGAGCTATACGACCGCCACGTCAATCTGGTCTGCACCGCGCAGGACGCACCGCCGGCCTTGTACAGCGGCCAGCGCCTGGCCGGTGCGTTCGAGCGCACCGCTTCGCGCCTGATCGAAATGCAGAGCGCGGATTACCTGGCAACGGCGCATCGCGCGTGAGCGGATGATCGGGTAGGCGAGGACCTATGCGATTGCCACTGCCGTGCAGGTGCGGTGCTGGTACCGCACTGCCGGCAAAGTGATCGCTCAACATCGGCTGACGACGATAGTCGGCGTTGTTGCTGGTGCGTCTTTCAATTGCTTGGTGGATCCAATGAGGCGCCGCGGGCGCTGCCATGCGTATCCGACGATCGCGATGCGTGCCGCCGCCATGTCCCAAGCAGCTATGGCATCTCTCCCACAGCGCTGCTCCTGCAGCGCCACTACGAAGTCGCAGCGCCACTCCAAGTCGGAAGTCTTGAGGGCAATGGTCGACTGTTCTGGCGGGACAACGCCTAGGACGTAAATAAATCGCTTGCAATTAGATTGCGCGCTATGTAAATTGCATCCATGGATACCGGCACAGCCACCGACGCCCGCACCGACGCATTGCTGCAGCTCGACAACCAGCTGTGCTTTGCGCTGTATTCGGCCAACCTGGCGATGCACAAGCTCTACCGCGGGTTGTTGAAGGCGCTGGATCTGACCTATCCGCAGTACCTGGTCATGTTGGTGCTATGGGAGACCGACGAACGCAGCGTGTCGGAGATCGGCGAGCGCCTGTATCTGGATTCGGCCACGCTGACGCCGTTGCTCAAGCGCCTGCAGGCGGCCGGCTTGGTGACCCGCACGCGTGCGGCCAACGATGAGCGCCAGGTCATCATCGCGCTGACCGAGACCGGCCGTGCGTTGCGCGGCAAGGCTGGCGCGGTACCGGAACAGGTGTTCTGTGCGTCGGCCTGTTCGTTGGACGAACTGCGTCAACTCAAGCAGGAACTGGAGAAGCTACGCTCCAGTCTGGGCGCCGGGTGAGCTCCCGGTAGATCACCGGTTTGCAACACGTCGTACACGATTCAATCGTCAACTATTGAACCCCTCATGCGCCCCTAGCGCTCACCCTGGAGAAGCACCATGGCCTCACCTGAAAAAGTCCTCTACACCGCCCATGCCACTGCCACCGGCGGCCGCGAAGGCCGTGCCGTGTCCTCGGACAAGGCGCTGGACGCCAAGCTGTCCACCCCGCGCGAGCTCGGCGGCGCCGGCGGCGACGGCACCAACCCTGAGCAGCTGTTCGCAGCCGGCTATGCTGCCTGCTTCATCGGTGCGATGAAGGCCGTGGCTGCCCAGGACAAGCTCAAGCTGCCGGGCGAAGTGAGCATCGACAGCAGCGTCGGCATCGGCCAGATCCCGGGCGGCTTCGGCATCGTGGTGGAACTGCGTATCGCCGTGCCGGGCATGGACAAGGCCGAACTGCAGACGCTGGTCGACAAGGCCCATCAGGTCTGCCCGTACTCCAATGCGACTCGCGGCAATATCGACGTCACCCTGACCCTGGCCTGATCCACGCCAGCATCGCCACGCGCAACACGTGGTGGAGTCAGCAACGGCCCGGCGCATGCGCCGGGCCGTTGTGTTGCGGCAGGCGGCGCTGCCCTGAACAGCGCAGGCGATCGGCACCGCGGTGCCAGCGCTGACTGGCATGCGCATCGACCTTGGCATACCGGCCGATGCGGCCCACGTCAGGGTGCGCCCGCCCGGGCTGGCGATGGGCGTCGCTGCCCGGCACACTGCTGCGATGACGGTACCTGCTTCTGCGACCCCGGTCGGACCTTCCTGCGCATGAGCGCACCGCGTCCCACCTTGTTGCTGCTCCCCGGCCTGCTCAACGATGCGCAGTTGTGGCAGGCGCAGCGCGTGGCGTTGGCCGACGTCGCCTATTGCGTGGCCGGCGACATTACCCAGGGCGACAGCATGCGTGCGCTGGCAATGCAGCTGCTGGCGCAGATGCCGCTGCGTTTTGCACTGGCCGGATTTTCGTTGGGCGGCTACGTCGCGCAGGAGATCCTGCGCATCGCGCCGGAGCGTGTGGAGCGGCTGGCCTTGCTGGACACTTCCGCACGTGCCGATTCGCCCGAGCGTGCGGCGCAGCGGCGCGCGCAGGAAGCGAGCGTGCGTGGCGCCAATGCCTTCCACGGGTTCGGCGAGCGGCTGCTGCGCCACTACGTGCATCCCTCGCGCTGGCAGGACGAGGCCTTGCTGGAGCGGGTGCGTGACATGACCCAGCGCCTGGGCGTGGAGGTGTTCCTGCGGCAGAACCGGCTGCAGCGGGAAGACGGCCGCGCGCTGCTGCGCGCCTATGCCGGTCCGTTGCTGGTGCTATGCGGCCAGGACGATGCGATCACTCCGCCTGCATTGCATGAGGAAATGGCCGCACTAGCTGCACGCGCGCGTCTGGTGCAGGTGCCTGCGTGTGGCCATCTGTCGCCGCTGGAGCAGCCGCAGGCGGTGTCGGACGCACTGCGGGAATGGCTGCTCGCCTGACGCTGTAACCACCGAGCTGAGGCAGCCATACCTTGGCCATGCGGCGGGATGGCGTCGGCCAGTACGCGAGGGCTCTGAACCGGCGGTTGGAGGCGGTGATCGGCGCGCCATCGGCCGATGCAATGCATGCCTTGATGCAGGCAAGGTGTCGTGCCCAGTCACGGTGGCCATCCTGCCGCAGCGAGCCGTTGTGATGCGAGCCGTTATGAAGCCAGCGTTGTGCTGCCATCAGGCTTGCAAGGCCGCTTGCGCTGCAGCGCAAGGTCAATGCGCAGCTGTCGCCACAGCGCTGGACACCGCTGCATCGGCATCGTGTTTCTGCTGATGCGTGTTGAGTTCCAGCATCTGCAGCCGCTCGCCCTGGAAGCGATAGTCCAGCGCCTGCTGTACCCCGTACAGCGCCTGCGCCTGCGTGCACAGCGTCTGTGCCTGTGCTTCCAGCGCATCGCTGCGCGCCTGCATCCGCTGTTCCATCTGCGCGTCCAGTTCCGCGCCGCGGCGCTCCAGCTGTGCAGTACGCCCGGTCATGACCGTCCACAGCACGTTGCGGGTCAGGCTACCGGCCAGTTCTTCGGCGGCTTGTTCGACGTGGGCTTCGAAGCGCTCGTCGAACAACGCTTGCTCCCATCGCCCACGCCCGAGGCTGCCATCGACCTGCGCACGTGCGGCTGTGCGTAGCTGCTCCACCTTGCGCTGCTGGCGCGCGCTGCCGGACAGCACGTGCACCACGCCGTTCAGCGCATCGAAGGTGATGTCGACCACCGACTGGGCGATCGACGCCACTGCCGGCATCAGCGCGCGCGTGCCTTGCTCCAGTTCGCGCAGGCGTTGCGCGTCGGCGGCGCTGACCGGCTGCGGCTGGCGGTCCACGTTGAGCTCGCCACCGTGGAAAAAGATCTCGCGCGGCAGGCCCTGTTTGCGGCGCAGCCAGATGCCGCCGGTGTCCGCCAGTACGTCGTAGGAGGTGCTGACATCGCATTGCTGCGAGGACAGCCGCGGGGCCGTGGTCTGGGCCTGCGCGGCGCAGGCCACCAGCAGCCACAACGGTGCGAGAAACACGGGACTGCGCATGGGGCTGGCCCTGGAATCGGGGCCAGCAGCATTGCGCACGGCGCAGGACGCCGCCATGGGCAGGAAGTCAGGGTGCCGATGGTGCACGCGATGACAGACGGCAGCGAAGCGTGAACCCGGTCGAGCATCGGCGCACTGACAGCATTCAAACGACTAGCTCACTTGATTCTCACGGCCGATGGTGTGAATTATGTTGCACAGCAGCATCGGAGCCGCACAATGCTCGACCCACGCATCGAAAAGGTAGACCTGGCGCTTACCGAGATTGCGCAGGACCCATCGGAAAAGGTGGCGTTGTGGCAATGGGCATGCCGCGAGATGCTGCACGAGACGCTGATCGGCATGCACCAGCTTTCGCACCTGGCCGGCATCGCACGGCAGGTGGCCAACGACTGGCGCGAGCCGGTGGATGTCATCGCTCCTGCAAAGCCCTACCTGGCCGCATCTGCGCTTGCCGATCGCCGTCTGCCGCAGGTGCTCGACGGCCTGGGCAGCACGCACGACGACAACGACCGCGCCACCTTATGGCGGCTGCGTTACGCGAGCCTGATTGCTTCGACCTTGCAAGGCATGCAGGCGCTTGCGGAAAAGCACCGCATCGACCGCCAGGCGATGGCGATCGGGCCGGTTAACTAGTGGCAATCGATCCGCACCCTCGCGGTCATGTGTCCTGCACGTGGGTCACAGCTGACGCTTGCGCGTTCGCTCAAAGGTGCATCTTGCCTGGCAGCATCACCTGAGCATCTTCAACCCTGGGTTTCTGCACGGATCGTGCATTACGGCACGGTCTTGCGCACAGGTTGCCGGTGCCGCGCAGCCGAATTCCGCCGTCCCCCAACGACGTATTGCGCAGCACATGCGTTCGGCATGCCGCCGCCAGCCCATCAGGCCGACGACGGTATATCGCTGAATGCAGCTGTTCGCCCGATTGAAAGGGGCGTTCTCATATCGTCCCCCTGACAGGCGGGCGCCACCCGCGCCCATACCAGAAAGCCTGCCTTGCATTGGTCCGGGCACTGGTGACAAAACGCTTCAGCCGTGTGTGAGAAGTTGGTGCCCAACTCAAAGGCGGGCGACCCAAGGCATCCAGGCGCGCGGCATCTTTCAGGATCGCTGCAGTCGTGCGCGGCGAGATGGGCTGTGCGTCATCCAGGCCATAGGCTTGCCGCGCAGCATCGGCGGCCAGCGCCTTACGCGTCCGCGGCGCGAGCTCCTGCAGCCGCTGACGCGTGCGTTCGGCCAGATCGGGGTCGATGACCGTAGTCGAGGCATAAATCTTGCGAGGTACGGGCGGGGTGCGAACGACGCTCTCCACGCCGCGCAGATGTGCATGGAACTCGGTTTGCGGATCCTCGATTTCGGCTTGCAATGCGCGGGTCCTGGCCAGCGCATCGATTGCACCGGGCTTGTCGAAGCGCTCAATCACATAGGTGGATGTGCCGTATGTTCCGGCCCAGCCCGAATCCCTGAGCAGAACCGCCGGACCATCGGACCATGAGTCGAGAACGACAGCCGAGTCTTCCGCCTCCGCCGAGCCTGGGGGCTGGTACAGCGCGTACATGTGGGCGCACGCTTCGTCACAGACGTTCATGATCTGCCCGCCACCCTCCATGCGGACCGCATGACGGCGTGTGTTGATCGCTGCGTTTTGGTCACAATTGCCTGCGCCGACAGCCAGCGCGCAACCTGCCATCAAATTGATGTCATGTTTACCGGGCCAGTAAGACAGGAAACTGTAAGACAGGTAACTACAAGTGGAGCTGCGCCCATTGCTGAGCCGCAAATCGCCCTCGATATTACCTCGTCCATGGTGCAAGGCCAGCCGTGTCTCGTGCACCGTCGCCGTGGCGTCGGCCAGGCGTTGACGGTCGCGAACGTCTTCGATGGGCCTGCCGCTGAGGCGCATTCCGAGTTGATAGGCGGTCTGCTGAACTTCGTGCGGCTGCAGGGTCGGTTTTCCAGAACGCCCCCGCCTCGCACGGGGAGCGCCGCGTGTCACCAAGCCCTGCAGGCTAGGTGAAACCGACGTCTCGGGAACGGAAGGCGGGTGGGGGTTAAGCTGCTCTGAGGCAGGGTTTGGGTGGCGTTCGGGTGACGCTGCCACGCTCGACCCTGACGTCGCCGGCTTTGAAATGCATAGTCCCATGTCGCGCTCCGATCATGACCCTGGCATCAAGTTTGGCAAGGGTCTCTGCGCGCGTTGTCAGTTCGCCGAAGTCGTGTGTGGGATCACGAGTGACTGGCGCTGGCGCCCCGCTCATCGCATTGCCTTGGAATGGAGATCGCAAAAGCGAGCGGGTGGTAAAGAGCGCGGTGACTATCGCTAGGCAAGCGCGACGACGGCCTTGCCGAAGTTCTTGCCGCGCAATACGTCGATCAGGCCCTGCGGGGCGCTGTCCAGGCCGTGCAGCACGTGCTCGCGGTACTGAATTTTGTCTTCGCGAAGCCACTGGCCCATTTCGCGCAGGAAGGCAGGCATCAGGCGGATGAAATCGTGCTGGATGAAGCCGCGCACCGTCAGGCGTTTACGCAGCACCTGGCCCATGAAGTCGGGCAGGCGATCCGGGCCGGGGTGGGCTTGCCCGCGGCTGTTGTAGGTCGCGATCACGCCGCAGACCGGGATGCGTGCGAAGTCGTTGAGCCGCGGCAGCACCGCATCGAACACCTTGCCACCAACATTTTCGAAATAGATGTCGATGCCGTTCGGTGTTGCGGCACGCAATTGCTCTGCAAAGTCGTCGGCGCGGTGGTCCAGCGCCACATCCACATGCAGCATGTCACGCAGGTAACGTACTTTCTCTTCGCCGCCGGCAATGGCGACCACGCGCAGGCCCTGCAGGCGTGCCAGCTGCGCCACCGTGGCGCCGACCGGGCCGCTGGCGGCAGCGACCACCAGCGTTTCGCCGGGCTGTGGCTTGCCGATTTCATGCAGGCCCGCATACGCGGTAAAGCCAGGCATGCCATACACGCCAAGCGCGGTGCTCGGTGGCAGGCTGTCGTCCTTGGGCAGCTTGCGCAAGGGCGTTGTCGGGGTCAGCAGGCTATGCGTCTGCCAGCCGCCGGGCAGCACCAGCAGATCGCCAGCATGATAGTCGGCGTGATTGGACGTGATGACTTCGCCGACGGTGCCGCCTTCCATCACGGCATCGATGGCCACCGGCGCGGCGTAGGAGGGGCCTTCGTCCATGCGGCCACGCATATACGGGTCCAGCGACAGGAAGTGATTGCGGACCAGAATCTGATCGTGGCCAGTCGGTGCGACGGCGACCTCTTCGATGCGGAAGTTGTCTGCGCTGGGTTCTCCGTGCGGGCGCGATGCCAGCACGATGCGGCGGTTGATGATGGACGTCATGGGGGATGGCTCGCAAACAGTCCGCGCATGCGCGGTCGGGTGGGCACAGCCGCTGATGCGGCTGCGCGAGGGAGTGCTGTCACAGGTACAGGGTGCATGTTCGGCAACGACGCGACATGCCCACTGATGTACTAGCGGGAGTCCGATGACTCCGGCGCGCTGGCGCTGTCGAGTTGCGCAATCTGATCGGCACTGAGTGCCACGCGTGCGGCTGCCAGCACATCATGCAACTGGGTCACGCTGGTGGCGCTGACGATCGGCGCGGTCAGGCCGGGGCGCGCGATCAGCCAGGCCAGCGCAATCTGTGCAGGCGTGGCGTTGTGCGTCACGGCCAGATCGTCCAGCGCCTGCAGGATGCGCAGGCCACGCGGGTTGACGTATTGCTTGACCACCGATGCACCGCGTGCGCTGCTCTTGCCGGCATCGTCTGCGCTGCGATATTTGCCGGTGAGAAAGCCGCTTGCCAGCGAGTAGTAGCTGATCACGCCCAGCTCGCGCTCGCGCACGAGGGGCTCCAGTTCGGCTTCGTAACTGGCGCGATCGTACAGGTTGTATTCCGGCTGCAGGCTTTCGTAGCGCGGCAGTCTGTACTGCTCGGAAATATCCAACGCATCGCGCAGGCGCGCGGCGCTGTAGTTGGACGCGCCGATCGCACGCACCTTGCCCTGTTCGATCAATCGGCCGAACGCGGCCAGCGTGGCTTCCAGCGGAATCGATTCGTCGTCTTCGTGCGCCTGGTACAGATCGATCACATCGGTCTGCAGACGCGTCAGCGAATCTTCCACTGCCGCTGCGATGTTGTCCGGCGACAGACCGGGATGCTCGCTCCATTTGGCCACCTTGGTGGCGATCAGCACCTTGTCGCGCTTCCCGCTGCGCGCAAGCCAACGCCCGATGATGGTTTCCGATTCGCCGCCGCGATTGCCGGGCACCCAGCCGGAGTAAGCATCGGCCGTATCGATAAGATTGAAGCCGGCATCCACGAATGCATCGAGCAAGGCGAACGAGGTCGCCTCATCGGCGCTCCAGCCGAACACATTGCCGCCGAAGACGATCGGTTGAAGCTGCAGGCCGGAGCGGCCGAGTGCGCGGGGTTGGGTCATCGTGGATGCTCCTGATTCGAACTGGCAACAGGATAGTCACGCACACCGATGTTGCGTGTGACATCTGCGTGGATTCAGCGTTCCGCAGATCGTCCTCGGCAGCTCACAGGATCTGAACATATGGGCAACGGGAGGCCGCAACAGGCCTTGCGCGAATGCACGACGGGCAGATGGCAGGCAGGCCCTGGAGCGCATGCTAGGCTCGCGCTACTTTTCCCGGATGAGGGTGCTGCGATGATCCGCAACAAGCTGGCCTGTGCATGTGTGATGGGTGTGGTGGTGGCGATGAGCGCGCCGCTGGCGATGGCGGTAAAGCCAGCCGATAGCGCGACCTTGCCGGCGCCCGACGCCGCATTGCAGGCGGCCATCGATGGCAACTGGCGCGACCGCGCGTACGTGCAGCGCGACCAATATCGCCACCCTGGCCAGACGCTGGCGTTCTTTGGCATCAAGCCGACCCAGACCGTCATCGAAATTACGCCGGGCGGCGGCTGGTATTCGGAAATCCTGGCGCCGTACCTGCGCGAAAAGGGCAAGTACGTGGCCGCCGTGGTCGACCCGGCGTCGGCACCGGAAGGCCGCAGCCGCGAGTACGCGCAGCGTGCACGCGACGAGCTGGAAAAGAAGTTCCATGCCAAGCCGGAAGTGTATGGCAAGCCCTCGCTCGTGTCGTATGTTCCCAAGTCGCCGTCCTTCGGCGTGGACAACTCCGCCGACCTGGTGCTGACCTTCCGCAACGTGCACAACTGGCGCATGGCCGGCACTGCCGAGGCGATGTTCGCCGGCTTCTACAAGGTGCTCAAGCCCGGTGGCGTGCTCGGCGTGGTCGAACATCGCGCCAAGGCCGATGTGCCGGCCGACGACAAGAGTGGCTACGTTGGCCAGACGCAGCTGATTGCAATGGCCGAAGCCGCCGGTTTCACCCTGGTTGGCAAGAGCGAGGTCAACGCCAACCCGCGCGACACCAAGGATTACCCAGGCGGTGTGTGGACGCTGCCGCCCAGCAACAGCCATGACAAGGCCGACGACGCCAAGTACCAGGCCATCGGCGAGAGCGACCGCATGACCTTGAAGTTCGTCAAGCGCTGACGCAGACCTGCATGCCGGCACGTTGCGCGTGTCGGCATGCAGATATTTGACGGCATCGGGTTCGTGCGGCGCGTCGCGCAACAGGATTGGCAATGTTGGTGTTGTTGAACAAACCTTACGGTGTGCTCTCGCAATCCAGCGACCGCTCGCAGCCGCCCAAACGCACGCTGGCCGAATTCGGCTTGCCGCCCGATGTATATGCCGCAGGCCGCCTGGACCACGACAGCGAAGGCTTGCTGTTGCTGACCGACGACGGTGCATTGGCGCATCGGCTGACCGACCCGCGCCATAAACAGCCCAAGACGTACTGGGTACAAGTGGAAGGCGCGCCACAAGCCGAACAACTGCAGGCATTGCGCGACGGGGTGGTGCTCAACGATGGCCCCACCCGGCCGGCACAGGTGCGCATGCTCGACCCGGCACCGCAGCTGTGGCCGCGCGATCCACCGGTGCGCGTGCGCAAGACCGTGCCCGATGCCTGGCTGGAGCTGCAGATCACCGAAGGCCGCAACCGGCAGGTGCGGCGCATGACCGCAGCGGTGGGCTTGCCGACCTTGCGCCTGGTGCGCGTGGCCATCGGCGATTGGCGGCTGGAGACGTTGGCGCCCGGGCAGTGGCGCGTTGAAGCGACAACCAACGCACGGCCGAGCCGGAGCCGGCGCTGAACCGACGCGCACGCGGTGTGCGAACCGACGGCATCAGCACCGGCCGCGCGTGCCTGGCGGCTGCATCGTCCTGCTGTGAGCTGACCTCAAGCGCAGGGCGGCGAAACGTCCCCTGCACCCACACTCAATAATCGAAGCTCACGCTGACCCGCAGCGAGCGCGGCGCCTGTCGCACGTTTGCCGCGCCATACAGCGGATCCGGCTGCCCTGGATCAAGCTCCGAATAGGGATAGCGCCACAACGCAGTTTGCGTATTGAACACGTTGAATACATCCAGATTGAACCCGAGTTTGCCATCGGCAAAGTCGGGACGGTAGGCAAGGCCCAGATCCAGTTGCGTCATCGTCGGCAGGCGACCCTGGCTGCCAGGAGGTGCGGGTTGGCCCTGGTAGTAGTGATAGGCGATGCCGTAACCAGCCGGATCTTCAAAATTGGGGCCGTACGAGCCGAGCGGGCTGAACGGCGCGCCGGTGACCACGGCCAGGTTCGCCGACACCAGCCACTGCGGCGAGAGCTGGTAATAGCCGTACACCTTGAGCTGATGGGTGTGGTCGTTGCTCTGCGGGCCGTTGGTATGCTCCATCAGCTGCGCGTAATCCCAGGCCTGAGATGTCGCCACCGCAGTCTGCCCGATGTTGGAGAGCAGCTGACCTTCGGTGGTGCCATAGCTGCGTGAGAAGGTGTAATCGACCTTTGCGTACCAGCGGCTGTCGAAGGGATGCTCCAGCGACAGATTGAGCGCGTAGTAGTTGCGCTTGAAGGCGGGCATGCCAAGCTCGGCGTTGTTCAGCGGCACGCTGACGTAGTTGCCGCCGGTGTCGACCAGGGTGAAGGTGTTGGCCTTGCCGGGATTGATCAACCAGCAGCTGACCGGATTGCTCTGCTTGGTGACGTTGTAGCCCAGCGCATCGGACTTGGCCAGGACCGCATCGATGTCGCAGTAGTCGTCCACGCCGCTGCGCAATAGACGGTAGGTGGCTTTGGCGCCGTACACCCAGCTCTCGCCCAGCGTTTTGGAAAAGCCCAGGATGAATTCGTCCTGGAACGAGGGCTTGATGCCGGAGGTAGCGACGGTCTTCGGGTCGGGCAGCACGCCGTAATTGTTGTTGGACGACACCGCTTGCGTGAACTGGGTCAGATCGGTGGGGTAACCGTTGGCATCGATGCCGCCGTAGGTGTAGTACGTGGATGTTGCCAAGGTGGCGCCGGCCGCGTTGAAGGCCGGATTCAGCGGCAGCGCCAGGTAGTAGCGCCCGGCATTGCCGAACACCTTGAAACGCCCATCGCCCTCGACGTCCCAGCTGAAGCCAAGGCGCGGTGCCCACTGCCCGCTGGATTGCTTGATGTAGGCATCGCCATCGCGGTTGTAGTTGGTGAATTGGTCCAGTCGCAGCCCCAGATTGAGCAACAGCCTGTCGCTGACCTGCCAGTTGTCTTCGATGTATTGCGCGCGTTGCGCCGAGCGTACCGAGGCCAACGCGCTGGAGATGTATCGGCGCACGTAATAGCCGTCTTCGCCATTGATGATGCCGCCGGTGGCCGGCACACCCAGGCCGGTATTGATCGGCACATTGGGGTTGGATTGCCCATAGATCCAGTAATAGCCGTCGCCGGAGGTCACCGAGCCGCGATTGAGCGCGCGCGCGTTCTGGTTGTCGATTCCGGCAGTGATCGAGTGCTGGCCGATGACGTAATTCAGATCCAATCGCAGGTTGTCGGTACGGTTGCCGCGATCCGGGTCGACCAGCAGCGAGGTCGTCTGCGCGTTGGTGATCGGGTTGCCGCCGTTGAGTGCGGGATTCTGCAGCGAGGTGTTGGACAGATAGGTCAGCGAGCCGTCGTAAGCGGGGTTGCCGACGTAGTCATCGGTTTTCATCTTGCCGTACAGCGCGCTCACGGTGAGGCGGTCGGTGAGATAACCGGTGTATTTGGCGCTCCACAGATTGCCGCCGGTCTTGGTGGTGTCGTCCTGGCCGCGCAGGCTGCCGCGGGTCAGCGCCGCGTAATCGTAGTTGTAGATGCTGCCGCGATACACATTGCGGCTGGATGCGCCGGTGAGTTCCAGCAAGTGATTGTCGGTGATGTTCCAGTCCAGCTTGCCGTACCAGCGCGGGCGGTCGTATTGATAGCTGGTGTCGGCATTGGTGTCTTCCACGCTGTCCAGTTCGCGACCCTGGCGACGTTCCAGTTCATAGGAGCCGAACACGAACAGCTTGTCCTGGATCAACGGGCCGCCGGCATACACGCTTTGGGTGGACACCCATTGCCGGTCCTGGCTGTCGGGGCGGTACAACGCGCCGTTGGCCGGGTAGCGCACGTCGTCCTTGTCGGCGCGCGTGGATGCCGGCTCCCAGAGCGCCTGACCACCGAAATGCCATTCGTTGGTGCCGCGTTTGCCCACGGCATTGATCACGCCGCCATCGGAGCGGCCGTACTTTGCGCTGTAGCCGCCGGTGTAGATTTCCTGCTGATCGATACTGCCGTAAGGCAAGGTCAGGCCACCCAGGCCGCGGAGTGGGTCGGTGGTGTTGAAGCCATTGATGTAATACGCGTTCTCCGCAGCAGAAGAGCCGCCGAAGCTCACCAATTGCTCGCCACTCGGGCCGCTGTAGGTCCCGCTGCCGCTATTGCCGACCACACCTGGTGCCAGCTGCGCAATCGCTTCGGCCGAACGGCCCAACGGCAACCGCCGCAGTTGTTCGGCCGTGATGACGGTGCGCGAATCCACGGTGGTGACGTCGATCGCCGCTGCTGCGCGATCTGCGGTGACGCTGACGCCATCCAGTTGGGTCACCGCGCCAAACGACACGTCGGTCGTGGTGCCTACCGTCAGCGTCACCGCCTGGCGCGAGGTCAGCACATTGCCGGCGGCATCTTTGGCCACGACCGAATAGGTGCCCAACGGCAATTGGCCCAACGCGTAACGGCCGCGTGCGTCCACCTCGACCTCGCGGGTCAGCCCGGTATCGCTGCGTACCGCAATGCGTGTGGCCGATGTCGGCGCCTGGCCGGCAATGCTGCCGGTGGTGGATTGTGCATGGGCCAGCGGCGATGCGCTGGCAAACAACAACGCCAGCGCGAGCGCGCTAGGCCGTAACGTGGGGGAGAGAGCCGTCATGAACCATCACTTCTGGAGATCGGGAAGTGGGAGCACATCGGCCACAGACACACTGTGCTGTTCACACTGTGATGTATGGCACTGATTGCGATGTGAGACCCCGCGGCTATTAATTACCGCGCAACCCGCTATTCAGAAATGGAATGTTGTCATGTCGCTAGATCTAATCGCTATGGCAGTTCCGGTGGTTTGTCAGACGCTGACATCAATGCACTGGATTGCATGCCACAAACGATAACGCCACAGCGCGAGGCCGTGGCGTTGAGGGTTCGCTTCGAATGTCGCCTTATTCGATGCCGTCGCTCGGGGTCACTGCACTGCGGCGCTGATAGGCCGCGCGCCGTGCGTTGGCATTGTTGGCATGTTCGCGGTCCAGACGATGCACGTTACCGCCGAGCACCTGCTGGTCACGCTGCCGCTTGCGATACACCGCGTAGCCGATCAGACCCAGGCCTGCGACCGCGGCAGCAACCGTGACGGCCGGGTTGCGCTTGACCAGTTTGCTGGCAGCCTTGCCACCGGTGCGCACGGCACCGAGCGCGGCGCCGGTCTTGAGCCATTCGCTTGCGCTCGGTCCGAAATGACGCAGGCTGCTGCCGGCGTTGCGGGCCTGATCGCCCGCGTTGGACGCGGCGTGA
Organism: Xanthomonas sp. D-99; assembly: GCF_017746145.1. Taxonomy (NCBI): domain Bacteria; kingdom Pseudomonadati; phylum Pseudomonadota; class Gammaproteobacteria; order Lysobacterales; family Lysobacteraceae; genus Xanthomonas; species Xanthomonas sp. D-99. Next base: position 12,086 of record NZ_JAGHWU010000038.1, on the reverse strand, counting down.
CGCAACTGGTCGCCTGCAGTGCCGGCCAGTTCCAGGGCACGCTCCAGGGCGCGTTCGGTGATCACAGTCAGCTTGCTCATCGGAGGCGTTTCCTTTCTGAGTACGTGATCTGCAGTCTGTGCGCTGATGCGTATAGGCGGCGTCAGCGGAGCTGGGTGCCGTTTGGCTTACGGTTAGGTAGCGCGCCGCGGGTCGGTGCCTCTCAGGTGCCGCGTGGTTTTGCTCGGTGGGTTGCTGAAGCCGTCCAAGGGTCATCTGGCCACGGATGCCTCGGATACCGCCCCTTCATCTCTTTTTTTACGTCCGGATACGTATTCGCCCAGAAACTCTTCAAGTCCTGGGTCACCTGCAGCGGCCGCCCGCCGGGGGACAGCAGGTGCAAGGTCAACGGGATACGGCCGTCGGCGATGCGTGGGGTTTCGGCCAGGCCGAACAGTTCCTGCAGCTTGACCGCCAGCACCGGCGGTAGCGGTTGGCTGGCGTGGTCGAGGGCGTAGCTGATTGGTCGCTCCATGCCGGAGGGCACGCTGATGCGTGTGGGCGCATGGCGGTCGATCGACTGGCGGCCCTCCCAGGGCAGCGCGCCCTTCAGCGCTTCGCCCAGGCTGGCTTCATCCAGCGCGTCCAGGCGGGTCTTGCCGGCGAAGGCCGGGCGTAGCCAGGTGTCCAGCGTCTCCAGCAGCGCTGCATCGGAGAGATCGGGCAGCGCCAGCTCGGGCATCCATCTCCGCAGCGACTGCACGCGTGCGCGCCATTGCTGCAGGTTCTCCGTCCACGGCAGGGCGTCCAGGCCGAGTTGACGCACTGCGTCGGTGAGCGCGCCTGCGGCATGCGCCGGATCGACGCGGCCGGCCGGGCGGCTGTCGAGCACGATACGGTCGAAGCTGGATTGGCGGCGGGCGACCAGCGCGCGCCTGTCCGCGTCCCACTGCACCACGTCCTGCTGCACGAAGCGCTCGGCCAGGCTGCGACGCAGGTAGGCTTCGTCCACCGGCGCGGCACGCAGCAACAGCGCATCCTTAGCTTCGTAGCGCAGCTCGCTGGCCACCAGCCACGGTTCGCCGCGCAGATCGCTATGGTCGAACAGGCGCGCGCTGCGGCCGTTGGCGAGCAGGTAGCGCAGCGGGTCGGCGGGGTGGCGTGCGGCGATGCGATCGGGGAACGCATGCGATAGCAGGTCGCCGAGTGCGTGCGCTTCGACGCTGGATGGCGGGACGCTGTCGCAGCGCAGCCGGCGGCGCCATTGTTTGGCGGCGCTGTCGATGGCAGCCAGGCCACCGCGATTGGCGTCGGCCGCGCTGCGGCCCTGACGAAATGCCGCCAGCGCCCGCCAACGCGCAGCCAGCCCATCGCCACCCTGGCGCAGCGGATCGCGTGCTTCCAGCAGCGCGGCCAGATCGCAGGCCAGCGCGACACGCGTCGCCTCGCCGGCCTGCGCCAGCATCGCTGCCAGGCGTGGGTGCGTGCCCAGCGCGAGCATGCGCCGGCCGAGTGCGGTGACGCCGCCGCTTGCGGTGAGCGCGCCCAGCCGCTGCAGCAGCTCGTGCGCGGCGGCCAGCGCGCCACTGGGTGGCGCATCCACAAAGCGCAGCGCGCTGCTGCCCCAGGCGGCCAGTTCCAGTGCCAGGCCGGCCAGTTCCACTTGCGTGATTTCGGCGCGGCGCTGCGGCTCCAGCCGTTGCGATTGCGGCCACAGCCGGTACGCCCAGCCGCTGGCGACGCGCCCGGCGCGGCCGGCGCGCTGGTCGGCCGAGGCCTGCGCAATGGCCGCTACGTCCAGCCGCGAAAATCCGCTGTTGGGGTCGTAATGCGGCTCGCGCGCCAGCCCGCTGTCGATCACCACGCGTACGCCAGGCAATGTGACCGACGACTCGGCCACGTTGGTGGCCAACACCACGCGGCGGCGGCCTTGCGGGTCGGGCTGCAGCACCTGGCTTTGCGCCTCCACCGACAGCTCGCCATGCAGCGGCAGCACTTGCACCGCCGAATCCAGCACATCTTGCAGTGCGCCGTGCACCCGCGCGATCTCGCGTTGGCCGGGCAAAAACACCAGCACATCGCCGGGATGTGTGGACAACGCGTGCTCCACCGCGCGGCGCGTCTGCGGCTCCAGCGCTTCGTCGCGGCGCGCCGGAAAGTGCGCGATTTCCACCGGGAAACTGCGCCCGGCGCTGCTCAGCCGCGGCGCTTCCAGGAAGCCGGCCAGGCGTTCGCCATCCAACGTGGCCGACATCGCCACGATGCGCAGGTCATCGCGCACTTGCGCCTGCACATCCAGCGCCAGCGCCAGACCCAGGTCGCCGGCCAGATGACGTTCGTGGAATTCGTCGAACAGCAGCACGCCGACGCTTTCCAGCATCGGGTCGTCCTGGATCAGCCGGGTCAGGATGCCTTCGGTGACGACTTCGATGCGGGTGCGCGCGGAGGTCCTGTTCTCGAAGCGGATGCGATATCCCACCGTCTCGCCGACCGGCTCGCCAAGCTGGCGCGCCATGAACTGCGCCGCGCTGCGGGCCGCCACGCGGCGCGGCTCCAGCATCACGATCTTGCGGCCGGCCAGCCACGGTGCGTCCAGCAGCGCCAACGGCACCTGGGTGGTCTTGCCGGCGCCGGGCGGCGCTTCCAGCACCAGCCGCGGATGCGCGGCGAGACTGTCGCGAATCTGCGGCAATAACGGGGAGATCGGAAAAGCGGGGTCGGTCATGCGCGGGAAGGATACGTTTCTGCTGCATAGAGTGCGACAGAGACCTGTGCGCCACTGCCGGCAGCCCGCTGCGTTCTGGCTCACCCTCATACAGCGCACGAAACGCTCCACGCTGCAGCGAAACATCGGGTGCGAGATACGTAATCGCAGCGCTAAATCGGAAATCCCCGTATCCACTTCGGTCAAGGTCTTTCCACAATCAGCAGGCCACTCCGCCAATCCAGAGACGCTATGAACGACTACGGTTCTTATCGCTACCTGCCTGCCGATGGTTGGTACGCTACCTATCCCCAAGCGACCGATACCGACCAAGTGCGCGTCTTCCAACGTGTGGCGCTATGGCGGGTTGCCCCGCACGGTACCATCGTGGGTCTGATCTCCTCGCCCGACGGCGACCAGGAGGACATCGAGTCGCAGCTTCTCAGTGCCCCGCGCGGACAAGGCGTCCACTACATCCACATGGATGATATGACCGAACAAGAACGCGAGCAGATCCGCAACAGACGTTTCAGCTGATCGCACCTGCTGCGTTTTGGGCGCCGTCACGCGTAATCTGACGCCTACGGTACGGATGGCGCACGGTCATTCGTACCGTGGTGGTGATTTAGGTCGTGCGTGCGGTTCTCAACAATGCTCTTGCGCCGGACAAAGGCCATCCGCTGGACAATCGCCAGCGGCCAAGCGCGTGCGCTGAAGATCATCCCGCTTCGCGCATCCGGGCGGTCAGGCCCTTGAGGAAGGCGCGCAGCAACTGGTCGCCGCAGGGCCGGAAATTCTTGTGGCCGGGTTGGCGAAACAGTGCGGAAAGTTCCGGCTTGGACAGCGGGAAACCGGCGCTGGCGAAGATGGCGTGCATGTCGACCTCCTTCAGTTCGAAGGCCACGCGCAGCTTCTTCAACACCAGGTTGTTGCCGACGCGGGTTTCCAGCGGGCGTGGCGGCTGGCTCTCGTCGCGGCCGCGGAAGCGCAGCACCAGGCCATCCAGAAAACGCGCCAGCATCGCATCGGTGCAGGGCTCAAAGCCCGGCTCGTCTTCCTTCTTCAGCCAGGCCTGTACCTGCGGCTTGTCGAGCGCGAACTCGGGGTCGGCCAGGTGGGTGATGTCCACCACCTTGTCGTCGCTGAGGTCGAGCATATAGCGGATGCTGCGCAGTACATCGTTGTGGATCATGACCGTTCCGGTGCCCCGGCCTGTCGCCGGAAAGCGGCCATTCTACGGGGCTTGAGTGAAACCGGTCTGACACGGTGCGCAGCGGGTCACCCGCGCTGGCAGTGCGATGGAAGCGCAGACCATCGTGCAGAAGGGTCCAAACGGCCTGCATTGCGGCACGACGCAGCGCTCAGCTGCCGCGGTAGGTGGAGTACCCGTACGGGGAGAGCAACAGCGGCACATGGTAGTGGCCGTCGTCGGCGATGCCGAAGGCAATCGGGATGCGGTCCAGGAACGGCGGGTCGGCCAGCGCCATGCCGGTGGCCTGCCAGTAGCGTGCCAGGTCGAATTCCAGCCGGTAGCGGCCGGGCTGCAGCGCGAGCGCGGCCAGGTCCGGGCAGCGGCCGTCGAGATTGGTGACGCCCTCGAAGCGCAGCGTATCGCCAGCGAACAGCCGCAGCGGCACGCCGGCGGCGGGGCGGCCGCTGGCGGTGTCCAGCACGTGCGTGGACAGCGTGCTCATGCCACCGCCTGGGTGCGCTGCGGCCATTGGCCAATGAATTCGGGTTGGTCGTAGGCCAAATACTGGTCGACGATGGCCTGGCGGTCGTCCAGGAACAACTGGTCGGCCACTGCGCGGGCCAGCCGCGGCAGTGCCACCTTCAGTCCGGACAGTGCCGCGGCCGACGGGCCGTGATTGATCAGCGCCGAATAGTTGAAGGCGAACAGCCCATGCAGCAGCGCGGCATCGTCGGGCGTGCGTGGCAGCAGTTCGAACCCGGGTCCCAGATAGGGATGTGCGTCCAGCACCGGATTGGCCTGGCCAGGCGGTGGCCGATAGCGGTCGCCCCAGCAGGCGATGCGCCCGGACAGCGCGGCCAGTTCCGGACGTAGCCGCGGATCGGTGACCAGGCCGGTGGCGATGGCAAGGAAATCGAAGCGGTGTTCGCGCTGCGGCGTGCGCACGACGATCTCGCCGTCGCGCTCGGCCACGTCCAGCCACGGCGCGCCAAGGTGCAGCGCGAAGCCGGCATGCGCACAGGCGCGCTGGAAGGTGTCGTTGGTGGGTGGTTGGTTGTGCGCGAAGAAGCTGGCCATCATCCGATACTTGTCTGCATCCGGCAGTGCCAGAAAACGCGGAATGATGCCGGCCTGTTCCATGTGCCGGAACGGATTGATGCGCGGCAATTCGCTGCGGCGCACGAACACCTCGGCACTGGCGACGCCTTGTTCGAGCGCAAAGCAGGCATTGTCGAAAGCCGAGGCGCCGCCGCCCAGAATGCCCACACGCTTGCCGGCCAGTGCGGCGAAATCGATGTGGCCGGACGTATGCGCGTAGCGATGCGCGGGCAGGGCGCGGCTGATCCACTCGGGCACCACCCACTGGCCGCCGCCCTGGATACCGGTGGCCAGGATCAGCTTGCGTGTGAGCAGGGGCGCGCCCATCGCCAGATGCAGGCGATGGATGCCCGGTGCCAGGTCCGGTTCCACCCGGACCAGGCGGGTGGCGTTGCGCACCGGCAAGCGCAGCGTTGTGCGATACCAGCGCAGATAATCCATCCAAAGCGCGCGCGGGATCTTGTCCAGCGCGTCCCATGCGGCGCTGCCGTATTGCGCTTCCCACCACGCGCGGAAGGTGAGCGATGGCACGCCCAGATCGATCGAGGTGATGTGCTTGGGCGTGCGCAAGGTCTGCATGCGTGCGTAGGTCACCCACGGGCCTTCCTGGCCGGCCGGGTTTTCGTCGATCACCAGCACGTTGTGCACACGCTCGCGTTGCAGCGCGAACGCCGCTCCCAGGCCGCTCTGCCCGGCGCCGACGATGATCACGTCGTAGACGTGCCCGCCCGGATGCACACGCGGTTGCACCCAGGCATCACCGCCGTGGGCCAGGCATTGCAGGTCGTGGGCGAGGGTACGTTCGAGGTGGGCCAGGCTCATGGCAGTGCCTCCAGGCGCAGGTGAACGATCTTGCCGATTTCGGCAATGGCGGTGGCGATCTCTGCGTTGCGCGATGCGTCCAGGCGCTGCTCCAGCGCGGCCAGGATGCCGGCCTTGTCGTGCAGTCGCACACAGATCACGAACGGGAATCCGAAACGGTGGCGATAGGCCTGATTGAGCGCGTGGAAGCGCTTGAACTGGTCTTCGTCGAGCCGGTCCAGCCCGGCCGAAGCCTGCTCTGCGGCCGATGCGGCAGTGAGCGTGCGCTCGAGCGCGGCCTTGCCGGCCAGCTCGGGGTGGGCGCGGATCAGTGCGACCTGATCTTGCGGCGATGCGTCGTAAACAACCTGCATCAGGCCGCTGTGCACATCGGCGAACGGCCGTCGCCGCAGCGCACGTTCGATCACCCACGGCGAGTGTTCGAACAGGTCGCGATAGCGCGCCATGAAGGCGGCATCGTCCAGCCCGGGGTCGTCGACCACGCTCATGCGTGCGTGCCTTGCAGCGAGACATGCGCGGCCACCACTTTCCAGCCGTCGGCAAAGCGCACCCAGCTCTGGCTCTGCCGCCCGCGTGCAGTACTGCCGTCTCGAATGAATTCGGCGTGGGTGGTGGCGAAATCGTGGCCGAAACCATGCACCTGCACATGCGTCAGCCGGCGCTGCGGCGAGCCACCGCGGCCGCTGCGAAATGCGCGGATCGCATCGATGCCGTACAACACTTCGCCCACGCCATAACGCACGGTGCTGGGCGCTGCATGGAACAGCGCATCCATCGCAGCGATGTCGTCGCCCATCAGCGCCGTTTCATAGGCATGGAAGGCGGCCGTCACTTGCGCGATCACCTCGGGCAGATCGATGTCGGCGCTTGCGATGCTCATGCCGGATGCACCTGCAGCCAATGGCGCGCGATATCGATGCGGCGCGCAATCCAGGCATCGCCGCTGGCCAGCACGTGGTCCACAAAGCGCGCCAGCGCTGCCGCACGCGCCGGCTTGCCGACGATGCGCCCGTGCAGGCCGATCGAGAGCATGCGCCCGCCTTCGCTGCGCAACTGCTCGAAGCTGTCGCGCAGATAGCGGAAGAACGGCTCGCCATCGGCAAAACCGTTATAGGCGACGAATTTCATGTCATTGGCATCCAGCGTGTACGGCACGATCAACTGCGCGCGGCCGTGGCGGCTGTCGTAGTACGGCACGTCGTCGGCGTAGCTGTCGGCGTCGTAGACAAAACCGCCTTCTTCGGCGATCAGGCGGGCGGTGTTGGGGCTGGTGCGCCCCTGATACCAACCCAGCGGGCGGCTGCCGGTGACGCGCGTATGCACGGCGATGGCCTGCGCGATATGCGCGCGCTCGGTGGCCTCGTCCACGTGTTGATAATCGATCCAGCGCAGACCGTGGCTGGCGATTTCCCATTCGGCTGCCTGCATCGCGGCCACCGCGTCCGGATTGGATGCCAATGCCTGCGCCACACCGAACACGGTCACCGGCACGTTGCGTGCGGTGAACAGCCGATGCAGCCGCCAGAAGCCGGCACGGCTGCCGTATTCGTACAGGCTTTCCATCGCCATGGCGCGGGCGCCGGGCTGCGCTTGCGCGCCGACCATGTCCGACAGAAACGCCTCAGAGCCCGCATCTCCGTTGAGCACGCAGTTCTCCGCGCCCTCTTCGTAGTTGATCACGAACTGCACGGCGATGCGCGCGCCGCCGGGCCAGTGCGCCGCAGGCGGGCTGGCCCCATAGCCGAGCAGGTCGCGCGCGGCGTTCATGCCTGCGCTTCCGCATGCCAGGCGGCCAGTGCCGCTTCCACCGCCAGGCCGTGCGTGCAGGCATAGCCTTCGGCGCGCAGTACCGCTTCCAGTGCGGCCAGGGTGATCAGCACCTTGTGCTTCATCGCGTTGTAGCCCATCGCGCCGATGCGCCAGATCTTGCCTTGCAGCGGGCCGAACGCGGTGCCGATCTCGATCTCGAAATCCTCGCGCATGCGCCGGCGTACCGCCTCGCCGTCGATGCCGGGCGGAATCACCACGCCGGTGACATTGGTCATGCGATGCGCATCGTCGCCAAAGACCTCCAGCCCCAACGCGCGGATGCCGGCGCTGACCGCGCGCCCGGCCGCCGCATGGCGCGCGAAGCGCGCATCCAGGCCTTCCTGCAAGGCCACGCGTGCGCATTCGCGGGCGCCGTACAGCATGGTGGTGGCTTCGGTGTGGTGGTTGAGGCGCTTGTCCGACCAGTAATCCATGATCATCGCCAGGTCGAAATAATTCGAGGCGATGCGCGGGCCGCTGCCGTTGGCGATGTCGTCGCGCACGATGCCGCGTTCAACATGGCGACGCGCGAAGATGGCCGCGGCCGCGCGCTCGGACACGGTGATGGGTGCCGAGCCGGATGGCCCACCCAGGCATTTCTGCAAACCGCCGGTGACCACATCCACGTCCCAGCGATCGCTGGCGATGGGCATGCCGCCGATGGTGGCGGTGGCGTCCACATAACTCAGCGCGCCGGCTGCGCGGCATAGTGCGCCGACGCCATCGAGCGGCTGCGCCATGGTGGTGGAGGTATCGCCGTGTACGGTGGCCACCAGCTTGGGTGCCACGCGCTCGATGGCCTCGGCAATCGCGCCCAGCGGCAGCACCTGGCCCCACGGCGCATCCACGCTGTGCACCTCGGCGCCGAGGCGGCCCAGGATTTCGGTGAGCAACAAGCCGAAGCGGCCGAAGTTGAGCACCAGCACGCGCTCGCCCGGGCTGACCAACGAGACCAGCGCCGCTTCGATACCGGCGCGCGCGGTGCCATCGACCAGGAACGTCCAGCGATTCTCGGTGCCGAACAACGGCCGATAGAGCGCCATCACCTCGTTCATGTAGGTGGTCATTTCCGGATCGAACTGCCCCAGCAGATCGGCCGCCATCGCACGCAGCACGCGCGGATGCGCATTGACCGGGCCCGGGCCCATCAACAGGCGCTGCGGAGGATCGAGTTCGCCGAAGGTGTGCAGCTGACGCAGATCAGGTGACAAGGGGATCTCCCAGGTGGTCGATAAAGTGGCGCATGACCGCCAAAGCGATCTCGGCATCGGCCGGATCGACATGTTCGTCCGGATGATGGCTGATCCCGCCGGCGCAGCGCACGAACAGCATCGCCGTGGGACACAGCGCTGCCATCACCATGGCATCGTGGCCCGCACCGGAGACCAGGTGGCGCGGTGCGATGCCTTGCGCGGCAACCGCGTGTTCCAGGCGCGTGATCAGTGCCGGGGCGCAGGGGCTGGCGGCCAGCGTCTGCAGTGGCTCGATGGCGATGGCGACGCCGCGGTGGATGGCGATCTGCGCCAGTGCCTGTTGGATCTGCTGCACGGCGGCGTCGCGGCTTGCATCGCTGCCCGCACGTACGTCCATCGAGCAGTCCACACGCCCCGGCACCACGTTGGCGGCGCCGGGCGCCACCTGCAGCTTGCCGACGGTGGCGACCAGGTCGCTGCTGCCAGCGCGGGCGATCCGTTCGATGGCCAGCAGCGCTTCGGCCGCGGCGCTCAAGGCGTCGCGGCGCAGCGCCATGCTGGTGGTGCCGGCATGTCCGGCGCGACCTTCGAAGCGCAGGGCGAAGCGTCGTTGCGCGGCGATGGCGCTGACGATGCCCAGCGGCACTCCTTCCGCTTCCAAGACCGGGCCTTGTTCGATATGCGTTTCCAGATACGCCAGCACGCTGCCCGGGGCGCGGGCGGCGTGGTGCACGTGGGCGATGTCCAGGTTCCACGCGGCCAGCGCGCTGGCCACCGTGATGCCGGCGGCATCGGTGACCGCCAGCGCGGTGGGGTCGAGCGTGCCGGCCACCGCGCGGCTGCAGAACATGGACGCGGGAAAGCGCGAGCCTTCTTCGTCGCCGAAGGCGATGACCTCGATGGCAAACGGCAGCCGGCGTCCCTGCGCATGCAGCGCGGCGACGCATTCGATGCCGAGCAGGATGCCGAGCGGGCCGTCGTAGCGCCCGGCATCGCGCACGCTGTCCAGGTGGCTGCCGATCAGCAGCGCCGGTGCGTCTGGCTGCGTGCCGGCGTATCGGCCCACCAATGTGCCCAGGGGATCGATGCGCACCTGCATGCCGGCCGCCTGCATCCAGGTGCCTACCTGTTCCACCGCGGCACGGTGGGCAGGACCAAGCCAGCCGCGGAATAGCCCGGTATCGCTGTCGCTGTAGGGCCCAACGCCCAGCGCGTCGCAGCGTGCCACCGCACGCGCACCGCCAGGAGCAGCGAGGTCGGGAGCGACTTGGCGGGACGGCAGGGCAGCGGGCATCGACGGACCAACGGGGGCTCGCGGAGGGCGCAAGTGCAGTCCGGGAGCAGGTGGGAGAGGTGGCGCCTCGACTATAGGGAGGCAGTCCTGTCGCCATCAAAGAGTTTTTTCGCGGGCTTGGGCTGCAAAAAATGCAACGCGGGCTTGGCCCGCTGGCATGGGGCTGCCGGCGCAGGCATGCCCCTGCGAGGACTGCATCCTGCGAACGCGTGCGCGTGCCAGCGGCCCGTAGGTCACGTCTTGCCCGCACCCGTCGTCAGCAACGCAGCGGACGCACCGCACCGCCGCGGGTGCCTGCATCACGCGCAGGCCATGCGAACACCCCGTGCGAAGGAAAACGTCGGGAAAAAGCGCGCACGTGGGCGGAGACGGCTGGTCGTAGAGTTCGGGAGGATCGCACTGCAACTGCATCTGCTGATCGACTGCATGGCGCTGCTGCGGTCAGGCGCGCGTTCGCGCGCGTGCGGCAGCCAACGGCATGACCGGGCTGCCTGGCGCCGCTCAACCGCCGTCCGCACATCCAAGGTCGTGCCGTAATGCAGCCACGCACTCGTCCACGAACGTGCGCACCTTCGACGAGCCGCGGCGGCCTTCGACATAGACCACGTGCACCGGTTCGGGCGCGATCTCGAAGGCATCCAGCACGCTGACCAGCGTTCCGTCCTGCAGGTGTTGGCGAACCTGGTAGGACGGCACTTGTGTGAGGCCCCACCCATCCACCGCGGCAACGATGGCGGCGTTGAATGCGCTGACGCTCAGGCGCGAGGCAACCTCCACCTCATGCGCACGTCCATCCAGACGGAACGCCCACCTGGGCGTGCGTTCTGCCGCAGCGGTGGAAATCGTTGCGTGCTGCGGCAGCATGTCCGGGTGCTGCGGTATGCCGTGTTCTGCAAGATAGCCGGGCGAGGCACACACCATGCGACGGACGCTGCCGACCAGGATGGCAGTCAGCGACGAATCGGGCAACGTGCCGATCCGGATCGCCACATCGATGCCTTCTTCCAGCAGCGGCACGACACGGTCCACCAGCAGGGCACGGGCGCGCATGGCCGGATAGCGGCCGAGGAAGTGCGCCACGACAGGTGTCACATGCAGAGCGCCGAACATCTGCGGCGCAGTCACGGTGAGCAAGCCGCTGGGAAGCGCATGCAGGCCGGCGGCGCGGCTTTCGACATCCTCCAGCTCGGCCAACAGGCGCCGGCAGTCGCTTGCATACTGCTGCCCTGCCGCGGTGAACCGCATGGTGCGTGTGCTGCGCACCACCAGCAGCACGCCCAGCCGCGATTCCAGCTGAGCGATGGTGCGCGTGACCGTGGCGGTGGAAATGCCCAGATGGCGCGCCACACCCGCAAAGCTGGTGTGCTCGGCCAGCGCGGCAAACAGCGTCATTTCCTGGATGCGGTCCACCTGCGCCTCGTCTTCGACAATCACCTTCGACCGGGCACGCAGCCTAGCAGCCCGATGTGATCAACCCCTGGATGCCATATGCGCCATGCAGCGCATGCGAACGCAACAGTGGTTGCGGCATTGCGCGCGATGCAATGCTACATTGAACGCCAGGGTGGTTCTCGTGCCAGGCCGGCGCACCTAGCATGGCCGACATTGCACACGCGTTGCCGCACCCGCATCTGCGCCGCCCCATCCATCAACACCCGCCGGCAACATGCGCCGTCGGTGGACGCGCGTCGCTCCATCCTGCGCCTGTGCTGGGTTGGCACCGCACTGTTGCTGGGGGCCGGCAGATTGCGTGCAGCCGACAGGTGCGGCGCCCACACCCCATTACTGACGGAGGCAGCATGTCCCACGACGCCACCCAGCGCATCAGCTATCGCACCGAGCAGGTTGGCGATGTCGAGGTGTTCTATCGCGAAGCAGGGCGCAAGGACGCGCCGGTCCTGTTGCTGTTGCACGGGTTTCCCAGTGCCAGCCACATGTTCCGCGACCTGATGCCGTTGCTGGCAAGCCAATACCGTTGTCAACAACAACTTCAAA
>NZ_JAGHWU010000037.1:0-46865 GCF_017746145.1 Xanthomonas sp. D-99 | reverse complement strand
CAATCAGTATCTGACGCGTTGATGTCCCGTGGCCGGCGGCGCATTGCGTCGCCGGCCGATGGCGGCCACCCCCGTGGACGCTCCCTTGCATGTTCCCAGGTGAACCCATGTCCAGTGTTTCCATTGACGGCGCCCCCGATGCCGGCGAGAACACCCGTTTCATCATCCTGATTAGTTGTGTGGCCACGATCGGTGGCTTCCTGTTCGGCTTCGATAGCGGCGTGATCAATGGCACCGTCGACGGCCTGAAACAGACCTTCCAGTCCACCGCTGCCGAGACCGGCTTCGAGGTCGCCTCGATGCTGCTGGGCTGCGCCATCGGCGCCTTCTTTGCCGGCCGCCTGGCCGACCGCTGGGGCCGCCGCGCGGTCCTGATCATTTCCGCGGCGCTGTTCCTGCTCTCGGCCATCGGGGCCGGCGCCTCGCACAGCTCTGCCTTTTTCATCTTTGCGCGCGTGATGGGCGGCTTTGCGGTGGGCGCGGCCAGCGTCATTTCGCCGGCCTACATCGCCGAGGTCGCCTCGGCGCGCTATCGCGGCCGGCTCGCCACGATGCAGCAGATCGCCATCATCAGCGGACTGTTCTGCGCATTCCTGAGCAACTATCTGCTGGCCAACGCTGCAGGTGCTTCCACCGAGCCGCTCTGGGCCGGGCAGGCCGCATGGCGCTGGATGTTCTGGATGCAGGCGATTCCGTCGCTGCTGTTCCTGTTGCTGCTGCTGGTCATCCCGGAAAGCCCGCGCTATCTGGTGGTCAAGGGTCGCCGCGAGCAGGCGCTGGTGGTGCTCAAGCGCCTGTACGGCAACGCCGCCGCGCAGACCAAGCTGGGCGAGATTTCCGCCTCGATGGCGGCCGACCAGCACAAGCCCAAGTTCTCCGACCTCATCAACAAGGCTACCGGCAAGATCCGCCCCATCGTCTGGATCGGCATTGGCCTGGCGGTGTTCCAGCAACTGGTCGGCATCAACGTGGTGTTCTATTACGGCGCGGTGTTGTGGCAGGCAGTGGGCTTCTCCGAGCAGGATGCGCTGTTGATCAACGTGCTCTCCGGCGGCCTCAGCATCGGCGCCTGCCTGGTCACGGTGATGCTGGTGGACAAGATCGGCCGCAAGCCGCTGCTGTGGATCGGCTCGGCCGGCATGGCCGTCTCGCTGGCCTTGGTGACTTACGCGTTCGCCACCGCCTCGCTGGATCCCAACGGCAAGCTTGCGATGTCCGATGCCATGGGCATGCTCGCGCTGGTGGCCGCCAACGTCTACGTGGTGTTCTTCAACGCCTCGTGGGGCCCGGTGATGTGGGTGATGCTGGGCGAAATGTTCCCCAACCAGATCCGCGGCTCGGGCCTGGCCATTGCCGGTGCCGCGCAGTGGACCTCCAACTTCGCCATCACCGTCAGCTTCCCGATCCTGCTTGGCAGTATCGGTCTGGCCGGTGCCTACGGCATCTACACCGTCGCCGCCTTCATCTCGGTGTTCTTCGTGCTCAAATACGTCTACGAGACCAAGGGCAAGGAGCTGGAGCAGATGGAGGGCTGATGGCCCGGTTGTGCCGATATCGGCATCGAAGACGAAAAAGGCCGCGCATTGCGCGGCCTCTTTCGTTGAATGAGTTAGGTGACGGGCAAAGTTACGACAGCCACCGATTGCACCACTGAAGTGCAAGGACGTTGGCCAGGGATGGCACGAAGGGCGGTTGCGCTGATCACTCTCGCGATCTGTGCGCTTCAGCTATACGCGGTATGGCAAATGGCTTCACACTAGGCAAAATTCGTCGACGAACCAGGGAGTGGTTGTATGGCAGTTGCAAGAGAGCTGGCTGAAGGGCTTCTGCTAAGTCTGGGTTATTGCGTTGTCTATCTGCTTGTCTGGCATCTGTCTGTCGATCAATGGTACCTGCCGGCTGGCTTGAGAGCTGCGTCGCTTTTATTTATGCCATACCGTCGTTGGCCGTTTCTCTTGGTGGGCGATGCCGCCGCAATGCTCTGGTTGCGTGTCCCGATGTTGGAGACAAGGGATTACGCCCCGATGTGGGCATACCTGAGTCCGTTTTTACTCGCGCCTGCGGTCGCCCTGGCTGTCTCGGCAATTCGCCGTCATACACCGGACGTCATTACCCGCAATCGAATTCTTCCCATCATGGCGATTCTCGCTTTGTGGAGCACGCTGTGTGGCATGGCGCTCAATGCCGCGCTCGGTGGCCCCATAGCCAGCTCTCCCCTTGAGATTCTGTTGAGAACCTGGTTGGGTTCGTATCTCGGCATTTTGATGTTCTTGCTGCCGGGTTTGCTTTGGTACCGGCGTGCTGAAGGCTATCTTCGTGACGATTTGGTGCGTGACAGTGCATTTGCCGGATTTGCGATGGCGGCATTGTTTTGCACTGCCAATGTTGTCCCTGAGCCACTGCTGCGACAGGTTTTGATGGTGTCGCTTATTGGGCCGGCAATTGTTGTGACGCTCCGTCATGGCTGGCGGGGAGCCGCGGCTGGCGCATTGCTGGCAAACCTCATTGCGGCCTTGTCTGGGTCCAAGTACGGAATCGCCGCATATGACTCCGAATTGTTCAGTGTTCAGCTACTGATTGCGGTGCTTGCGACGGGACTCTTCGTCCTTGGTTCAAGGTTGGCCTTTGCCTACACGCAGGCAGGGAACCAGGAGCAGGCACAACTGGACGCTTTGCAGTTTGCTCAGGCGGGCTATCTGGCTGCAGAGCGCACCCTCCGCAATCGCGTGGTGGATTATTCCGATATAAACGTTCATATAAATCGATTGCGCAAGGATTGCGTTGCTCAGCTGCGTGAGCGTGGGCATCACGCAGCAGCCATGGAGATGACCAGGGCAGGAGTCATCGAGTCGCGCCTGCTGCATGAATATGTCGCTGGGTTATATCCGCTAGAAATCGAGACGCATGGCGTGTACCAGGCGCTGCGCTCACCCGTGCTGGCACGGTTCTATAACACTGAGATTCATCACGCGCTGCGTGGTCATTGTGGCGATCTATCACTTGGCTTGCAGCTGGCCGCGTATAGGTGCGCGCTCAACGCGTTCGAAATGCTTCCACAAGCCGAGCGGCACCTTGTGCAAGCTCGCACATGGAAAAGTGGTGGTTCACAGGGTATTGTCATCAGGATCTTCGCGGATAGCTCATTGCTGGATCCACTGCAGCGGGACACAACTGAAGCGAGTACTGAATTGCGGACGCGACTAAAAGCGCATGGCGGTATGTTTCGCCGCCGCCATGCGCGAATCCTCAGTCTGCTAGTCGCCGAGCCAGTTTCGATCACTTCGTCCGTGTGACAATCCAGCGCTCTCCAGCGGTGCCCGGGATGAGATGCAACGTGAAATTGTTGGTCTGATAAACCAATTGTGCGAGCGTTGGGACCGTCAACGTCGAGACCGTCACACGACTGACGTCCTTGCCCATCGGCAGCACCCACAGGACCTCGCCTGCGCGACCAACCGCGCCACGCACTACGCCAGTTGCATCGTTAATCTGTAGGTACAGCATGCCCTCGCGTTCAAATTCATAGATCCGCCATGCCGGATCTACCGCTAGATTGGTTGCTTGGGGCACGGACTCGCCCAGGCCCGTGGCAGCCAGCGTGGCAACTGTTCCATCGCCTGGACAGCATGCAATTGCTGATCCGGTGCCCGCCAGTATCGCGACGGCGACGGCACCTAGGGTCTTAAATGCCAGCTTTGCCTTCACTTCCATGACTTCGCCTTCTCCCGTGTACGGGAAACATTCGCCTGCAATTCAGGCACGCCTACGGTACGTGTTTCTCCGTAGCTTCGTAAGTGGCTAAGTCAAAATTCATTGCACTTGCCTTGTGTCAATGTGTTGACACTTGTGTAGGTGTCAGCCCTTCTGAGTTCACCTTCGTAGTTCTTGCTGTCTTCTTATTTGTATATTGTGTGAAATGCCGAGGGCTGACAGGTTGTCATAGATTGGGGTCATTGCTGTTCATTTCGTTGGTGACGCGGTTATGGAAATTTGAAATGTTGGATTTTTACAGTCATATAACTTTGCAGAAAATAGCGGGTTATTCGAATAGTGCGTGACACGCCCGCGTAGAGGTTATTAGGTTGCTATATAAATGCACGACAGTCGCGAGTCGCCTGGGAACAGCGTGGTCATCGTCTGTGCGCAATCGATTCGTCGCAGTGATAAAGACATTTCGGCATGGCGGATGGCCGCGCCTTCCAAGCTTGGGGCGAAAAAATGAACGCAAGAGCGCAGGATGGGAAGAGCTGAGTTGCTTTCGCTGAATTGATGTTACTTTATAACACTTGTCCGTTGCCGCGCAGTCTTGCCTCCCGTGTCCTGCCTCCCCTTGTGTTGGATGTGTTGTCTGGAATCGCGCCGCAGTCGGTGCTGCCGTCCGCTGTGTCGGGTCGATTGCTTGGATTTTGAGGTGCAGGCATGAAGCGCCGTCACCTGCTACAGGGAGGCGCTGCCGCGTTGATGCTTCTGCCGGCGTTGGGGGCTGCACAAGGACTTCCCGTCCTGCGGGGGTGCAGCGTGCAGCAGCAGGGCCAGTCGCTGCGCCTGCGGCTGGAACTGGGCGCGCAGGTTGCCTATCGCAGTTTCCGGTTGACCGATCCCGAGCGGGTTGTCATCGACCTGGCTGGCGTGTCGTCGCAGTCGCCGCGCATCGATCCGATGCCTGCCGGTGCTGCGGTGGCCCGCATACGTAGCGCGCCACATCTGGATGGTCTGCGCGTCGTGATCGACCTCCAGCAACCATGTTCGACCAACATGCACTGGGAAGGTGGCGCGCTAGTGGTGGAGCTTGCTGCCACTGGCAGCGTCGCGTTGTCCACGAGCGACGCCGCTGCAGCGGCAGCGCCGACGGGGCGGACGGAGCCGACCCGCTCACGCCTGCATCCCTACGTGGTCGCCATCGATGCCGGCCACGGCGGCAAGGACCCGGGGGCGGTCAGTGGCGATGCGCGCTACGAAAAACATGTGGCCATGGCGGTGGCCGGGCGGCTGCATCAACGCCTGGCGTCCGATGCGCGCTACCGGCCGACCATGATCCGCAGCGATGACCGCTTCGTGCCGCTGCACGAGCGCGTGTTTATCGCGCATCGCCACAATGCGGACCTGTTCGTCTCCATCCATGCCGATGCCGCACCAACGCGCCAAGCGCGCGGCGCCTCGGTCTTTGCGCTGTCGCAGACCGGCGCCAGCTCCGCGCTGGCGCGCTGGATCGCCGATAGCGAAAACGCTGCCGACGACATGGGCGATACCGCGCGCCGGCTGCGGGTGCCAAGCAATCCGGTGTTGTCGCAGGTGCTGGCCGATCTGTCGCTGAGTGGCACCATCGCCAGCAGCCTGGCATTCGGTACGTTGATGTTGGAGCGCCTGCAGCAGGTGACGCGCCTGCATCAAAACCAGGTGGGGCAGGCCGGTTTTGCGGTGTTGAAGTCGCCGGACATTCCGTCGCTGCTGGTAGAAACCGGCTTCATGAGCAATCGCGACGATTGCAGCCGCCTGTGCAGCGATACGCATCAGGACGAACTCGCGCAGACATTGCATGCGGGAATCGACGACTACTTCGCTGCGTTTCCTGGCCGCGCCTGAGGCGCGGTCGTCACCTTTATCTTCGACGAGACCCCGATGTCCGCTACGCTTCCCGATGTTGCTGTGACTGAACCATCAACGCTGAGCGCGCCCCTGCGATGGGTGGGCATGCAGGACATCGCCATTCCCGTGCAGTTGGAGACCGGTGGCAGCCAGCTTGCCGCGCGCGCCAGCGTGCAGGTCGATCTGCCGCGGGCAGAGCTGAAAGGCATCCACATGTCGCGGCTGTACCGCCTGCTGGATACGCATCTGCAGCAGCTATTGTCGCCGGCCATGCTCTCGCAGTTATTGCAGGCGCTGATCGACAGCCATGCCGATTGCGCGAGCCGCGCCGCTCGGCTGACGCTCAGCTTCGAACTGATGTTACGCACGCCGGCATTGCGCAGTGAGGGACTGAGTGGCTGGCGTGCCTATCCGGTGCACATCGCCGCGCAATGCAGGGCAGGGCGCACCACGATCCAGCTCCAGGTCGAGGTGTTGTACGCCTCCACCTGCCCCTGTTCGGCAGCCTTGTCGCGGCAGCTGCTGAGTGATGCATTCGTTCAGCAACATGCCGGGCGCGATACGCTGCCGCTGCGCGATGTTATTCAATGGCTGCAGGACCACGGTACCTACGCCACGCCGCATAGCCAACGCAGCGTAGCGCAGGTACGCGTCGAGCTGCCCGCCGATGCGCAGCAATTGGCCATCCAGCAACTGGTCGGTCTGTGCGAGCAGGCGTTGGCGACGCCGGTGCAGGCAGCAGTGCGGCGACCCGACGAACAGGCATTTGCGCGCCTGAATGGCGCAAACCTGATGTATGTCGAAGATGCGGCGCGACGCCTGCGCAAGCCGCTGGCAGAGCACTACGCGGCCTTTCATGTAGCGGTACGCCATCTGGAAAGCCTGCATGCCCACGACGCCGTCGCCGAAACCGGCAGCGACGAAGTGGTGCTTGGACCGACAACCACGTGAGCAGACGCGATGCACTGCAAATTCCCAAGGCGGTCGGCACGCATGGTGCATAGACACAACACGTCGACTCACGTCGCTGCGCAGCGAACGCGCACCGCCGAGCGCGCCGCGATGAGGTCCGTTCTTCTCGTGCTGATGTGGCTGATCTGAGCCGCATTCCTGAGATCGACACATCGTCGAACGCTTGCGGTGTGATGCCGGCGAATCTGCATGCGCTTGGCTGCCGCGCAGTGAGAGGCGTGGCCCGTATTGCATCCCGACAAGCGCTGCCGCGTTGGAGGCGTCAGATGGAATCCGGCGCCCTATCGGCGGCAACCAACCTCGACTACTTCCTGGGGCCGGTGGTCCTGCCCAGGCCAGGAGATGAGACCGAGATGGTTGCGGCCTGCCCGATGCCACACAGACCAACGCATGTGCGAGTGCCTGCGCTACAACGCAAAAGCCCCGCATTGCGGGGCTCTGGCGTTTAGCAGTCAGACCGATCGTGGTGCTCCCTAGGGGACTCGAACCCCTGTTTTAGCCTTGAGAGGGCCACGTCCTAACCATTAGACGAAGGGAGCGCTTTTGTCACGTCTTGTGCAGCGCGCTAGTATAGTGAGGTAATAGCCGTTGGGCAATCCTGCAACACAAGACGGAAGCGCCATCATCGAACCCTCAGTTACATCTCCGTTCACGCTGCGCGTCATTCCACGCGACCAGCACACCATCTCGCGCAAGGACATCAGCCCCAACGCGTTACGCGTGTTGTACCGCCTGCGCGAATCGGGCTTTGGTGCCTATCTGGTCGGCGGTGCGGTCCGCGACCTGCTGGTTGGCGGCCACCCGAAGGATTTCGACGTGGCCACCGACGCGACGCCGGAAGAGGTCAAGGCGCTGTTCCGCAACTGTCGCCTGATCGGCCGCCGTTTCCGTCTGGCACATGTGGTGTTCGGTCGCGAAATCATCGAAGTGGCCACCTTCCGCGCCAATGTCGACGATGGCAGCGGCGACCGCGAACTCGATAACGGCCGGCTGGTGCGCGACAACGTCTACGGCACCATCGAGGACGATGCGATCCGCCGCGACTTCACCTGCAATGCCTTGTATTACGCCATCGAGGATTTCTCGGTGCGCGATTACTGCGGCGGCTTCGAAGACGTGCAGGCGCGCCTGATGAAGTTGATCGGCGACCCGCAGTTGCGTTACCAGGAAGACCCGGTGCGCATGCTGCGCGCGGTGCGTCTGGCGGCCAAGTTGAATTTCGACATCGAAGCCGGCACCGCCGAACCCATTCCGCGTCTGGCCGGGCTGCTGTCCGAAGCTGCGCCTGCGCGGTTGTTCGAAGAAATTCTCAAGCTGTTCCTGTCTGGGCACGGTGTGGCCAGCTTCGAAGGTCTGGAGCGTTACGGCCTGCTCAGCGCGTTGTTTCCGGAAAGCGCGGCGGCATTGAAGTCCAACCGCAGTGGCGCGTTGCGCGCCATGGTGCTGGAAGGCCTGCGCAATACCGATGCACGCGTGGCCAACGACGAGCCGGTGTCGCTGGCCTTCCTGTTTGCATTGCTGCTGTGGCCGGCGTTCTGCCGCACCTTGATGGGGCTGCAGGCGCAAGGCGTGCAACCGGAGGATGCGCAGCGCCGCGCGGCCGATCGCGTCACCTTGCATCAGTTGGAGCGCGTCGCGTTGCCGCGCCGTTTCTCGCTGCCGATGCAGGAAATCTGGTTACTGCAGACGCGTTTCTCCTCGCGTCAGCGCAAGCGGGTATTTCGCACCTTGTCGCATCCGCGCTTCCGCGCGGCATTCGATTTCCTGGTGCTGCGTCAGTTCGCATCGGCCGACCACGCCGCCGATGTGGAGTTCTGGCGCGAGGCGCAGAAGTCCTCCGGCCAGGAGCTGGTGGATGCGATCGAATCGGCGCAGGCCGACCACGACAGCGATGAGGGCGCACCGCGCAAGCGTCGCCGACGCCGCCGTCGGACCGGCGCACCGGCCGGCGAGTAGGGCATGCAGACCGCCTTTGTTGGCCTGGGTGCCAACCTGGGCCAGGCCGAGGCCAGCGTGCGCGCGGCCATCGCCGCGTTGGGCGCCGTGCCGCAGACCACGCTGATCGCCGCTTCGCGCTTGTATCGCACGCCGGCCTGGGGCCGCGAAGACCAGCCCGATTTCATCAATGCCGTGGCCCAGCTGCGTACCGAGCTTGCGCCGCTGCCGCTGCTGGAGGCCTTGCTCGGCATCGAACAGGCGTTCGGCCGCGAGCGTCGCGCCGGCGAGCGCTGGGGCCCGCGGACGCTCGACCTGGACCTGCTGCTGTACGCCGACCAGGTGATCGACCTGCCGCAGCTGCAGGTGCCGCATCCGCATCTGCACGCGCGCGCCTTCGCCCTGCTGCCGCTGTCGGAGCTGGCGCCGGAGGCGATCATTCCGGGGCATGGAACAGTGCGGCGCGCCCTGCACGCCATCGATACCTGCGGGCTGGAGCCGATTGGGTAGATAATGGCCGGCTTATCACCCCACGTAATGACTTCATGAGCAGCCACGCCGACAGCAAGCCCTGGACCGTGCCCGCCTTGGCGCAGGCCAAGCGCGAGGGTCGAAAACTGGTCATGTTGACCGCGTACGACGCCGGTTTTGCGCGCACCTTCGACGCCAATGGCGTGGACCTGATCCTGGTCGGCGATTCGCTCGGCATGGTGGTGCAGGGGCACGATTCCACCTTGCCGGTGACCACCGCCGACATGGTCTACCACACGGCCTCGGTGGCCCGTGCGCTCGATCGCGCCTTGCTGGTGGCCGACCTGTCGTTCCAGGCCGACGCCACGCCTGAGCGTGCATTGGACGCCGCCACCCAGCTGCTGCAGGCTGGCGCGGAGATGGTCAAGATCGAAGGCGCCGGGCACAAGCTGGAGGTCATCCGTTACCTGGTCGAGCGCGAGATCCCGGTCTGCTCGCACCTGGGCCTGACCCCGCAATCGGTGCTGCGGTTCGGTGGCTACAAGGTGCAGGGCCGCGGCGAGGCTGGCGAGCAGCTGCGTCGTGGCGCGCAGGCCGTGGTCGACGCCGGTGCGAGCCTGCTGGTGCTGGAATGCGTGCCGACGCCGATCGCCACGCAGATCAGTGCCGACCTCAGCGTGCCCACCATCGGCATCGGTGCCGGCCCCGGTTGCGACGGCCAGGTGCTGGTGATGCACGACATGCTTGGGCTGGACAGTGGCCACCGCCGGCCCAAGTTCGTCAAGGATTTTCTGGCCGAGGGCGGCTCGGTTGCCGGCGCGGTGCGCGCCTATGCACAGGCGGTGCGCGACGGCAGCTTTCCCGATGCAGAGCATGCATACGCCGCATGATCCAGACCCTGACCGATCTTTCCGCACTGCGCGCCCTGGTCAATGGCTGGAAGCGCGAGGGCTTGCGTGTGGCGCTGGTGCCCACCATGGGCAACCTGCACGCCGGGCATTATTCGCTGGTGATGCTGGCGCGCCAGTACGCCGACCGCGTGGTGTCCAGCGTGTTCGTCAACCCGACCCAGTTCGGACCGAATGAAGATTTTGCGCGCTACCCGCGCACGCCCGAGGCCGACCTGCGCGGCCTGGAAGACGCCGGTTGCGATGCGCTGTGGCTGCCGGACGTGGACACCATGTACCCGCTCGGCACCGCGCTGGCCACACCGATCCATGCGCCCGGCGTCAGCGATGTGCTGGAAGGCGAATGCCGGCCCGGGCATTTCGATGGCGTGTGCACCGTGGTGGCGCGATTGTTCAACCAGGTGCAGCCGGACGTGGCCGCCTTCGGCAAGAAGGATTACCAGCAGTTGGCGGTGATCCGGCAGATGGTGGCCGACCTGGCGTTTCCGATCGAAATTTTGGGCGGCAGCATCGTGCGCGAGGCCGATGGCCTGGCGATGAGCTCGCGCAACCAGTATCTGTCGGCGGAAGATCGCCCGATCTCGGGCACGATCCGCAAGGTGCTGCTGCAGATGCGCGACAGCTATGCCGCCGGCACGCCGCGTGCGCAGGTGGAAGATGCGGCCAGCCACACGCTGGAACAGGCCGGTTTCAGGGTCGATTACGCGGTGGTGCGGCTGCCTGACCTCAGCGAGCCGGGCGACAGCCACACCGGCGCGCGCGTGGCCTTGATCGCGGCCCGGTTGGGCAACACGCGCTTGATCGACAACCTGGAATTCTGAGCAGGCCGACGCGCCGTCGGAGCCGTCCGGCAGCGCCAGCGAACCGGGCGCGCGGTTGTGCGTGCTGCGCAGGCCTGAAGCCCTCACCACCGGCCGCAGCGCAAACCGGTGGGGACGGGCGCTTTCCGCTAAAATGCCGGCTTTCCTTTTGTCGTTGCCTTCCGTCCATGCACCTGTCCCTGCTGAAAGCCAAGATCCACCGCGCCACCGTCACCCACTCCGAGCTCAACTACGAAGGCTCGATCGCCATCGACGGCCTGCTGCTGGAAGCGACCGGCATCCGCGAATTCGAACAGGTCCACATCTGGGACGTCACCAACGGTGCGCGTTTCAGCACCTATGCCATCCGCGCCGAAGACGGCAGCGGCATCATGTCGCTCAACGGTGGCGCTGCGCGTCACGTGCAGGTGGGCGATCTGATCATCGTGGCGGCGTTCGCCAGCATGAGCGAAGACGAAGCCAAGACCTTCAAGCCCAATCTGGTATATGTGAACGCGCACAACGCGATCTCCCACACCAACCACAGCATCCCCACGCAGGCCGCATGACACACACCAACGGATTCGACGCGCTTCACGCCCACGCCCAGCGCCTGCGCGGCGCTGCCATCCCCGCATTGCTTGCCGCCGAGCCGCAGCGGCCGACGCAATACGCCAGGCAAGTCGGTCCGTTGTATTTCAACTTCGCGCGGCAGAAGTATGACCGCGCCGCGCTCGATGCGCTGTTCGCCATCGCGCGCGCGCGCGATCTTTCCGGCGCGTTCCAGCGCCTGTTCCGTGGCGAGCAGGTCAATGTCACCGAACAGCGCGCGGCCCTGCATACCGCGTTGCGCGGCGATTTGACCGACGCAGCGGTGGCATCGGAGGCGTATGCCACCGCTGCCGACGTGCGCCAGCGCATGGGCGCGCTGATCCAGCAGCTGGAAGCGACCGAGGTCACCGATATCGTCAGTGTCGGCATCGGTGGATCGGACCTGGGCCCGCGGCTGGTGGCCGATGCCTTGCGTCCGGTGGCCGGAGCGCGCTTGCGCGTGCATTTCGTCTCCAACGTCGATGGTGCGGCGATGCAGCGCACGCTGGCCACGCTGGATCCGGCACGCACCGCCGGCATCCTGATCTCCAAGACCTTCGGCACCCAGGAAACCCTGCTCAACGGCAGCATCCTGCATGCCTGGCTCGGTGGCAGCGAGCGGCTGTACGCGGTCAGTGCCAACCCCGAGCGTGCCGCCAAGGCCTTCGACATCGCACCCGGCCGCGTGCTGCCGATGTGGGACTGGGTGGGCGGGCGCTACTCGCTGTGGTCGGCAGTGGGTTTCCCGATTGCATTGGCCATTGGTTTCGAGCGTTTCGAACAACTGCTGGAAGGCGCCGCGCAGTTCGATGCACATGTGCTCAACACGCCGCTGGAAGAAAACGTTGCGGTGTTGCATGGCCTGACGGCAGTGTGGAACCGCAACCTGCTCGGTAGCGCCACGCACGCGGTGATGACCTACGACCAGCGCCTGGCACTGCTGCCGGCTTACCTGCAGCAGCTGGTGATGGAGAGCCTGGGCAAGCGCGTCAAGCTCGATGGCTCGGCGGTGGACAGCGACACCGTGTCGGTGTGGTGGGGTGGTGCCGGCACCGATGTGCAGCACAGCTTCTTCCAGGCGCTGCATCAGGGCACCAGCGTGGTGCCGGCCGATTTCATCGGCACCGTGCACAACGACGACCCGTACGCGGAAAACCATACTGCGCTGATGGCCAATGTGCTGGCGCAGACCGAGGCGCTGGCCAACGGGCAGGACAGTAGCGACCCGCACCGCAGCTACCCGGGCGGCCGCCCGAGCACGGTGATCCTGCTCGATGCGCTCACCCCGCAGGCGCTGGGCGCGCTGATCTCGATGTACGAGCACAGCGTCTACGTGCAATCGGTGATGTGGGGCATCAATGCGTTCGACCAGTTCGGCGTGGAGCTGGGCAAGCAGCTGGCCAGCCAGTTGCTGCCGGCGCTGAAGGGCGAATCGGCCGATGTGGCCGACCCGGTGACGCGCGAGCTGCTGAACAAGTTGCGCGGCTGAGCATGTGCGCATCGCGCTTGAAAAACCGGGGCCTGCGGGCCCCGTTTTTGTTTTGGACGGCATGATCGACCGGATTGTTTGGACAAAATGGACAAATTTCCTAAATTGGGAATTTGGGAGTAGGCTGATCGCCAGCACTTCGCCCCGGATTTCCCCATGTCGCGCTTCCAGGATCTGCCCGAGCTCGAAAAATCCCCCGCTGCCGACATCAAGGTAAAGGGCTGGCCCAGCCTGATGCGCAAGGTGCGCTCGCACGGGGCAGTGGTGATCACCAACCACAATCATCCCGAAGCGGTGGTGGTGGATGCCGAGGAGTATCGGCGCCTGGTCAATCAGGCCAGTGCGGCGGCCGCAACCTCGGCGCGCGCGCAGTCGCTGCAGGCACTGCAGGCGAAGTTCGACGCGCATCTTGCGGGGGCGACTGAGGGTGCGGGCCTGGCCAAGGCGATCGCCACACCGGCACGCCGCGGCCGCAAGGTCACCCTGGGCCCGTCGCTGTAAGCGATGGGTAATCTTCTGGTGCTGGCCGGCGTCAATGGCGCGGGCAAGAGTTCGTTACTGGGCCGGTTTCTGCAAGAGGACGGCGCCACCTGGTTCAACCCGGACGCCTTCACCAGGGACTTGGTGGAACAGGGCTGGGCGCCTGCAGAAGCGAACGCGCAGGCCTGGCAGGAAGGCGTACGGCGGCTGCGCCAGGCCATGGCCGATGGCAGCGATTTCGCCTTCGAAACCACGCTGGGCGCGACGACCATTCCGCGCCTGCTGCGCGAGGCCTGCGCGCAGCACACGGTCGCGGTCTGGTTTTGCGGGTTGGCGACCGTGGACCTGCATATCGAGCGCGTGGCGGCGCGGGTTGCGGCCGGCGGTCATGCCATTCCCGAGCACAAGATCCGCGAGCGTTACGACGCCTCGCGTGCCAACCTGATTGCCTTGCTGCCTCACCTGGCAGTGCTGCATGTCTACGACAACAGCGCATCGGCCGATGCCGCAGCTCAGGCATCGCCCATACTGGTGCTGGAACTGGACCGCAGCGGCCTGCATTACCCGCAAACGCCGGACGAACTGGCGCAGGTACCCGATTGGGCCAAGCCCATCGTGATGGCAGCGCTGGAGTTGCGGCAGTCCTGAGTCGCTTGCTCAGGCGCTTATGCTTTGATCCGTCTCACCGACGCGGCCAGACACCCATCGACCTTACCCGGAGGAGCGCACCCGGGCGCGACAGTCCATATCGGCAACGCTCCTCCCGCCCAGGTGCGCTGCTACCGGGATGCGACAGCAGCGGGAATGCCCCGCTGCACGTGTCGGCTGTTGCGTCATGCAGCGCCGTACCTGGAAACGGCGACGCTTACGCCTTGCTCAACTGCACTGCCACCGGGTCGCCGGTGAGATAACCCACCGCGCCACCGAAGCGATCCTTGTAGTTGGCGCGGACCAGCGGATCCAGCGTGGCCTTGACGGTGTCGTGCAACGGGCTTTCCCAGTCGCCGGGATGCTGGAAGTTGCTCATGACATAGGTCCAGCCGTGGATCTCGTCGACCGCATGCAGGCCGGTCGATTCGGCGCCCGCCGGCACCGACAGCACGCGCGTCAGCGTGCCGCTGTCCACGTTGTAGGCCCACAGGAAATTGTTGACGTGCAGGCTGCTGTCTTCGCCGATGAACAAGGTGCGCAGCGATTCGGAGAACTTGAGGTTGTCCGGGTTGGCGATCCGTTCCGGGTCGGCCAGGTTGCCCAGCGCGTCGGCCTTGGCCAGGTTGTGGCCGGTGAGGGCGGCCGGGGCGGCCATGTCGATCGGCACCCAATCGCTGTGGATCGGCGCGCCTTGGCTATCGCGCTGGCCGCCGCGCAGGTTCAGGGCATACACCGCGCCAGCTTCCGGACCCTGCACTTTCACATCGCCCGAGCCGTTGAGCATGCTGGTGACGATATAGGACATGGCCATGTAGGCGACCTTGTCGCGCGCGTTGACGGTGGTGCCTTCGAGCTTGGTGAAGCCCAGGCTGCCGCCGGCCAGCGCGGCATAGCGATGGGTTTCCAGATACGTGGCGGCCTTCTCCATGCCGGGCTTGATGCGGATCCAGTTGAAGGTGCCGTTGAACGGAATCTTGGTGAACGAAGCATCGCTCGGGTCGCTCAGGTGCACGTCGAGGATGTCGGCAGCGGTGAGACGGTCGGCCATGGCCTGGATCTCGGCGCTGGTGGCGTGGCCGAGCTTGATCCAGCGCAGCGTGGCCGCGCCCGGTCCGACGCCCGAAGTCTGGTGCCACTTGCCGACATACAAGGTGCCGGCGGAGAGATCCGCCTTGCGGTCGGCAATGAACATGAACAGCCCGCCGTTGGTCGCGTCGTCGCCCATCAGCACGGTGCGTTGGTCGGGCATCACCTGCACCAGCTCGTGCGAGATGCGGCCCAGGCAGTAGTGCTTGCGCACGCTCCCCGTTCCGTCCGGGTGCACGGTGATCTCCGGCAGATGGCCGTAGTGGTACGGGTTGGCTTTCTCCGGGTCGCCGTACAGATGCGTGCTGTAGCTGCGGAACTGGGTGTTGCCGGCCAGCGCGGTGGCATCGGGTTCGTACTCTTCGCTGGACAGGTGGGTATTCCACGGCGACAGGCTGGCGCCGCAGGTGGTCCACAGCCCATGGACCGGTGCGGTGTCGACGTTGTGGTACTTCACCAGCGACAGCTTGCCGGTGGCCGGGTCCTGGTCCAGCGTCAGCACCGCGATCGGCGCAGGCAGGTGACGGTTGGTGTCGTTGCCGGCCTGGTCGCGGGTGGTGTATTCGAACTGCACCACTGCGAACACATGGTTGCCCTTGACGCCTGGCACCTTGGCATTGGGCAGGGTCAATAGCGAGGAGCCGTCCGGGCAATCGGAAAAGAACGGACGCTCGGCACCGGGTTTGGAGCGGTCGATGATCGGGCGATGCTGGATGTCGTAGTACCCGCCCGCCAGCACGGTGCCGCCGTTGCCGTCCGGCACCTGATCGCCGGTAATGAAGAACGGGTGGTAGGCCAGCGCATACCGCTGCGTGCTGCCGTCGCTGCGGGTCACGCTGAGGGCCGAACCGACCGTGGTGGTGGCCATTGCCGCCGGATCGGCCAGGCTCGGCGCCGGCATGCCGTGGAAGGTGGCCGAGACCAGGCGGGTCGGGTTGTCCGACGGCCGCAGCGGGCGCGCGGCCCACGCCGCACCGCCAAGCTGTTGCAGGGCGGCAGCGCTGGCGTTGCCGAGCGGCAATAGGGGGACGGCCGCCAGCAATTGCATCAGGCGACGACGGGAGGGGTCGGGGGAGGGGGACATCGAAACTCCAGGCAAAGGCGACGATCAACGATGGCCGTGGCGCATCGGCAAGCCGGTCACGCTAGGCCGCTGGTATGACGGTTGTTTGACAGCAGGCTCACCCGTTGGCCTGCATTCGAACGTGTGGTGGCAAGCGAGCGCTGCCAGATTCCCTTGACACGCCGATGCTGCGCATTGGTCAGACCGGCGGGTGGTGCGATGCAGCAAAGTGCATCTGCTCGCGCGCTCAGACGCTGCGGCAGATCAGGTGGTTTTGCGCGGTTTCACAGGTGCTGCCGGTATTCCAATGCTATAGCCGCGGCCAATAAGTTGCCCGGTATTCGGCATACGGGCAGCTGTTGTTGACAGGGTAGGGGAATCACGCAAGCGTACGCCGCCTAATGGCCTGCGGCGCAACGCATCGCCGTGGGAGAACCACCCTGGAGAAACGAATCTTGGACAAGCTGCTCCGTCGTACCGCCGCGCCCGTCGCGCGTCGCGCCCTCTGCCTGGCCACCGCCGCTGCGGTGCTGATGCTGGCCGCCTGCCAAGGCAAGGACACCGCTGCCGAAGCGAGCAAGACCGCCCCGGCCGCCGCACCTGCCGAGGCCTCGACCGCCATCCATCCGGACCAGTGGCCGTCGCGGAAGTGGCCGTTCCCGCAGGACGCGGCACTGGAGCAGCGCATCACCGATGTGATGGCCAAGATGAGCGTGGAAGAGAAGGTCGCCCAGACCATCCAGGGCGATATCGCCAGCATGACCCCGGACGACGTGCGCAAGTACCGCATCGGCTCGGTGCTGGCCGGCGGCAATTCCGATCCGGGCGGCAAGTACAACGCTAGCCCGGCCGAATGGTTGAAGCTGGCCGACGCGTTCTATGAGGCGTCGATGGACACTTCCAAGGGCGGCAACGCGATTCCGATCATCTTCGGCATCGATGCGGTGCACGGCCAGAGCAACATCGTCGGCGCCACGCTGTTCCCGCACAACATCGGCCTGGGCGCCACGCGCAATCCGGAACTGATCAAGAAGATCGGCGAAGTCACCGCTGCCGAAACCCGCGTCACCGGCATGGAGTGGACCTTTGCGCCGACCGTGGCCGTGCCGCAGGACGACCGCTGGGGCCGCACCTACGAAGGCTATTCCGAGTCGCCGGAGGTGGTGGCCAGCTTTGCCGGCAAGATGGTCGAAGGCGTACAGGGCGTGCCGGGCACGCCGCAGTTCCTGGACGGCAGCCACGTCATTTCGTCGGTGAAGCATTTCGTCGGCGACGGCGGCACCACCGACGGCAAGGACCAGGGCGACACCAAGGTGTCCGAATCCACCATGCGCGATATCCACGCCGCCGGCTATCCGCCTGCGATTGCCGCTGGCGCACAGAGCGTGATGGCCTCGTTCAACAGCTTCAACGGCGAAAAGATGCACGGCAACAAGGTCATGCTGACCGACGTGCTCAAGGGCCGCATGAATTTCGGCGGATTCGTGGTCGGCGACTGGAATGGCCACGGCCAGGTCAAGGGCTGCACCAACCAGAACTGCCCGGCCTCGTTCATCGCCGGTGTCGACATGGCGATGGCCGCCGACAGCTGGAAAGGTATCTACGAGACCGAACTGGCGGCGGTGAAGTCCGGGCAGATCTCGGCCGAGCGTCTGGACGATGCCGTGCGCCGCATCCTGCGCGTGAAGATGCGCCTGGGCCTGTTCGAGGCCGGCAAGCCGTCCAAGCGCCCACTCGGTGGCAAGTACGAATTGCTCGGCGCACCGGAACACCGTGCGATCGCCCGTCAGGCGGTACGTGAGTCGCTGGTGCTGCTGAAGAACCAGGCCGGCATCTTGCCGCTGAATCCGACCAAGCGCGTGCTGGTGCTGGGCGACGGTGCCAACGACATGGGCAAGCAGTCCGGCGGCTGGACCCTGAACTGGCAGGGCACCGGCACCAAGCGCAGCGACTATCCCAACGGCACCACCATCTGGGAAGGCCTGGACAAGCAGATCAAGGCCGCCGGCGGCAGCGCCGAGCTGGCCGTGGATGGCGCCTACAAGACCAAGCCCGACGTGGCCGTGGTGGTGTTCGGCGAAAATCCGTATGCCGAATTCCAGGGCGATATCGCCACCCTGTTGTACAAGCCGGGCGACGAAAGCGAACTGGCCCTGATCAAGAAACTCAAGGCCGAAGGCATCCCGGTGGTGGCGGTATTCCTGAGCGGGCGTCCGCTGTGGATGAATCAGTACATCAACGCCTCCGACGCGTTCGTCGCTGCCTGGTTGCCGGGCTCCGAAGGCGAGGGCATTGCCGATGTGCTGCTGCGCAAGGCCGATGGCTCGGTGCAGAACGACTTCAAGGGCAAGCTCAGCTTCTCCTGGCCCAAGACCGCCGTGCAGTTCGCCAATAACGTCGGCCAGAAGGACTACGACCCGCAGTTCAAGTTCGGCTTCGGCCTGACCTACGCCGACAAGGGCGACCTGGCAGCACTGCCGGAAGAATCCGGCGTGTCCGGCGAGCAGTCGGTAGGCGGGATGTACTTCGTGCGCGGCAAGCCTGCGCTCGGCATCGCCATGCAGCTGTCCAATGCCGGTCAGGCCAACATGCCGGCAACCACGCTGCCGGTGGGCTTGTCCGATGGCAGCCTGAAGATGACCGCAGTCGACCACAAGGCGCAGGAAGATGCGCGCCGTCTGGTGTGGTCCGGCAGTACCGCCTCCAGCGTGTTGCTGGTGTCCGCCAAGCCGGTGGACGTCTCGCGTGAAAGCAACGGCGATGTGCAGTTGCAGCTGACCCTGCGCCGCGACAGCGCGGTGACCGCGCCGGTGTGGCTGGGCGTGGGCTGTGGCGACAAGTGCGGTGGTCGTGTCGACGTCCAGAAGACCCTGGCTGCGCTGCCGCAAGGCCAGTGGAAAGTGGTCGGCGTGCCGTTGAAGTGCTTCGCAGTGGCCGGCGCGGATGTGACCAAGCTGACCCAGGTCGCCAGCATCGAAAGCGCTGCCGCGCTGGACCTGTCGGTGTCCAAGGTGTCGCTTGGCGCGCTCAACGAAGCCGAAGTCACCGTCGACTGCCCGGTCAAGTAAGCAGCATTCCCGCAGGCGTGCGTGCGCGCCTGAGATGAGACCAAACAGCTGCGTCGCCAGTGCCGGCGACGCGGTATAGCGGCCACCCTGATCGGTGGTGTCATCAGCCGCCGCGGGACGCGCGTGTCGATCGGCCGGGATGGCCTGCAGCTGCGGTTCGCCGCGCTGCCGTGGCGCACGCCGTGCGTTGCGGCGGCATTCTGCAGGCCTGTCTGGCGTTCGACGCACACCCCAAAGCCAGACAGGAGAGTGCAGTGGGTTTGGCGACGTTGGATATCGTGATCGTGCTGGTCTATCTGGCCGGCATCTTCGTGCTCGCGCAGTGGGTCTCGCGCGAGAAGGCAGGCCACAGCAAGAGCGCCGAGGATTACTTCCTGGCGAGCAAGTCGCTGCCGTGGTGGGCGATCGGCGCCTCGCTGATCGCGGCGAACATCTCGGCCGAACAGATCATCGGCATGGCCGGTTCCGGCTATGCGATCGGTCTGGCGATCGCCTCCTACGAATGGATGGCGGCGCTGACGCTGCTGATCGTCGGCAAGTTCTTCCTGCCGATCTTCCTGCGCAACGGCATCTACACCATGCCGCAGTTCTTGGAGCAGCGTTACGGCACGTGGATCCGCACGCTGATGGCGGTGTTCTGGCTGCTGCTGTACGTGTTCGTCAACCTGACCTCGATCCTGTGGCTGGGATCGATCGCGGTCAGCCAGGTCACCGGCATGGACCAGACCCTGGCGCTGGCATTGATCGGCGTGTTCGCGCTGGTTTACCAGTTGTATGGCGGATTGAAGGCGGTGGCGCTGACCGACATCGTGCAGGTCACCCTGCTGGTGCTGGGCGGCCTGCTGGTGGCGGGGCTGACCCTGGCGCGCATTGGCGATGGTGCCGGCGTGCTGGCCGGCTTCCAGCACCTGTGGACGGCGCACCCGGAGCACTTCCACATGATCCTGACCAGGGACAACCCGTTCTACAAGGATCTGCCGGGCCTGAGCGTGCTGTTCGGCGGGCTGTGGGTGATGAACATCAGTTACTGGGGTTTCAACCAGTACATCATCCAGCGCGCGCTGGCCGCCAAGAACATCGGCGAGGCGCAGAAGGGCATGGTGTTTGCCGCGTTCCTGAAGCTGCTGATGCCGTTGGTGATCGTGGTGCCGGGCATTGCCGCAGTGGTGCTGGCGCCTGATCTGGCCAAGCCCGATCAGGCCTACCCGACCATGATGCAGTTGTTGCCGACCGGCATCCTGGGCCTGGTGTTTGCCGCGTTGGTTGCGGCGATCGTGGCCTCGCTGGCGTCCAAGATCAATTCGGTGGCGACGATCTTCACCCTGGATTTCTACGCCAAGTTCCGTCCGCAGACCGAGCAGAAGCAGCTGGTGCGCGTGGGGCGTCTCGTGGCCGCCGCCTCGGTGCTGATCGGCATCCTCACCGCGCGGCCGTTGCTGGGCAACTTCGATCAGGGCTTTCAGTTCATCCAGGAATTCACCGGCTTCTTTACCCCGGGCGTGGTGGTGATCTTCATGCTTGGCCTGTTCTGGAAGCTGGCCAACGAAGCCGGCGCGCTGACCGCGGCGATCGGCTCGGTGGTGTTGTCCTTCACGCTCAAGTTCGCCTGGCCCGAACTGCCATTCATGGACCGCATCGGTGTGGTGTTCGTTGCCGCGCTGGTATTGGCGGTGGTGGTGTCGTTGCTGACGCCTGCCACGCAGGCACGCGATCTGATCCGTACCAACGACGTCGCCTACGGCACCACCCTCGGCTTCAAGATCGGCGCGGCCGGCGTGATCGCGATTCTGATCGTGCTGTACACCGTGTTCTGGTAAGCAGCCATGTCTTGAAATGCAGCGCGGCGCGGCACCTTGGTGTTGCGCCGCGCTGCGTTGACAGCCTGCCGTTTCGGCGGCGAGCTTCGTCAAGCGGGTTTGGATGGCCCACAGGATCCACTGTGCACGCGTGGGAGATGCCGCTCGCGTACCGCACGCGCCACCGAATGGTGGAAGCGGTTGGTTTGTTGGCTGCGCCTAGACGCGCGCCGCGGCCAAGCTGGCGGCAAGCAGGTTGGCCGGCGCGGCATGTTGCTCGTGCCACGGCGTTTCCAGCCAGGTTTCCAACGCGGCGGCCGGCATCGGTTTGGCGATCCAGTAGCCCTGGCCTTCGTCGCAGCCCCAGGCGCGCAATTGCGCGTACGCCTCCGCCGATTCGATGCCTTCGGCGACCACACGCTGGCCCAGACTGTGGCCAAGCTGGATCATCGCCGGTACCAGGGTGCGATCGGTTTGGCTGTCCGGCAGCGAGCGGATGAAGGATTGATCGATCTTCAACGAACTGGCCGGCAGCTGCTTGAGATAGCTGAAATTGCTGTAGCCGGTGCCGAAGTCGTCGATGGCGATATGCACGCCCAGCGCTGCAATGGTGGCCAGTTGTTCGGCCAGGTGGTCGGGGTGGCGAATCATCGCGCTTTCGGTGAATTCGATTTCCAGCCGCCGCGGATCCAGCTTGTGACGGTCCAGACCGCGCCGCAGCAGGCCGGCAAAGCCGGGGCGGTCCAGATCGGCAGCCGACACGTTCAAGGCCAGGTTGAAGTCCAGGCCTTGCTGCTGCCAGCGCGCTGCCTGCGCGATGCCGTTGTCGATGACCCAGGCCGTGATGCGGTTGATCAGCGCGGTTTTTTCGGCCATCGGAATGAAATCCGACGGCATCACCGGACCGATCATCGGGTGTTGCCAGCGCAGCAAGGCTTCCACGCCGACGCAACGGTGGTCGTGCAGATCCACGCGCGGCTGAAAGTGCAGGCGCAGCTGGCTGGCACTGTCCAGGGCCGCGGGCAGGGCGGCGAGTAGGCGGAAGGTGTTGCGCTGGGCAACATCGTGCTTGCGCTCGTACATGCTCCACGGCAGGCAGCGCTCGCGTGCAATATCCACCGAGGTGGTCAGCGAGCGGATGGTATCGGCGGCGCCGTAGCTGGATTGCAGCGAGACCGCGCCGATCGAAGCCACTGCGGTATGTGGAATGCCCTGATGTTCCAAGGGCTCGGTGAACGCCTTGGAGACCTTGGTGCATAGCGTGGCCAGGCGCTGGCCTTCGGCCTGCGCCAGGAAACCGAAGGTGGTCGGGTCCAGCCGATACAGCAGGGTGCCGCCAGGCAGGTAGGCGGCAAGGCGACGCTGTGCCAGGGCGACGTAGCCGTCTGCGTATTCCCAGCCCAGCGCCTTGACCATATCGCGGAAGTAGTCGCTGCCGCAGACATCGATGGCCACTGCCGTGGTGGCCGGCGCCGTGTCGCGTTGCGACAGCCAGGTATCCAGGTCTTCGCTGAAGCGCGAGCGGTTGGGCAGCCCGGTCGGACCATCGCGGTAGGTGGTACTGCGCAGGTTTTCCACGCGCAGCACGGCCAGGTCGCGCAGGCCTTCCAGGTGCGTGATTGCAGCTTGATCCAGCCCGGGGCGCGGGCTGGTGCCGATCACGCACAGGGTGCCGATGCTATGGCCGTCGCTCAGCTTCAACGGTGCGCCGGCATAGAAGCGAATGAATGGCGGGCCCAGCACCAGCGGGTTGTCGCAAAAGCGCGGATCCAGTTGCGCATCCGGCACCACCATCACTTCGTCCGAGCGGATTGCATGCGCGCAGAACGCCTGGCTACGCGGCGTTTCGCGCGCTTCCAGGTCAATGCGCGCCTTGAACCACTGGCGGTGCTCGTCCACCAGCGATACCAACGCAATTTCCGCGTCCAGGCTGCGCGCTGCCATGGCCGCCACGGTGTCGAACACCGGGTCTGGCGGCGAATCCAGCAGGCATAGGCCGCGCAGCACCTCGAGCCGGGTGGACTCGTCGAGCGTGGGCGGAAGAAGAGACGCGACGGGGGCAGGCAGGGAAGGCATGTGCTCGTATCGGCCTGAAGCGTAATCCCTTGATTGGCGCTGATGGGTGCCGTTCAGTTGCAGCAGGCGGGCCCGGGCCGCGTTGGAACACACGAACAGTGCCTTGGCAGAGCCACACACGCGCCGCGCGCGATCGGAATGCCATTTGCGCAGCGCTGTCGCAGGCATGCGCCGGAAACGGTCGATCCGCTTCCCTCGACCGGCCAATGCTGCCGTTGCAGGACGTGGACACGCTCCGATGCGCAGTGGCGCATGCCCTCCGGTGGCGACGCCTAAATATCCCGCGTGCGCTGCCGATCACCTTTTGGAGGCAGCAGTGTTGACGCAGCGCAACCATCCGCGTCGCGCATGCGACCAATGGTCTTTGGCCGATGTTTGCTTTTGTGATGCGCATTCGCCTCATGCGTGACACGAGTTGACACAGTCTTCACTCGCGCTGTGAGTTGGCCATCGCGGCTTTTGTCACTTCTTTTCTGGAATTATCGTGAATTCATTGCTGTCTTTTGCACAACGCACGCTTCTCGTCGTCGCCGGACTGGCGCTGTCGTCTGCCGCCCATGCCGGGCTCACGGTGTCCGGCACGCAGTTGCGCGAGTCCAATGGCAATGCGTTGGTGCTGCGCGGCGTCAATCTTCCACATGCCTGGTACGCGGGCCGCACCGATGCGGCGTTGGCAGTCATTGCGGCCACCGGTGCCAACAGCGTGCGCGTCGTGCTCAGTTCCGGCTACCGCTGGACGCGCACACCGGAGGCCGATGTGGCCCGCATCATCGCGCGCTGCAAAAGCCTGGGCTTGATCGCCGTGCTGGAGGTCCACGACACCACCGGCTACGGCGAAGACACCGCCGCTGCGAATCTGGTCAATGCGACCAATTACTGGGTCGCCATCCGCAAGGCGCTGATCGGCAACGAAGACCGTGTGGTCATCAATATCGCCAACGAACCGTTCGGCAATAGCCTGACTGCCAGCGAATGGGTCAACGGCCATGCCACCGCCATCGCCACTTTGCGCAAGAATGGACTGACCCACGCCTTGATGGTGGATGCGCCCAACTGGGGCCAGGACTGGCAGTTCTACATGCGCGACAACGCCGCTGTGCTGCTGGCCCGCGACAGCCGCCGCAACCTGGTATTCAGCGTGCACATGTACGAGGTGTTCGGTAGCGATGCCACGATCAACAATTACCT
The DNA here is from genome assembly GCF_017746145.1 of Xanthomonas sp. D-99. Lineage (NCBI taxonomy): Bacteria > Pseudomonadati > Pseudomonadota > Gammaproteobacteria > Lysobacterales > Lysobacteraceae > Xanthomonas > Xanthomonas sp. D-99. The sequence goes on along the minus strand of NZ_JAGHWU010000037.1, from coordinate 22,705 downwards.
GCGCGCCTTTAACGATAAAAAGCTGGCGCTGGTGATCGGCGAATTCGGTGGCGACCAGCGCGGTGCGCATGTGGACGAAGCGGCGATCATGCGCCGCGCGCGCGACTACAAGGTTGGCTACATGGGCTGGTCATGGTCGGGCAACGACAGCAGCACGCAGTCGCTGGATATCGCGATCGGCTGGAATGCCGCACAACTGAGCAGCTGGGGCCGCAACCTGATCCTGGGCACCGATGGCATCGCGGCAACCTCGCGTCGGGCAAGCGTGTTCGGCCCGCTGTGAGATGAAGTCCTGCAGCCGGAAACTGTAGTTTTTCGGCCGCGCACAAGGGCATTGCAACGCTGTCGATCTGTGCGCCGTTGCGCAGCCGGCATCGGCACACCGGCACGCGTGACACGCATTTCAGATGCGTCACAAGTCTTCGCGATATGCCTGCCGTATAAGGTCCGGCGACAGGGGCAAGACGGCTAGCGTAACGGCCCCGGGCTCGGGCGCTTGGTCAGCTTGCGCTGCAGCGATCGGCGATGCATGCCGAGCAGGCGCGCGGCCGCCGACACGTTGCCGCCGGTTTCGTGCAGCGCCTGCTGGATGTGCTCCCACTGCAAGCGGCTGAGCGGCGTCATCATTTCCTGCGCGCTTTCTTCTTCGTCCGGCTCTGGCAACTCGTCATCCTCTTCGCCCAGCGCCCGCATGATGGTGGGAATATTGGCCGGCTTGGGCAGGTAGTCATCGGCGCCGAGTTTGATCGCCTCCACCGCCGTGGCGATGCTGGCGTAACCGGTGACCAGCAGGATGCGCATGTCGGCGCGGATCTCGCGCAGCGGCTGGATCAGGCTCAAACCGGAGTCGTGGCCGAGCTTGAGATCGATCAACGCAAAATCCGGCAACGCGCTGCGTGCCGTGGACAATGCACTGGCCGCATCGGTGGCGGTGAGCGTTTCCACGCCGCGGCGTGCAAGGCTGCGTTGCAGCGTGCGCAGGTACAAGGTGTCGTCGTCGACCAGCAGGCCGGTACGGATTGGGGGACTTGTCATGCGAGTGCCTCGTGGTCGGAGAGCGGCAGACGGAAACCGACGCGCGCGCCGCTGCCTTCGGCGGGCAGCATCCACAGCTCGCCCTGCAGGCGTTCGACAGTGGCATGCGAGAGCGCCAGCCCGACGCCCATGCCGTCGTGCTTGCCGCTATTGAACAGCGTGCCCGGCAGCATCGCTTGCGCGGTGTCGAAGCCGGGTCCGTAGTCGCGCACTTCGCCGCTGAGATGGTCGTGTTCCACCCGCAGGGTCAGGTCGATCTGCGGACGCCCGGCCCGTTCGCCGGCATCGGCGGCATTGTTGAGCAGCACCATCAGCAGGTGGCTGACGCCGGGCTGCAGCATCAGCCGCATCGGTGCGTCATCATTGCGGCGCAGCTCGATGGTGGGACGCACCAGGCGCCATTGTTCCAGCACGTCTTTCACCGCCACCTCGCGGCTCAGATGGCCGTTGTCGGCCGGTGCCGCCAATGCCAGCACGCGCTCATGGCACTGCACCAGCAGCTCGCGCAAGGTATCCAGGTCTTCGCGCAATTCGCCCTGCTCGCACTGATCGGCGATGTCGTCCACCAGCAGGGTCATGGTGGCCAGCGGCGTGTTCAATTCGTGCGCCACCGAGGCCGCATGCGTGGCCAGCGCGACGATGCCTTCGTTGCGCGCAAAGCGCTCACGCAATGTGGAGATTTCGCGCTCGCGCTCGCGCATCGAAAAAGCCAGCCGTGTCGCGAACGCCAGCACCACCACGGTGGACAGCAGGAAGTTGGCCGCCATGCCCCACATGTGCAGGCTGAGCGGGTCGAAGCCGCCGTAGGGCAGCGGCAGCCCGAACGCCGCGCTGATCACATAGCCGGCCACGCACGATGCCGCTACCGCCATCGCCCAGCTCAGCGGCAGTGCCAGTGCGGCCAGCGCGATCAGCACCAGGAACAACGAGCCGAACGGGTTGGCGATGCCGCCGCTCCAGCCCACCATCCAGGTCAGCACGGTCACGTCGACCAGGATGTGCCCGAACTCGGTGGCCGGGCTCACCGCGCCGCGGTGTGCCACGCGCAGCTGCGCATACAGGTTGAAGACCGCCAACGCGGCCACGCCGGCCCACAGGGGTTGCTGCGGCAGGTTCAGGCCCATCAGCCCGGTCGCGACCAGGATGGTGGCGGCCTGGCCGGCAGTGGCCAGCCAGCGCAGGCTGCAGAGGGTCCGCAGGAAGGAAGCGTCGGAGCTGTTCATCACGGCAATGCTATGCGCTTGAGAAGATGGTGGCCTGCGACAAACCGTCGCATCGGCCTAGAGCGGGTTATGCACGTTGAGATTGAGATGCGTCGGCCGCCAGCGGTGCGGAGGGGGGGCTGCATGGCTCCGGCTTGGCTGGCGCCAAGGCAAGCCGCCCGCCGCCCGCCGCTGGCGGCCAACCCTCCGGGAAGCGGCCTGCAGCGCGCCGATACCGCGTTGCGCGCCTTGCCCAGGCGGCCAGCCTGGGTCGCAGCGCCCGCCTTGTCCCGACGCGCCACCGGACGCTTCGCACTCACCTCAACGTACAGAACACGCTCTAGAGATCGGCGTGCCTCTCGCTTCAGCTGTGAGCGCACGGCGGACAGGCTAAAATAGCGGGATGCATGACGCCGTGACCCGCCCAACCCCTCCCGCCGACGCCACCGCCTGGCCGCGCCGCATCACCCAGGCCGTCAAGATCGGCAGCGTGACCGTAGGCGGGGGCCATCCGGTCGTCGTCCAGTCGATGACCAACACCGACACCGCCGACATCGCCGGCAGCGTCAAGCAGGTGGCCGATCTGTGGCGCGCCGGCTCGGAAATGGTGCGCCTGACCGTCAACAATGCCGAGTCCGCTGCCGCCATTCCGCGCATCGTCGACAAGCTGCGCATGATGGGCATCGAAGTGCCTTTGATCGGCGACTTCCATTACAACGGCCATCAATTGCTCGCTGCCGAGCCGGCCTGCGCCGAGGCGCTGGCCAAGTACCGCATCAATCCGGGCAATGTCGGGTTCGGCAAGAAGAAGGACCTGCAGTTCGGTCAGTTGATCGAGTTCGCCATCAAGTACGGCAAGCCGGTGCGGATCGGCGCCAACTGGGGCTCGCTGGACCAGTCGCTGGCAGCGCAGCTGATGGACGAAAATTCGCAACGCGATACCCCGTGGGATGCCGGCCGGGTGCTGCGCGAGGCGCTGATCCGCTCGGCGGTGGATTCGGCCGAGCGTGCGGTGGAGCTGGGCCTGCCGCGCGAGCGCATCATCCTGTCGGCCAAGGTGTCCGGTGTGCAGGAGCTGATCGCGGTGTATCGCGACATGGCCAGCCGCTGCGATTTCGCGCTGCATCTGGGGCTCACCGAAGCCGGCATCGGCAGCAAGGGCATCGTGGCTTCGGCGGCCGCACTGAGCGTGCTGTTGCAGGAAGGCATCGGCGACACCATTCGTATTTCGCTGACCCCCGAGCCGGGGCAGTCGCGCACCCAGGAAGTGGTGGTGGCACAGGAACTGCTGCAGACCACCGGCCAGCGTGCCTTCACCCCGATGGTCACCGCCTGCCCGGGCTGCGGCCGCACCACCTCCGAGTTCTTCCAGGAGCTGGCCGGGGTAGTGCAGAACCACGTGCGCGCCAAGATGCCGGAGTGGAAGATCAGCAACCCGGGCGCGGAAAACATGACCCTGGCGGTGATGGGCTGCGTGGTCAACGGGCCAGGCGAATCGCGCCACGCCAATATCGGCATTTCGCTGCCGGGCACGGGCGAGGCACCTTCGGCGCCGGTGTTCATCGATGGCGAAAAGAGCGTCACCTTGCGCGGCGAAAACATCGCGTACGAATTCATCGAGTTGATCGATCAATACGTCGAACGCACCTATGTCCGCCGCGTCGGCTGAATCGCCGGCCGGGTTCAAGGGATGGTTGCGTAGCAATGCGTGGCGGATGGCGTTGCTGTTTGCCGGGGTGCTGCTCCCGTTGGGCCTGTTCGTGGACCTGGCCGACGAAGTCCACGCGCTGGAAAATGTCTACTTCGACGAGCCGCTGCTGTGGAGCATGCGCAGCATCGCCACGCCTGAGCTGGATGCGTTTTTCGGCGCGATCTCCAAGGTGGGCTACCAGTACGGCGTGATTCCGGCCGATATCGCCATTGCGCTGGTATTGCTGGTCTTGCAGCGTTGGCGCGAGGGCACGTTTGCCGCGCTGGGATTCGGTGGCTCGGCGCTGCTCAACATGGGCGCCAAGCAGTTTTTCCAGCGCGACCGCCCGAGCCTGTGGGAATCGATCGCCCCGGAAAGCACGTTCAGCTTTCCCAGCGGCCATGCGATGGGCTCGATGACGCTGGCAGCGGTCGTCATCGCGCTGGCCTGGAGCACGCGCTTGCGCTGGCCGGTGACCATTGTCGCCAGCTTGTTCGCGCTGCTGGTGGGCATCTCGCGCATCTACCTGGGCGTGCATTATCCGTCCGACATCCTGGGCGGCTGGTCGGCCGCGCTGGTGTGGGTGGTCGGGCTGTATCTGGTGATGTTCCGCGGCGCGCGGCGGCCGCATTGGCGCACGCCGGCTGGAGCGGTGGTGGAGCAGCCCGGGCGCGTGCCGTTTTCCGATTGAGAGCAGCTGACAAAACTACTGCACAGCTGCCAGGCGGGCGTGACCGGTGCTCGGAATCGAGCAGGTACCACTCGAACACTCCAGTTCTAGGCGCGTCGTCCACGCCCACCTGACCACTGCCGGCCCCGTTTTTGTTAGCCGCTCTACCAGCGACGGGTACGCTCCCGTTGCGATAGCCGGGCGCCAACGATGGCGCCGATGGAAGCCAGCAAGATCACGTAGTACGCCGGCCCCATCGGGTGCTGCTTGAGCAGCATCACCACCAGCAGCGGAGTCAGGCCGCCGAACACGGCATAGCCCAGGTTGTAGGCGAACGACACCCCGGACAGGCGAACCACCGGTGGAAACGCCTCGACCATCACCCGCGGAATCGCACCCAGCACGCCCAGTGCAGCGCCGAGCAGGGCATACAGCGGGAACAGCAGGTACGGGACGCCCGCAAGGCGGTAGAACAGCCATGCGCTGACGCCCAGAAGCACGCTTCCGGCCAGCAGCACACGCCCGTTGCCCCAACGATCCGACAGTGCCCCGGCCACCACCGAGCCGACCGCCTGCAGCAGCACTGCCAGAAGATTGGCCTGCAACGCCACCGGTGCCGGGTAGCCGTATGCACTCTGCAGCAGCGTGGGTGTCATCAGCGACACCACCAGCACTGCAGCGGCGATCACCCAGGTCAGCCACAGCGACATTGCCAGACTGCGCGGGTGATCGCGCAGTACCACCTTCACTGGCGTTTCGCGTGCCAGTGCGCGCATGGCAACCAGTTCGGCGAACACTGGCGTTTCATGCAGCCAGCGCCGCAAGTACACCGACAGCAGCCCGAAGATGCCGCCGGCCAGAAACGGCAGGCGCCAGGCGTACCCGGCGATTTGGTCCGGAGAAAACGCACGATTCAGTGCGCCGGCACTCAGCGAGCCAAGCAGCACGCCAGCAGCCAGGCCAGCGGTCAAGGTGCCGCAGGCCAGCCCTGTGCGCCGTGCCGGCACGTGTTCTGCCACGAACACCCACGCACTGGGAACTTCGCCACCGATGGCGGCACCCTGCAGCAGGCGCATCGTCAACAGCAGCAGCGGTGCGGCCACGCCGATCTGCGCGTAGGTCGGCAGCACGCCAATGGCCAATGTAGGCAGTGCCATCAATCCGATGCTCAGCGCGAACATGCGCTTGCGACCAAGCAGATCGCCGAAGTGGGCCATCACGATGCCGCCCAACGGGCGGATCAGGTAGCCGGCCGCAAAGATGCCGAATGTCTGCAGCTGCCGCGTCCACTCCGGGATGCCTGGCGGAAAGAACAACTCGCCCAGCACCTTGGCGAAAAAAATGAAGATGATGAAGTCGTAGAACTCCAGCGCGCCGCCCAGCGCGGACAAGCCCAGCGTTTTGTAATCGCTGCGGGTGAGCTGCGTTGGTGGGGCATGGGTGGTCATGCAATCGCATCCTGTCGCGGGTGGCGCGCATTGCCATTGAAGCCTGCTGATGCGCCGAGCAGGCAATGCTAGCTGCCGGGCGGGGCCGTCGCTACGCCGTTTTCGGCAATGAAATGCCGATGGCACCTATCAGGCCTGGGGCGAACACGCCTGCGGGCTTCGGTTGCCGCACGCGTCCGGGCCTTCGCTGCGGATCAGCCGGACACGCTCGCCAGCGCCGCTGCCTCGGCATGCAGTGCGGTGGTGTCGAACAGCGGCAGTTGCGCATCGGTGCTGTCCACCAGCAGCGAAATCTCGGTGCAGCCCAGGATGATCGCTTGCGCACCGTGCTGGCCGAGCTCGGTCATGACCTGGCAGACCTATTGGCGCGATTCGGGCTTGATCACGCCCTGGCAGAGTTCGTCGTAGATCACGCGATGCAGCTGCGCGCGTGCTTCGGCCGGGGGCACCAGCACGTCCAGGCCACGTGCCTGCAGGCGCTGGCGATAGAACGGCTGCTCCATGGTGAAGCGCGTGCCGAGCAATCCGATCCGGCTGATGCCCGCTGCGACGAGCGCATCGGCGGTGGCATCGGCGATATGCAGCAGCGGCAGTGGCGTCGCGGCGGTAATCGCGTCGGCAACGCAGTGCATGGTGTTGGTGCATAGCACGATGAAGTCGGCGCCTGCTGCCTGCAGCGCACGCGCGGCGGCTGCCATCGCCTGGCCAGCGCCATCCCAATCGCCGGTGTGCTGCAGTCGCTCGATCTCGTGGAAATTGACGCTATACAGCAGCAGCTTCGCCGAATGCAGGCCGCCGCATGCATGGCGGACGCGCTGATTGATGATGCGGTAGTAGGGCAGCGTGGATTCCCAGCTCATTCCACCGATCAAACCGAGTGTCTTGCTTGGAACCGGCATGCGAACTCCGTGACAGTGCATTGGATGACGGATCGCTCGACGTGCAGTGCAGAGCGTGCACTGCGCATTACGAACGAAGTGTACGTCGGCAGTACCGACAAGAGGCATGCCCGACCACGCGCAGCCAGCTCAGGGAGCGTCGCTCATTCGCCCGGCTTGGCGCCTTCCACCGGCGCATGCGTCGCAGCGCGACGCGCCAGCACGGTTTCGCGATGGGCGATATAGACGTTGGCGCCGACGATGATGGCCGCACCGATCACGGTGTGGCGTTCGATCGCCTCGCCGAACAGCCACCAGCCCAGCAGCGCCACCAACGGCAGTTGCATGAAGCTGATCGGCTGCAGCGCAGAGACTTCGCCCAGCTTGAGTGCGCGCGTCCAGAACAACTGCCCGGCGGTGCCGAAGATGCCAGTGGCCACCAGCCATACCCAGTCGATGCCCTGCGGCCATGTCCATTGGAACAGCGCCGGAATCAGCGACATCGGCACCCAGAACACGTAGGTGTAGAACACCACCGTGTCGGAGTCGTCGCTGCGCGAGAGCTGTTTGATCTGGATCGCGACGATGGCGCTGATGACCGCAGCCAGCAGCGCAATCAGCAAGCCGGGCGTGAACGTGGACGAGCCCGGCCGCAGGATCACCAGCACGCCGATAAAACCCGCCGCCACCGCCAGCCATCGCCGCAGCCGTACCTGCTCATGCAGCCACACCACTGCCAGCACCGTGACGAATAACGGCGTGGAGTAGGAGAGCGAGATGGCCTGCGACAGGGGCAGATGGCCGATCGCCCAAAACCCGCACAGCATCGAGGCCAGGCCGATCAAGGTACGGGCGAAGTACCGCGGCAATTGCCGCGTGCGCGGCAGCGGCTTGCCCGGCCGCAGGATCAACGGCAACAACGTCAGCAACCCGAACGCATTGCGGAAAAATGCGATCTCGGCGGTGGCAATGGTGCTCGAGGCCAGGCGGATGGTGATTGCCATCAGCCCGAAGGCGACGGTACTGGTGAGCATCCACAGCGCGGCTCGCTGCGAAACCTGCGCTGGCGTCACCAATGCGCCCCGATGATGCGCGGTTCCGGCTCCAGAATCACCGAATAGCGCTCGCGCACCGACTCGGCGATGCGTCGCGCGAAATCCAGCAACTGCGCGCCCGTGGCGGTGCCGTAATTGACCAGCACCAGCGCGTGGTCGGGCGACACGCCCGCGTCGCCTTCGCGCTTGCCCTTCCAGCCGCATTGCTCGATCAGCCAGGCGGCCGACAATTTGCCCTGGCCGGCCTGCTCGCCCGGATACACCGGCATGTCGGCAAAGCTGGCCTGCAACGCGGCAATCTGCTCGCTCGGCAGCAATGGGTTCTTGAAGAAACTGCCCGCATTGCCCAGCACATCCGGGTCCGGCAGCTTGCGGCGACGGATGTTGATCACCGCCTGCGCCACATCGGCCGCGCCTGCCAGTTCGGCGCCCATGCCTGCCAGTTCCTCGCGAATGCCGGCGTAGTCCAGCCGCAGTTCGTGCAGCAGCGGTAGATTGAATTCCACCGCCACGATCAGATAACGCTCGGGCTGCTGCTTGAACACGCTGTCGCGGTAGCCGAACGCGCAGTCGGCCGCATCCAGCCGCACGAACTGCTGGCTATGCCGGTCGAAGGCTTCCACCACGTGGATGAAGTCGCCCACCTGCGCGCCGTACGCGCCAATGTTCTGGATCGGGCAGGCGCCCACGGTGCCCGGAATCAGTGCCAGGTTTTCCAGCCCCGACAAGCCCTGCTGCAGCGCATACAGCACCAGCGCATGCCAGTTCACGCCGGCGCCGGCCCGCACGATGGCGTGGTCGGCACGGTGCGCGATGATGGACGTCTCGCGGTTGTCGAAACACAGCACGCAGCCTGGCGGATCGCCGGCCAGCAAGACATTGCTGCCGCTGCCCAGCACCAGCAACGGTTGTCCGGCGATCTCGGGCGCAGCCAATGCCTGCGGCAATGCCTCAGGCGCGTGGACATTGAGCAACCAGCGCGCGGTGGCTTCGACATGGAAGGTGTTGAGCGCACGCAGCGGCGCCTGTTCGCTCAGCTGCCAGCCTGTCTGCACTGCATCGCTCATAACGGCGACACCGCACCGCCGCTGGGCGCTTCGCGGCGGCGTCGGATGGCGTTGACGCATTCGCCGATGAGCTGCGGGCCGCGATACACCAACCCGCTGTAGCACTGCACCAGGCTCGCACCGGCTGCCATCTTGGCCACCGCATCGGCGCCGGAGTTGATGCCGCCCACGCCAATCAACGGAATCGATTCGGGCAGGCGCGCGCGCAGGCGCCGCAGCACCAGCGTGGATTGCCCCAGCAGCGGCGCGCCGGACAGACCACCGGCTTCGGCAGCCAGCGGGTGATTGGCCACCAGCGTGCGCGTCACCGTGGTATTGGTGGCGATCACGCCATCCACTGCCAGGTCGGCCAGCACGCGTGCGGCGGCATCGATGTCGCGGTCGTTGAGGTCCGGCGCCACCTTGACCAGCATCGGCACACGTTTGCCATGCTGCGCGCTTAGCGCTTCCTGGGTTTCGCGCAAGTCGGAAATCAGGCGGCGCAGCGATTGTTCTTCCTGCAACTCGCGCAAGCCTGCGGTGTTGGGCGAGGAGATGTTGACCGTGATGTAGTCGGCCAGCGGATACACGCGCTCCATGCAGTAACGGTAGTCGCTGGTGGCCTCCTCGTTGGGCGTGTCCTTGTTCTTGCCGATGTTGATGCCGAGCAGGCCTGCCGTGCGGCGTGCGCGCTGCACGTTGGCCACCAGCGCATCCACGCCCAGATTGTTGAAGCCCATGCGGTTGATCACCGCCTGGTATTCCGGCAATCGGAACATACGTGGCTTCGGGTTGCCCTCCTGCGCGCGCGGCGTCACCGTGCCGATCTCGACAAAGCCAAAGCCCAGCGCAAATAACGCATCGATGTGCTCACCGTTCTTGTCCAACCCGGCACCCAGCCCGACCGGGTTGGGGAACATCAGGCCGAAAGCCGGGGTGGGCAGCGGCACCGGGCGCCTGGCCAGCAACGCCGTGGTGCCGGTGCGGTAGGCGGTGTCGATGGAGCGCAACGCCAGCGCGTGGGCGCGCTCGGCATCCAGGGAAAACAGGAAGGGGCGGGCAAGCGAATACATGCGGGTCAGTTCAATCTCCCGGCGAACACGCGGGTTTGGTATTGGAAGTCGATCAGCCCATCGTACGCATACGCATCGAACAACGTGCGTAGCGCGGCAAGCATCGGGGCATGACGTGGGTCGTGCGCGAGCGGGGCGTAAGAGGACGATAGCAGGCGGCCGCGCAGGCTCTCGAAATCCAGCCGCTGCACATTCGGGAAACGCGCCATTGCGCGGAAACCCTCGCCGAACCACGCCTGCATGGTGGCATCGTCCTGATACCGCTCGGCCACTGCGGAATAATCGGTGCCGTAATCCAGCAGCAACTGCTCGTAACCGCGCAGGAACGCGGTGCTGTCCAGTTCGCGCGAATTCCAGTACACCACCGCCAGCCCCCCGGGTTGCAGGATGCGCGCCCATTCGTCGCGCACGGCCCGCATGTCGAACCAGTGGAAGGCTTGTGCCGCAGACACCAGGCCCACGCTGGCATCGTCCAGCCCGGTGGCTTCGGCGGTGCCGGCGATCGCCTGAAACTTAGGGTATTCCGCCAGCCACTGCAGCGCCGCTTCGCGCATGGCCTGGTTGGGCTCCACCGCCGTCACCGCATATCCGGCTTCCAAAAACAGGCGGCCGGAAATGCCGGTGCCGGCGCCGATGTCGGCCACTGCCGTTGCGGGCGTCACGCCCAGTTCTCCGTGCAGCCAGCGCAGCAACTGCGGCGGGTAACTGGGCCTGTAGCGCACGTAGGCCGCCACGCGGTCGTTGAAGCGCTGGGCGGAGGAGGGCGTGGCCATGCTCAACTGTTGGCGGCCGCAAGCCAGGCCATGCCGCCGAAGAACAGCAGGAAAAACGCGATCCCCACAATCCAGAGCGCCACTGCCAGCCAGCCCATGATGAGACCGCCGATGGCCAGGCCTTCGCCGTCCAGGGCCTGTGGATTGCGGCGGATTTCCGCGCGGGCCAGATGCCCGGTAATGATGGCGCAGATGCTGCCCAGGAACGGGATCAGCGTCCAGCCGAGAATGCCGGCAACCAGGCTGACGATCGCCATGGCGCTGGTCTGTCGAACGACAACGTTCATCATGAACTCCTTGAAGAGCAGGCAGCCGAAGGCTGGCGTTGCACGATTATCCCAGAGCCGCCGGGCAAAAGGCGTGCCGTTTGCGGCCAAACGCAGTCGGCTGGGCGTGGTGAGTCAAATTTGACGGGTTGAACGGTCCGATCTGGCCGCCTTGGTGCTATCGCAGATGGGCGACGCGGCTTGGCTTAGCCGACGATGCAGGCCATGCGGTTCGCGCTTGCGACGCTGTCATTTGCAGGTCGGCAGCTGCTGCTGCAATCCAAGCTGAGAGTGGTGGCCGGGCGCGGCTTCGTGCAGCAAAGACAGGCTTTCGGCTTCACGTCCACCCGCATCAGGAGCTGCAGCCAGTCCATGTCAGCCTGCATCCGTATGTCGTCGCAGCACGGCTGCATCGCAAAAGGACGCGCCGGCTAAGGCCAGATGAGCCTTACAGTCTTCCAGTGATCAGCGAAACGGAGCGAATAATCGGCGCGGATGCAAGCCGCGCGCTCAGCCCTGGAGTGCCCACATGGCAGGTGCCGTGCCGGGCAGCGACCGCGTCCGCCTGACGGCAGCGCGGTGCTCTTGCCAGCCGCTTCCGATCAAAGATCGAACCTGATGCCCTGTGCCAGCGGCAACGAATCGGAGTAGTTGATGGTGTTGGTCTGGCGACGCATATAGACCTTCCACGCATCCGAGCCGGACTCGCGCCCGCCGCCGGTTTCCTTCTCGCCGCCGAACGCGCCGCCGATCTCCGCACCCGAGGTACCGATATTGACGTTGGCGATGCCGCAATCGCTGCCCGCCGCCGACAGGAACTTCTCGGCCGCCTTCAGGTTCTGGGTGAAGATCGATGACGACAGGCCCTGCGGCACGCCGTTCTGTAGCTCGATCGCCTCATCCAACGTGCTGTACTTCATCACGTACAGGATCGGCGCAAAGGTCTCGTGCTGCACCACCTCGTCGCTGTTCTGCAGCCCCGTGACAATCGCCGGCAGCACGAAGTTGCCCGGGCGATCGATCGCCGTGCCGCCCACTTCGACCGTGCCGCCGGCCGCCTTCGCCTTGGCGATCGAGTCCAGGAACTGCGCAACGGCGCCCTGGCTGTTGAGCGGGCCCATCAGGTTTGCCGGGTCGGTCGGGTCGCCGATCTTGCTGTCGAGCTGCTTGTACGCCTTGACCAGCGTTGCCAGCACGGTGTCATAAATGGAAGCGTGCACGATCAGCCGGCGGGTGGTGGTGCAGCGCTGCCCGGCAGTGCCGACGGCGCCGAACACGATGCCCGGGATGGCCAGCTTCAGGTCGGCGGTTTCGTCCAGGATGATGGCGTTGTTGCCGCCCAGTTCCAGCAGGCAGCGGCCCAGGCGACGGGCGACCTTCTCTGCCACCACGCGGCCGATCTGGGTCGAACCGGTGAAGCTGATCAACGGCACGCGGGTGTCTTCGACCAGCTTCTCCGACAGCGCCGTGCCGGCATCGTTGATCAGGAAGAAGATGTCCGGGAAGCCGGCATCCTTCAGTGCCGCGTTGCAGATCTTCATCGTGGCAATCGCGGTCAACGGCGTCTTGTTGGACGGCTTCCAGATGCAGATATCGCCGCAAATCGCCGCCAAAAACGCATTCCAGGCCCATACCGCCACCGGGAAGTTGAACGCACTGATGATGCCGACCAGGCCCAGCGGCTGGTACTGCTCGTACATGCGGTGGCCGCGGCGCTCCGAATGCATGGTGTAGCCGTACAGCATGCGGCTCTGGCCCACGGCAAAGTCGGCGATGTCGATCATCTCCTGCACTTCGCCATCGCCTTCGGGCTTGCTCTTGCCCATTTCCAGCGCCACCAGCGAACCGAGCGCATCCTTGTGCGCACGCAACGCCTCGCCGCACAGACGCACGGCTTCACCGCGACGCGGCGCCGGCGTGGTGCGCCACACCTTGAAGGCCGCCTGCGCGCGCTGGACGATCAGCTCGTAGTCTTCCGGCGTGGTGGCCTGCACCTCGGCGATCACCGCGTTGGTGGTCGGATTGAGCGGCTGCAGCACCCCGGCGCCGGTGGCCTGCGACCAGGTCGCCTCGCCAAGATAGGTGCCGGAATTGGACGCAGCGAGGTCGAGCGCCTTGAGCAGGTCAGCGGACATGGGATCTCCTGGAAACAGTGGCGGTCGTGGTGGCAGAGCCACCCGCAACACGGTAGCCGCCGATTTTAGCAGGCTCCGCCGGCCGCCCACCGCCGGCCGGCTTGGCAATCGCAACGATCGTGCGACAATGCCACCCTTGGCCCCGTAGCTCAGCTGGATAGAGCGTCCCCCTCCTAAGGGGAAGGTCGCCCGTTCGAATCGGGCCGGGGTCACCAGAAATCAATGGTTTGAGCCTTACCTATCTGGCTGAATTCGGTCCTGAGTCCACTTGTTCGCTGGTAATGGACGCAGTGGACACAGCCGATGACTAGACTATGTGGGCTGCCTCAAGTCGGGAATCTGTCTTGCAGAGCTTGTAAGAGTTTTTCAAATCTCGACTGTGTTTCATTGTCGAAAGGGTTCTTTTCAGCACCTGAAGAAAATTTCTCGGCTAGAAATAGGCCGATTTGCTTTTTAGAAGGGCGGGAAGTCAGTGATTGTTGAGCCATAATGTCCTCTACTAGGGCTTCAGATAGAAATCCTTCTAGTCTCTTGCTTTTGAAATCCGGTAAAAGTTCGCCGACAGTAAAAACACTCTGATTGGTTAGATACCATTCTGCACGGTATTTATTCGCAGATGTTTTTCCGGCTTTATCGTCATCTAACATTACCGTAAAGGCATCCCCACGGCCCAGAAGTAAGCTTATCTGAAGGCCCGATGCTCCAGATCCGACACCGGGTATGAACGCTAGGCGAGATATTTTATCTGAAAATTTCAGCGCAATTGAAAGGGCGTAAAAATCCGTTATGCCTTCTACTACCACGAAAGGGGGGGGCAATTATTGTGGGCGCCACATATTCAAGCATGTCCACAACTGGTTGAAAGTAGCTTGTTCTGGTGGGGTGTTGCGCAACAAAATTCCTGTAAGACGTGGTGAAGCGCCCTCGTTAATTCGATCCACTTGGAAGTAGAGTTCCACCCCAAGGAGCTCTGCATGAAGAAGTCCAAGTTCACCGAAGAACAGATGGTCCGGATCCTCAAAGAGGTCGAGGCCGGTGCAAAGGTCGGCGAGACCTGTCGCAAGCACGGGATCAGCGAGCCGACCGATTACGTCTGGAAGTCCAAATATGCCGGCATGGATGTATCGCAGTTGCGGCATCTGAAGGACGTGGAAGCCGAGTTGGCCCGGATGAAGCGCATGTATGCCGAGCTGGCACTGGATCACCACGCGCTCAAGGACGTGCTGTCGCGAAAAGGTTGAGCCAGGCTCGTCGACTGCAATTGAGTCTGGCCATGCAAACCGCTCACCGCCTCAGTGCCCGTCGAGCTGATCGGATGTTGCAGCTATCCCGATCTGCACGGCATTACCGTCCGCGCCAGCGCGACGATGGCCCGCTCATCGCCGCAATCGAGGAGCTCCTGAAGGACAACCCCGGACATGGTTTTGGCCTGCTGATGGAGTGGGCATTGCGGCCGCGGGACTAGGGCAAGACCCGCGCCTGGCGGGTCTAAACCACGCTCAAGCTCAACCTTCCACGTCGCGGCAAGCGCCGGCTGCCTGATCGCATCCGCGCGCCGCTGGAGATCCCGCAAGCGGCAAACCACACTTGGTCGGCGGACTTCATGTCCGATGCTCTGTGGTCTGGGCGTCGCTTCCGCACCTTCAACATCAACGATGACTTCAATCGCGAATCGTTGAAGATCGAAATCGACACCAGCCTGCCCTCGGCACGGGTCATCCGTGTACTGGACGAGTTGGTCGAGCTGCGTGGTGCCCCAAGGCGACTGCGCCTGGACAACGGCCCAGAGTTCATTAGCGCCGCGCTCAGGCAGTGGGCACAGCAGCACGGCGTCACCCTGATCCACATCCAGCCCGGCAAGCCCACCCAGAACGCCTACATCGAACGCTTCAACCGAACTTTCCACACAGAAGTGCTGGATCGCTTCGTGTTCACCACGCTCGAGCAGGTTCGGCGCATGGCCGAGGACTGGCGTCATCGATACAACCACCAACGACCACATCGATCACTCGACGGCTTGCCGCCCATCCGCTTCGCAATGGCACAATTACAAACTACCTCTACTTCTGAGTGACTCGAAGAAACGGGGACGCTTCACGGGGGACGCCGGCATCACTGCACGGCTGCAAAATTCAAGCATCGATCTATTGGATGCTGATGGACAACCTGCCATACTCCTCGTTCAGGGGAGGCCCACTGCGGGTCAAATTCAATGGACTGCTGTAGCGATTATGAAATCAAAGTATCTAGCTTGGGGCGGCAGCATATTACTTGCTGCAGGGCTCGGTGTAGTTATTTTTTGGAAGTTCGGCATGGCGGAACATCCAGTCGAATCAGTTTCTGCAACCAAGACGCACGCGCTGCCATCCGACAATTCTGCGGGTGAGTTTGGTGCAGTACAAGCGGGGGCAGATCAGAGAGCTGTTAGACCAGTCACAAATTCCAATAGTTCGCTAGAAAAATTTTTGGACTTGAAAGAAAGAGCTAATCGAGGAGATCCTGCCGCACAGCGTGATCTTTCTGAAGCCTATGGCAGATGCGTGGCGGTTAGTGGAGATCCTCAAAAATTTCTCGGGACTTATGAGGCGATTGCGAAGCAAGCCACGTCACAAAGCAATGCGAAGGGAATGATGAACGTGGCACGTGCATATGTCGAAGAATGCGCCGTAGTGGATGGTGGAGCAATCGTTCCGCTGGACGCGAGGAACTTGTGGCTGGAGCAAGCTGCAAGAGGGGGCGATCTTGCAGCACAAGCTCGCTTGCAAATGTCAACCTTAAAACCTTTGCACGGGGAGGATCTCCGCGGCTTTGTCGATAAGGTTGCAGTAGCGGGAGACCCTGCTGCGGTTTTTGAATTGGGTCAGTTATTGGCTGGTAATTCCGATATATCGTCGCTTGGAGAATATGGTAGTGTCGCGGCGGGGCCAGTTTCTGGCTACGCTTGGAGCATAGCGGCGTGTCAAATGGGTCTGAATTGTGATGCGGGATCAGACTTAATGAATTCGATTTGCATGAATACCGGCGGGTGTTCGAGTGCAAGCTTTGAATCGTATGTGCGAAGCAACCTGCTTGGTGTGGGCGATGCAGCCTTGCTTGATAGCAAGGTCAAGGAAGTAAAAAGTATTTTATCTAAAAACTAAGGATAGTTTCATGGAAAAGAAATCGTTGAAGAAGCGCCTGATGGCTCTGGGTTTAATTGCGATCTCGTTTGTTGCTGTGGCAAAGACGATCGGCATAAATGCTGGCTCTGGCGTTTTTCGGAACGTTGCGGCCGCTCAAGGAGTAGGTATTGGTGACGGTGTTGAGTTGCGGATGGCTGCGCTTCGAGGACTCGTTGGTATGTACCAAACTGCCTATGGAGTTACAAGTGTCAGCATCGGGGACGTTGTTGCTGTGACGTACACTGATGGAAGCAAAGAGCAAGCACAGGTTGCGTGCTTTGCTGGGACAGTCTGCGTTGTACCATTGCCGAATACTCAGGTAGCACCAGGTAGCGGTGCGGGTACGGGTATTGGCGGTGGCGGTGGCGGCGGCAATGGCGGCGGCACCGGTGGCGGCGGCGGTTGGACGCCTCCGCCGGCAAATGGTTGCCCAAAGTGTACTGTCACGGTGGGATGAGCTTCTGCTCATGAAAAAAGGCCGCTCTGAGAGCGGCCTTTTTTTGAAGGCTAAACACGTCTCTTTATGCAGACAATTGCGATTCCATAGTGCCGCCAGCTTGCAGACCCGGGTAAACCCTCCTTAAGTACCGATTCGCTGGACCCATATCGGGCAGAAGGGTCTTGGTGCTGAAGCTATTTAGCCACAGCATAGCCACACAAGAGGCGCAGAGCCTTATCTGCATGATCTTCTAAGCCCCCTCCTAAGGGGAAGTCGCCCGTTCGAATCGGGCCGGGGTCACCAGATCGAGGTCAGCAGTTCTCAGGGCCGCTTCTAACTTGCGCAGCGGCCGGATGCCGTGCCTCATACGCATGTCTGCAGGAACTATACTCATCAGGTTGCGCGACACATGGCTGCCTGACAACGGATATCTGCCGCACGATCTAGCCTCGATTTTCATCCGCGCTCAGGCAGCGCCGGGCGGGGGAGCAACCACAACTCGCCGGAACCCCGCAATTCTCTGAGTCAGATTTGAACGGGCTGCTCAAAAGTTTGCAGCGGGCTTGACAGTGGCAGCCTCGCAACCTTCAAGCTTGACCAGTGTTCGTAAACCAAGGCCTGCCTGTGCAGGCTGCCACGTGGTCTTCCACCGGTCCTCCAATGCTGCGTCTGTTACCGATGTCGCACCACCCGCACCGCCACCGGCCGTGCAAACTTGTCCATTGCCACCGAGGAGATGCGACTATGCCGCAGCAGGGTGCCGAGTTGTTCGGTGGCGCCGAGGCGCTGGTCGACGTCGGGTTCGGCGACGGTGCGCGGACGCTTGCGCTTGTCGGCGTTGACGAAGCGCAGGCGGTTGTATTCGGCCCAGCCAACCGTGGTGACGGCGCTCATCAAGGCGATCACCGGTAGGGAGCCCAAAGCGAACGGGTCCAGCGCGTTGTGTTGCAGATAGAGCTCGGTATAGGCGCTGCGCAGGCCGAAAAACCAGGCGATCAGCGTTGCCAGTGGTGCCCACAGATAGAAGTAGACCATCCATGCGCCGGCGGTGGCGGCGCCGTAGGCGAGGCGGCGCGAGCGGCCGAGGCGTTGCGGCAGGTTGATGATGGGCGGGGTCATTGGATTCCTCGGTCGGGGCTTTTCCAGCGAGCGCGCTTGTTGCGGCGCGCTAGCAGGGCACGTGGGAAGGCGATGACGGCGGTGAGCATACCGATCATCCAGAACGCGGCCGGGTACCAGATCACCCAGAAGAACTGGCAAGCCAGGCCTTTTTCGTAGCGGCGTTCGATCATCAGACTGGTGGCGAACTGCAGCAGGCAGACCACGGCCAGCACAAGGCCATGCCAGCGCGGCAGGATGGTGTCGACATACAGGGCCGGCGGCAGCGCAATGAACTTGCCGAGCAGCCACAGCACGATGATGAGCAGCATGGCGTACGCCCAGGCCAGGCTCAGCGCGTATTCCAGCAGCACTGCCCACATACGCCGGCTGCGCCATTCCAGCGCACGGCGGCCATGGCTCAGCAACACCTCGACACCGCCGCGCGCCCAGCGCAGGCGCTGCATCCACAGGCCGCGAAAGGTTTCCGGCATCAGGATCCAGCACAACGCATTGGGTTCGTAGCGGATATCCCAGCCGTCCAGCTGCAGGCGCCAGGAAATGTCGATGTCCTCGGTCACCATGTTGTCGGACCAGAAGCCGACGTGATGCAGCGCCGAGCGACGGAACGCGCAGATCACACCAGACACGGTAAACAGCCGTCCGTACACGCGTTGCGCGCGTTTGATCAGCCCGACGATGGCGGAAAATTCGCCCACCTGCATGCGGCCCATCAGCGTGGTGCGGTTGCGCACGCGCGGATTGCCGGTAACGCCGCCCACGCGTGGGCCGGCGATCAGGTGGCCGACCATCCAGCGCGTTGCGTTCGGGTCCAGGATTGCATCGGCGTCCACGCACACCAGATAGTCCGAGCGCGCGGCCAGCGTGCCGACGCGCAACGCGTTGGCCTTGCCGTGGTTCTGCTCCAGATGCACGACGCGCAGGCGCGGGTGGTGGTGGGTGAGGTCGTCGAGTACTTCGGCAGTGCGGTCGGTGCTGCCGTCGTTGATGGCAATGATCTCGAAGTCTGCGTACTGCTGCGCGCTCATCGCCGCGATGGTCTCGGCAACTTGCTTGGCCTCGTTGTAGCAGGGCATCAGGATCGAGACGAACGGCTCGCTGGCCATCGGCGGTGGCTTGGATGGACCGGGCGTGCCGCGCTCACGGCGCAGGTGGTAGTAGATGCCGCCGATCATCCAGAAGAACGCCATGATGATCGGGTAATAAAACGCAAAGTTGAACAGGGCGGCCAGTAGGAGGCTGGTCGTCATCGGTCATCGCTCGAGATAGGGGAATTGGCGAGCCGAGATGGCTTCGCGCGCTTCGGGCAGAGACGGATGACCACCGATGAAATCGTCGGGGTAATACGCCAGATGACGCACGCCGGCTGCCAGCAGCAGCTTGCTGTGTGCGAGCAACACACCGTCGGACAGCGGTTTGCCGCTGCGCCAGTCGACCGTCTGCAGTTCGAAGATGGTCTTGTCGAAACCGCGCGGCAGTTGGCCGACGCGTGTGGCCAACTGCGTGAGCCAGGCATTCGCGTCGTTGGCTTGCTCCATGTATGGCATCGCCATCAGCGCGGTGTAGTCGTACGCGCTGGCAAAGGCTTCCAGACGCTGCGCGAACCAGGCCTCGCTGTGCGGTTCCAGCACCGGCTGTGCGAACAGATTGCGCACCGTCACCAACTTCGGCCGCCAGCGTTCGGCGGCGGCTTTCAGTTCCTGGGTAAAGCCGATCAGTTGCTGCGTGCGCTTGGCCGGGTCGCCATTGCCGTAGGCCGGTATTTCATCGTCGCGCAGATAGGCATCGTCATGGAACAACAGACCTTCGAAGTAGGTATTAGCCGCGAGGTCTTCGTAGATGTCTGCCACCAGCTGGCGGGTGCGCGGGTTGCCTGGATCCAGGCGCGGCACATCCTTGGGGTCGTTACCACGAATCTGCAATGCGGCTTGTTGCTGCGCGTCGGGCAAATGGAAGCCGAGCACCGGCAACCAGGCGAATACACGTACGCCGGCACGCGTGCGCAGCTGCCAGGCGACGCGCCCGAACAGATCCGCGCGCATCGGGAGATGGCGGTTGGGGAAATACAGCGCATCTGCAGCGCCATCGCCATCCGGGTCGGCAAAGGCTTGCAAGAACACATGGCTGGGGCCGATGTCCTTGACGCGCTGTACCAGCACATCAAGGTTGCGCTCCAGCTGTGCCGGGTCCGGGTCGTAGACATAATCCAGATCGACCTGGATCGCACGCACGCCGTCACGCGACAGATCACGCCGCAGTTCGCCAGCGAGATCGCGCACGTCGGGATTGTTGAACAGCAGCAGGCGGCCCAGGCTGGCCAACGATTGACCATCTACCCGGTCGCGACCCTGCTGGCCGATATCGGCTTCGTGCGAGCGGCCTTCCAGGTCGAAGCTAAGCGTCATGCCCAGGCGCGCGGCGATCTCGTTGCTGGCGCGGTTGTAGGCAGCGTATGGCCACACCATGGCGCGCGGCGGTTTGCCCAGATGCGCCACCATTGCGTCGCGACTATGGCGTAGATCGGTCTCGATCCGCTGACGATAATGCGCTTCGCTTTCGTACCCGTTGCCGGCATCCCAGCGCCGCGTGACCGCTGCCGGGGTTTCATTGCCGAACGGATTGCCGGGAATGCCTTTATGCAGGTCATCGCTGTGCGAGCCGATTTCGACCAGGCCGCTGTCCTGCATCTCGCGCAACTGTGCCCAGGTGACGAAATCGTCGCGGGTGAAATCGCGCGGGCCATAGGGCACGACCTGGCCAGCCGGCAGTTCCACCCAACTGGTCACCGGTGCGACCAGCGCCGGATAGCCGTAGGCCTGCAGCAACGGGAACGCCCGTGTATAGACGCTGCGCAAGCCATCGTCGAAGGTCAGCAGCACCGGCCGCGAGGGCAGGGCACGCTTGCCGGCACGTGCATCGAGCACCTGTTGCACGCTGACCGGGTGGTACGCATGCGAGCGCAGCCAATCCAGATGCGCGGCGAAATTGCTGGTGGACACCGCATAGCGATCGGGGTCGCCCTTGGCCGCGACGTCGTCGCGAATGTCGTGGTAGCTGAGCACCAGCAGGCCCGCCTGCGCCGATGAGGCAAACGTCATCAGCAGCAGTGCGACCAGCAGCAGCGGCAGGCGGATCACGGCGTACCTCCCCATCGGAAATCCAAATCCAATCCAAGTTGCTGTTCGCGCTGGCCGTCGTAGACCGGGCGCGACCAACTCACGCCGTAGCTCAATGCGCTGCCATCGCCCAGCGACCACAGATGGCGATAGGCCAGCGCAGGTACCCAGCGGCTGCCGAAGCCGGACTGGTAGGTCGGCCCGGCCGTCACTTCCAGTCGCTGCCGAAACGCATCGTCGTACCGGCGCCAGCCGATCTGTTCGATCCGTACGCCGGCGGCAACTGCAGAGCTATGGCGTGGATTGAAGTAATCGACCGCGCGGTCGTCTTCGGCGCGCCCGGCCGAGGCGGCGAACAGTCCATCGACCAGGACATGCGGGTTGGCCCACATGCGTTGGCTGCCGGAAAGATCCAGCTGATCGCGTCGATTGCCGTCGCTATAACGCAACTGGCGCGCCTGCAGTTCCCAGCGGCTTTCGTCGCTGGGCGTCCAGCGACGAAAGCGCCGATGCTGTCGCCGGTGATGCCCAGGCGGCGCGCCTGCAGCGAGGCCTCCGGGTCGCGCGTGCGCCAGGCGACGCTGCCATACCACGCATCGGAAAAGCGCCAGCCGGCATCCAGTGCCCAGGCAGTGCCGTCGCGATCGAAATCATCGAGGGCGCGGCCGCCATACGCGCTGAAATCCAGGCGGTCGTAGCGGTAATGCGTACCCAGCCAGAAGCTGCGATAACGCACGCGGGTGTCCTGGAAATCCGCCCAATCGTCGCGTGCGCGCAGGCCCACGCGCCAACGCTCGCCCAGCAACGGCGATTCGGCTTCCAGCAATGAACTGCCGAAATGATTGCCGAGCGGCGAGGTGCTGTTGGTCGGCGTGTCGTTCTCGCTGTGCCCCCATGCATGGCTCAGGTGCACCTGCCAGCCTCGTTGACGTTCCAGCGATGCGCCAAGCCGTTGCAGGCCGGCGTCGTCCGGATACTCCGGTTGCAGCGACGCGAATGCGGCGTCCGCAAGATCCAGGCGGTCCAGATCGCGTTGCGCTTCCACCACGCCGCTGCGCGCCTGTTTCTGATGCGGATCCAGCGTCAACGCCATCCGATTGCGCTGCAGTGCCTGCGTGGTCTGGCCGCGACGCGCTTCGATCGATGCCAGTGCCGCTTGTAGCTCGGCATTATCCGGGCCAATGGCCGCACGCTCGCGCAGCAATGCCTCCGCACCGCGATTATCGTTGGCCGCAGAACGTGCGGTAGCCAGCGCGATATCGGCGCTGAAGCGGTCCCAGTTTTCGTAACCGCTGGTGGCACCTTCCCGACGCGGCCATGGGGCTTGCGTGGCGGCAAGTGATTCGAATAGCGGCATTGCTTCATCGAAGCGTTCCTGCTCCAGTAATGCGTAGGCCAGCAGCAATTGCGTATTGAAGTCGTTCGGTGAGTGCTGCAATGCTTGACGAAGTACGCTTTCGGCTTCGGCAGGGCGGCGCAGCCCCATCAGCGAATCGCCCACCGTCGGCAGCACGTATCCCGGCACATCGACGCCTTCTGCACGCAGCGCCTGATAGTTGGCGATCACATCGCGGTGCCGCTGTCACCAGCACTTTTAAT
>NZ_JAGHWU010000036.1:0-27946 GCF_017746145.1 Xanthomonas sp. D-99 | reverse complement strand
GTTGTTCAGACCTTCCTTAGATTAATTTGGCGTCATCGATCGTTCGATCTGCGCATCTCTGTACTTAATGTGGTGAACATTCAGCTTTGGAATGCTCCAAAGCTGGAGCAAGTGCGCGCGATTATAAAAAACCTCAGGGGGACCGTGCGATCTGTTCGTGCGGTGGTCGGTTTTTTACACACCAGACCAAAATGGGGAGTTAGGCGTTAATGAAGCGAATTTATCTGGAGGCTGGTCGCGAGTCTTTTGCTCACGACCAAACGGTGCCGCGCGCTCGCACGGTGGGAAACACGCAGGGGAGACTGCCGCGCAACCATGCAGGCAGAGTGCTGGCCACGGCAATGGCGATCGTGTTGTTCGGCATGGCCGGGGCGGCCGGTGCCGCGACCACGCCGGCTGCAGCGATTACGCAGTGCCAGGTGGTCGATGGCAGGCTACGTTGCCCGGGCGAGGCCGGCACGGTAGCTCAGACCGCTACTGCAGGATCGAACGACAGCGCCACGCAAGCGGCTGTGATAGCCGCCGCCGATGCGCAGATCCCGGCATTCGCGGACGGTGAGGATGCGCTGGCGTTGGGCAATGCGAGCAATGCGCTCGGCGATGGAACCATGGCGTTGGGCGGCGGAAGCCTGGCGTTGGACCGCGACGCGACCGCGATCGGGCATAACGCTGCGGCCGCGGGAGAATCGTCGATTGCCCTCGGCGGCGTTGCGACCGTGTTCGATTACGATGCCAACGGCTTCGTTATCGGCCAACGCGAACAGGCCACGCAGGCGTCAGGTGTGGGCGCCACGGCAGTGGGCGGTGGCGCACTAGCGGGCACGCCGTATGCCAGCGCCATCGGCAGCGGCGCCAGCGCCAGTGGCGTGCAGAGCACGGCGCTGGGGTATCGCGCACAGACCTCCAGCGACGGCGCCACCGCAGTGGGCGGGCTTTCCAGCGCCAGCGGCTTTCTTTCCACTGCCGGCGGTTATTCCTCGCGCGCCAGCGCAGACACCTCGACCGCGTTCGGTTACAGGGCGCGAAGCGACGGAGCCAGTAGCGTTGCAGTTGGCGACACCTCGTTGGCCAGCGGAGCGCAGAGCGTTGTCGTTGGCGGCGTCAGCAACTTCGGCTCGATTACCGCGGCGACCGGTCTTGGCGGCATTGCGCTGGGCTCGGGTGCACAGAGCCAATCCGATTATGCGATTGCCATTGGCTACGATTCCAACGTGTTTCCGAACGCGCCCGGCAATACCGATGCGGTGGCGATCGGGCACAGCGCCGGTTCGTTCGCACCACGTACCGTGTCATTGGGCGGCTTTGCCTTGGCGTCGGGCGATGGCGGCATCGCGATCGGCCATGGCAGCACCGCTTACAACGAAAATAGCGTGGCGCTAGGCGCGCGTGCCGCGACCTCGCAGTTCAATGGTGACAGCACCGTCATTGGCGCGGACGCGCAGGCCAACGGCGTGGATGCCGTGGCGATCGGCTACGGCGCGAAGGTGGGATCCTGGCTCGACGATGCCTGGAATCGTTCGGCATCCAGCGCGGTTGCGCTGGGGGCGCACTCCTATGCGTTTCGCAGCAACACGGTGTCGGTTGGCGATGTGCAAGCCGGCTTGACGCGCCAGATCACCAGCGTTGCGGCCGGTACCGAAGCCACCGATGCGGTGAATGTGGCCCAGCTCGATACAGTGCGCGCCGCCACCTCACGCATCGATGGCTATCTGGCGGTAACGCCGGCCACGGGCGCAACGACGGCATCTGCGCAGGGGCAGGGCGCCATGGCGCTGGGTGGCGCAAGCAGCGCGCTTGGCGCATCTGCCACCGCGGTGGGCTTCAATGCCTCCAGCGTTGGCCAGGGCAGTTCTGCGTTGGGCAGCCTGGCGGTTGCTGCCGGCGAGCGCAGCGTGGCGGTCGCCTCCGGCAGCCGTGCCTCGGCCACCGGTGCCAGCGCCATGGGTGTGGACAGCAGCGCCAGCGGCGTGAACAGCACCGCGATGGGCCGGCAGACCAGTTCCATCGGCGAAAACGGCGTTGCGTTGGGCTACAACTCCTTCGTGCGCGAAAGCGGCAGCAATGCCGTGGCGTTGGGTGCCAACGCGGGCGCCAGCGGTGCCGATTCGGTGGCATTGGGCTCGGGCTCGCGCGCCTATGAAGCCGACACGGTGTCGGTGGGTAGCGGCAACGGTCGCGGTGGCCCGGCCACGCGCCGCATCGTCAATGTGGGGGCGGGCACGATTGCCAGCGCCAGCACCGATGCGATTAATGGTGGCCAGCTGTTCCAGTCGCTGAGCAATGCGGCCAGCTTCCTCGGCGGCGGTGCGGCGATCGGTGCGCAAGGCGTGTTCGTGGCGCCGACCTATGTGATCCAGGGGGCCAGCTACAACAATGTCGGTGCGGCACTGACGGCGTTGGACAGCAAGGTCAGCGAGCTGGATGCGCGAGGCGGCGCGGCAACAGCTGCGTCACGTGTATCTGTCGCACGCCTGGCAACGGCGCGCACTGCAGCGGTCGACGCAACGGCCGATGGCTTGCAGTCGGCAGCGCTGGCGACCGACGCAACAGCCGACAGTGCCCTCTCGTCTGCAGCGACGGGCGCTGCAACTGGGCTTTCCGCAAGCACTGCGGTCCAGGGCACACCCACTGCCGCCGCCGTCGGCAGCATCACGCCGGCAGCCACGTCCACGGCAGTCGGTACGGCAGCAGTGGCCAACCACGTCACCGGCACGGCAATTGGCGGCAGCGCATATGCGCATGGCCCCAACGACACCGCCATCGGCAGCAATGCACGCGTCAATGCCGATGGCAGCACGGCGGTGGGTGCCAACACGCAGATCGCGGCGGTGGCCACCAATGCCGTGGCGATGGGCGAAGGTGCGCAGGTCACCGCGGCCTCGGGCACCGCCATCGGCCAGGGCGCCCGTGCCACGGCACAAGGCGCCGTGGCACTGGGCCAGGGCTCGGTTGCCGATCGTGCCAACACGGTGTCGGTGGGCAGCGTGGGCGGCGAGCGTCAGGTGGCCAACGTGGCGGCCGGTACGCGTGCCACCGATGCGGTCAACAAGGGCCAGTTGGACAGCGGCGTTGCCGCCGCCAACAGCTACACCGACAGCCGCTACAACGCGATGGCCGACAGCTTCGAAAGCTACCAGGGCGATATCGAAGACCGCCTACGCCGGCAGAACCGTCGCTTGGACCGTCAGGGTGCAATGAGCTCGGCGATGTTGAACATGTCCGCCAGCGTGGCCGGTATCGCCTCGCAGAACCGTATCGGCGCCGGTGTCGGTTTCCAGAACGGGGAGTCGGCGCTGTCGGTGGGCTACCAGCGTGCGATCAGCCCGCGCGCCACGGTCACCGTGGGCGGCGCACTCAGCGGCGATGACAGCTCGATCGGCGTGGGCGCCGGTTTCGGCTGGTAGCCGCAGGAGGACCACGCGGTTGCATGCATTCCCGCCGCCCGTCGTCGGGCGGCGCACTTTCTTCGTCATGCCCTTTCGCACTCACCTCGAAGGAATTCCATCGTGATCCAGAGCTCTTCTACGCAGGTCCTTGTGCTTGCCTGCTGTGTCCTGGCTGCGTCGTGCAGTACAGCGTTGGCCGCCACCGCCACCGCCGATGCGGCAGCGGCCAGTGCCCAACGTCAACAGGCCATGGCCAATGCGCCGGTTGACAGAATCATCGTCCGCTACCGCAGCGGGCAGGTCGGCACCGCGCACGACATCGGCCGCAGTGCCTCGACGGCAGTCGGTGCGGCCGCTTCGCGCGCCTCCATCCGTCTTGCGCCTGCTGCACGCACCACTGCCACCGCAGCGCCAACCTACCTGCGCACGCTTGCCGCCGGCGGCGAACTGATCAAGCTGCCTGCCCAGCTCAGTCGTGCCGATGCCGACCGTCTTGTGCAGGAATTGAGCGCAGACCCGGACGTCGAATCGGCGCAGGTGGATTTGCGCATGTATCCGCTGCAAGCCAGCGGCGCATTGCCGAACGATCCGCTGCTGCAAACCAATCAATGGCATCTCATCGATCCGGTGGGTGGCATCAACGTCGCGCAAGCCTGGAAAACAACACAAGGCGAAGGCGTCGTCGTGGCGGTACTGGATACCGGCATCCTGCCCGATCACCCGGACCTGGCCGGCAATCTGCTTGCCGGCTACGACTTCATCACCGACCCGTTCTTCTCGCGTCGTGCCACGGCCGAGCGTGTGCCCGGCGCACTGGACCTGGGCGATTGGATCGCCGAAGACGGCGACTGCGGGTTGTTTTCGGTGGCCAGCGACAGCAGCTGGCACGGCACGCACGTGGCCGGAACGGTTGCCGAAGCCACCAACAACGGCATTGGCGGAGCCGGCGTCGCCTACAGGGCGAAGGTATTGCCGGTGCGCGTGCTCGGGCACTGCGGCGGGCGACTCTCCGACATCTCCGACGCCATCGTCTGGGCGTCCGGCGGTCACGTCGATGGCGTGCCGGACAACCGCGATCCTGCCGAAGTGATCAACCTGAGCCTGGGCGGTGGCGGCGCATGCGGTTCGACGATGCAGGCTGCAATCGATGGCGCAGTGGCGCGCGGCACCGCCGTGGTGGTGGCGGCGGGCAATTCAACTGCCGATGTCTCGACGATGGCTCCCGCCAACTGCGCCAATGTGATTGCCGTTGCCGCCACGCGCGCCACCGGTGCGCTTGCCGATTACAGCAATTTCGGCCGTCAGATCGACCTGGCCGGCCCGGGTGGCAGCTCGACGTCCTTCGGCACCAACGATGGCCCGATCCGCAGCTTTGTCTGGCAGACCCTCTACACCGGCAAAACCACACCGACCTCCGGGCAGTTCACCTATGGCGGCACGCATTACGCCGGCACCTCGATGGCATCGCCGCACGTGGCCGGCACCGCCGCATTGGTGCAGAGCGCATTGATCGCCGACGGCAAACCGCCGTTGTCGCCGGCCGAAATGGAAAGCCTGCTCAAGCGCACTGCGCGCGCATTCCCGGTGTCGATTCCGGTGGCGACGCCGGCCGGCGCCGGCATCGTGGACGCCTGCGCCGCGGTTGCCCGCGCGTTACGTCGCTGCGATCGGGGCGATGTGGGGTGCCAGGTGGATGCGCAGCCACTGCGTAACGGCGTGGTCCAGAGCGGCCTCTCCAATCTGTCGGGCGATGCGGGCGTGTTCACGTTCCAAGCGCAGGCCGGTGCGGTGCTGAGTTTCATCAGCTTCGGCGGCAGCGGCCAGGCGGAGTTGTACGTGGCATTCGGACGCGAGCCCACTGCCACCGACAACGACGGCGCGTCCACGCGTCGCGGCACCAGCCAGACGGTGCGCTTCACCGCGCCGCGTGCCGGCACCTACATCCTCAAGCTGGAAGGCAGCGGTTTCGACGCGGTGAACCTGCTGGCGCGCCAATGATCCGACACGCAGCCGTCGGTTCGGGGAGACCGTCATTTCCTTGGCGGTGAACGCCTGAAACACGGCTGCTCCGCGCGCCGATGGACGGCGCATGCGGGCTGCGGGGCATGTTGGCCGCAGACCTGACCCCCCACCTCCTGCATTTTGCGCACCCAAGCCCGCTGGCGTCCTGCCGGCGGGCTTTTTTGTCTTTCCCCGTTCCGCCTATTCAGCTCTGAAATGTCTCGAAGGACATGATCTAGGTCGCTGTTTTCCAAAGATTTATCAAAAATCTAATAAAAGCAAGCAGAAGTGTGATCAAACGCGCACTTGTCTTCGCTTTCTGTCAAAAACTTGACGCCTGAAATGACGACTGTTAACACTCCGCTCAGTTCTATGGTTGGGTAGCGTTCACTTTTTGACTATCCAGGAAGCAGGCGCAAGCCGCCCGCCGCAAGGCCCATAGCGCGAACAACTGCGGTGAATTGCAGGCTGGAACGCCTTCCGCCGCTGGGCGTTCGCCAAAAAAACCAGTCCAACAACTCAGGAGTCGTGCGTCGATGAATCGGATTTATCGCAAGGTCTGGAACAAATCGCTTGGTGTGTGGGCCGTCGCCTCGGAATTGGCCAGCGGCGACAGCCCCGGAGCGGTTGCCTCAGCCGCGTTCATCGATCGCCGTCAGAGCCTGGCACTGGCCGCCGCCATCGCCCTGGCGCTGGGTGGCGCCGGATTGGCAACGCCGCTTCCCGCCAATGCGCAATCGGTCGAGGTGGGCCGCGGCACAGCGGCGCCGGGCAGCCAGGCCACCGCCATCGGCGCCAATAGCCACGCCAGCGCCACCGGCGCCGTGGCCACCGGCGCCGACAGCAGCGCCAGTGGCGTCAACAGCAGCGCGATCGGTCGCCAGACCAATGCGATCGGCGAAAACGCCGTGGCCATCGGCTACAACAGTTTCGTGCGCCAAAGCGGCGAAAACGGCGTGGCGCTCGGCGCCAATGCCGGCGTGACCGGCGCAAATTCGGTGGCGCTGGGCGCAGGCTCGCGCACCCACGAAGACGACGTGGTGTCGGTGGGCAGCGGCAATGGCCGCGGTGGCCCGGCCACGCGCCGCATCACCAACGTCACTGCCGGCGTCAATGCCACCGATGCGGTCAACGTGGCGCAGTTGCGCGACGTGGCCGAGGTGGCCGAAGACACCGCGCTGTTCTTCAAGGCATCCCCGGGTGACGACAGCGTGGGCGCGTATGTCGAAGGCGACAGCGCCAATGCCGTCGGCACGGCGACCACCGCGCTGGGAACCGGCGCCAATGCGGTGGCCGACAACGCCACCGCGGTGGGCGCAAACGCGCTGGCGTCCGGACAGAACAGCGCCGCATTCGGTCACAACGCACAGGCCAATGGTCCGGCGAGCGTGGCCGTGGGCGGCGCGGCAGTGGACGAAGACGGCGAGCCGTTGGTCACCAACGGCGGCGTGCCGGTCACCACCGGCGCCACCAGTGCCGGCGTCGGCGGAACCGCGGTCGGCGCCAGCGCCAATGCCGATGGCTTTGCCGCTTCGTCGTTCGGCGTCGGTGCCTATGCGGCCGGGACGCAGTCTTCCGCGTTCGGTGCGGTGGCCAATGCGGCGGGCGATTACGCCACCGCCGTGGGCACGCAGACCAGCGCCAGCGGCACCAGCAGCACCGCTGTCGGTGGTCCGGTCGATTACATCCCCGGTCTGGGCTTCTTCGTGCAGACCCAGGCCAGTGGCGAAGCCTCCACTGCGCTTGGCGCCGGCGCGATTGCGTCGGGTACCTACACCACCGCGGTCGGCACGCTGAGCGAAGCCTCCGGCACCGAAGCCACCGCGGTGGGCTACTTCGCGTATGCACCCGGCGAAGGCGCAACGGCCGTGGGTCCGGAATCCTGGGCCAGCGGCGAACTGAGCACGGCGCTGGGGTATTACAGCACTGCCCGCGGCGCCAATTCGGTTGCGTTGGGCGCCAATTCGGTCGCCACGCGCGCCAATACCGTGTCGGTGGGAGCGGATGGCGCAGAGCGCCAGATCACCAATGTCGCGGCCGGTACCGAAGGCTCCGATGCGGTGAATCTCGACCAGCTCACCGCGGTGTCCGATGTTGCGTCCACCACTGCGCGCTCCTTCGTCGCGACCGGCGATGGCGCTGCGATTGCGCAAGGCGTCGACAGCGTCGCTGCCGGTTCCAACGCATCGGCCTACAGCGACTACAGCACCGCGCTGGGTTCCAGCAGCGCGGCATCTGCGCAGGGTGCAACTGCAGTTGGCAGTGGCGCCAATGCCACCACCGACAACGCCACGGCAGTCGGCTTCAACAGCAACGCGATCGCGGAAAACACCACGGCGCTTGGCGGCAACAGCAGCGCCTCTGGCGATGGCAGCACCGCGGTCGGCGGCGCAAGCCAGGCCACCGCCAGCGGCGCGACGGCGCTGGGCTACGAGAGCATCGCCAATGGCGCAGACTCCACGGCAGTGGGTGTGGGTAGCGTGGCATTCGGCGACACCAGCACCGCCGTGGGTGGTGCAAGCGTGGCCTTCGGTGCCGATAGCGCGGCCTTCGGCGCCAATGCCGCGGCCGGTGGCACTGCATCCACCGCGATCGGCGCAAACAGCAGTGCCTTCGGCGAGCGCACCGTTGCGCTGGGCGGCGCCAGCAACGCGTCGGGCGATGACAGCATTGCGCTCGGTGCAAGCAGTCAGGCCTCTGCGCTAGGCACCACGGCCGTCGGCAGCAATGCCAACGCCAGCATTGCCAATGCCACTGCGGTCGGTTTCAACAGCAGTGCCGGCGACGACTACGCCACCGCACTCGGCGGCGACAGCAACGCATCGGGCTATTTCAGCACCGCCGTGGGCGGCACCAGCATCGCCAATGGGCGTGGTGCAACGGCGATCGGCTACGAAAGCATCGGCAATGGAACTGCATCGACCGCGCTGGGTTTTGCCAGTGTGGCGTGGGGTGACGGTGGCACCGCCATCGGTACCGAAAGTCTTGCCTACGGTGACGACAGCACGGCAGTGGGCGCGAATGCGGCTGTGGCCGATACCGGCTCGATTGCGGTGGGCACCTACGCAAATGCATATGGTCCGCGTGCCATTTCGCTCGGCGGCCAATCCAGGGCGACCGGCGATGAAAGCATCGCACTGGGTTGGGAAGCGCAGGCTGAAAGCGACCAGAGCATTGCGCTCGGCGCGAGCAGTCAAGCCGCTGCGTACTCCACGGCCGTTGGCGGCTATGCCGCGGCCAGCGGCGCTGGCGCCACGGCGGTGGGAAACAACAGCAGTGCCGTTGATTACTACGCCACCGCGCTGGGTAGCGACAGCGTGGCATCGGGATATTTCAGCACGACCGTCGGCAGCGCCAGCGTCGCCAGTGGGCGCGGAGCAACGGCGATGGGCGTTGACAGTGTGGCGCGCAGGGATAGCGACACCGCAATCGGTACCGAAAGTGTGGCCGATGGCGGCTACAGCACGGCGCTGGGCGCAAATGCGCGGGCAGAGGACTACTCTTCGGTCGCCCTGGGCACTTACGCCCTTGCGACGGGCACAAGCGCCATTTCGCTTGGCGGCCAGTCCTATGCGCCTGGTATCGAGAGCGTCGCGTTGGGCTGGCAATCCA
The DNA here is from genome assembly GCF_017746145.1 of Xanthomonas sp. D-99. NCBI lineage: Bacteria > Pseudomonadati > Pseudomonadota > Gammaproteobacteria > Lysobacterales > Lysobacteraceae > Xanthomonas > Xanthomonas sp. D-99. Next base: position 18,947 of record NZ_JAGHWU010000036.1, on the reverse strand, counting down.
ACGCCTCGGGTACGCGGAGCATCGGCCTCGGCAGCGGCGCGGTGGCATCTGCCGACACCAGTGTCGCGCTGGGTGCGGGTTCGATCGCCGATCGCGCCAACACGGTGTCGGTGGGTGCAGCCGGCACCGAGCGGCAGATTGCCAATGTTGCTGCGGGCACCGAGGGCACCGATGCGGTGAACCTGGACCAGCTCAACGCCGTGGCTGGCGCCGCTGAAAACACCGCGCGCCTGTTCGCCGGCACCGGCACCGGCACGGCCGATGCACAGGGCGAAGACGCGACCGCCGCCGGCTCCAATGCCACGGCCGACGGCGATTACAGCAGCGCGTTCGGGTCCAGCAGCCAGGCCACCGCCATCGGTGCGGTGGCGATCGGCAGCGGCGCCAGCGCCACCGCGCAATACGCCAATGCGGCCGGTTACAACGCAGCGGCCAGCGGCTTTGGCAGCGTGTCCAACGGCGCCTTCAGCCAGGCCAGCGGCGACTATGCCGTGGCCGTGGGTGGCGAAAGCGAAGCGGCCGGTGCGCAGAGCACCGCGCTTGGTGCCGCCGCCGGTGCGTATGGCGATGGTTCGCTGGCGGTCGGTGCGCTGAGCCAGGCGCAGGGCAGCGAATCCACTGCCATGGGCTATTTCGCCAGCGCCAGCGGCGAATCGGCCACCGCCGTCGGCGCGGAGAGCGTTGCCAACGGTACCAGCGCCGCGGCCTTCGGCTTCGGTGCCGAGGCGACGTCCAACTACTCCACTGCGTTAGGCGGATATTCCAGCGCCAGCGGTTTCAACAGCACCGCGCTGGGTAATTTCAGCACCGCCAGCGGTTCGAACACGGTGGCCGTGGGTGGTGATGCCACCGCCACTGGCGCCTACAGCATCGCCGCCGGCCAGGGCAGTGTGGCCAGCGGCTACAACAGCGTGTCGGTTGGTGGTGCCTTGCTCGGCCTGTTGCCGACCGAAGCCTCCGGCGATTACTCCACCGCAGTGGGCGGCGCGGCGTGGGCGCCGGGTCTCAACAGCACGGCGCTGGGCAATTTCGCCGAGTCCACCGGCGAAAGCAGCGTGGCCTTGGGCGCCGACTCGGTGGCCGATCGCGATTTCGCGGTGTCGGTGGGCAGTGCCGGCAACGAGCGTCAGATCACCAACGTGGCGGCCGGCACGCAGGGCACTGATGCGGTGAACCTGGATCAGCTCAACGCCGTTGCCGAAGCCGGTGCAGCCACGAGCAAATATTTCCAGGCCAGCGGCAGCGCCGAGAGCGATGCCGGTGCCTACGTCGAGGGCGATAACGCGCTGGCGGCAGGCGAGGGTGCCAATGCCACCGGTACCGGCACCACCGCATTGGGTGCGGGCGCGCAGGCCGTGCTGGACAACGCCACCGCCGTAGGCGTGGGCGCATTGGCTGGCGGCACCGGCGCGGCAGCGCTGGGTAACAATGCACAGGCCGTGGGCGAAAACAGCAGTGCGGTCGGCAGCAACGCGTTGGCCAGCGATATCGGCGCCACCGCCAATGGTGCCGGCGCGCAGGCGATTTCGACCTACACCACTGCACTGGGCAGCGAAGCGGTGGCGTCCGACAATCAGGCCATCGCTGCGGGTTTCCGCAGTACCGCGTCCAATGTCGGTAGTGCTGCCTTCGGTGGCTACAGCGAATCGACCGGCCGCCTGTCGTCGGCACTGGGCTATGGCGCGGTCGCGTCGAGCGATTACAGCACTGCCGTCGGCGCCGTTGCGTTGGCCTCCGGTGCCAGCGCGGTCGCCGTCGGCGAATTCAGCGAAGCCACCGGCGATGAGAGCGTGGCCGTCGGCGGTAGCACGTTCTTCGGGTTCATCCCGGCACGTGCCTCCGGCACCGGCGCAGCGGCATTCGGTGCCGGTGCCTGGGCCACGGCGGACTACACCACCGCCATCGGCTGGAATTCCTATGCCGACGGCGTCAATGCCAGTGCATTGGGCCAGAGCGCAGCGGCGCTTGCCGACAATACCCTGGCACTGGGTGGCGGCAGCCGCGCCGATGCGGTCGGTGCCAGTGTGGTCGGTGTGGATGCCTCGGCCACCGGCATCAACAGCACCGGCGTCGGTCGTCAGGTGAATGCCATCGGCGAAAATGCGGTGTCGGTGGGCTACAACTCGTTCGTGCGCCAGAGCGCGGTCAACGGCGTGGCACTGGGTGCCAATGCCGGTGCGACCGGGGCCGATTCGGTGGCATTGGGTTCTGGCTCGCGCACCTACGAAGCCGACACGGTGTCGATCGGTAGCGGCAATGGCCGCGGCGGTCCAGCCACGCGCCGTATCGTCAACGTCAGCGACGGCCAGGCGGCCACCGATGCGGTCAACAAGGGCCAGCTGGATGCCCTGGCGGCCGATGTGCAGACCACCAGCGGCATGCTCAAGACCACCGGCGACGGCGTGGCCTCGGCCACCGGCGATCGCGCCACGGCGGCAGGTGCCGGCGCCACCGCCAGTGGCGCACGCAGCGTGGCGGTTGCCTCCGGTAGCCGTGCCTCGGCCACCGGTGCCAGCGCCATGGGTGTGGACAGCAGCGCCAGCGGCGTGAACAGCACCGCGATGGGCCGGCAGACCAATTCCATCGGCGAAAACGGCGTTGCGCTGGGCTACAACGCCTTCGTGCGCGAAAGCGGCAGCAATGCCGTGGCACTGGGTGCCAACGCTGGCGCCAGCGGTGCCGATTCGGTGGCATTGGGCTCGGGCTCGCGCGCCTATGAAGCCGACACGGTGTCGGTGGGCAGCGGCAACGGTCGCGGCGGCCCGGCCACGCGCCGCATCGTCAATGTGGGGGCCGGCACGATTGCCAGTGCCAGCACGGATGCGGTCAATGGCGGCCAGTTGTTCCAGTCGCTGAGCAATGCGGCCAGCTTCCTTGGCGGCGGTGCGGCGATCGGTGCGCAAGGCGTGTTCGTAGCGCCGACCTACGTGATCCAGGGTGCCAGCTACAACAACGTCGGTGCGGCATTGACTGCCTTGGACAGCAAGGTCACCGAGCTGGATGCACGCAGTGGCGGCACTGCCGCCAGCACCGCCGCACGCACCGCATCGCTGCGCACCGCAACGGTGCCGGCAGTGGCGGCGACTGCGGTCAGCGATGTGTCCAGCAATGTCGCAAGCACGGCGAGCGATGTAACGGCCTCTGTGCAGGGCGCGCCGACCGCCGCAATGGACGGCAGCATCACGCCGGCGGCCACGTCCACGGCGGTCGGCACGGCAGCGGTGGCCAACCACGTCACCGGCACGGCGATTGGCGGCAGCGCGTATGCGCATGGCCCCAACGACACTGCCATCGGCAGCAATGCACGCGTCAATGCCGATGGCAGTACGGCGGTGGGTGCCAACACGCAGATCGCGGCGGTGGCGACCAATGCCGTGGCGATGGGCGAAGGTGCGCAAGTGACGGCCGCGTCCGGCACCGCGATCGGCCAGGGCGCACGTGCCACGGCACAGGGCGCCGTCGCACTGGGTCAGGGCGCGGTTGCCGATCGTGCCAACACGGTGTCGGTGGGCAGCGTGGGCGGTGAGCGTCAGGTGGCCAATGTGGCGGCCGGTACGCGTGCCACCGATGCAGTCAACAAGGGCCAGCTGGACAGCGGCGTTGCCGCGGCCAACAGCTACACCGATAGCCGCTACAACGCGATGGCCGACAGCTTCGAAAGCTACCAGGGCGATATCGAAGACCGCCTGCGCCGGCAGAACCGTCGCCTGGACCGCCAGGGCGCGATGAGCTCGGCGATGTTGAACATGTCCGCCAGCGTGGCCGGTATCGCGTCGCAAAACCGCATCGGTGCCGGTGTCGGTTTCCAGAACGGCGAGTCGGCGTTGTCGGTGGGCTACCAGCGTGCGATCAGCCCGCGCGCCACGGTCACCGTGGGCGGCGCGCTCAGCGGCGACGACAGCTCGATCGGCGTGGGTGCCGGTTTCGGCTGGTAAGGCGTTATCGCATCAAGCGCGGCGGCGCCCCAGGTGCGCCGTCGCGATCTGCAAGGCCTGAGGGGGCGGGCAAGGACCGTGGCTGGGCCGGCCAACGGATTCGCATGGAGTGATGGCCGTACCAGGGGTAGCCGGCAAGGACGCAGCGCACCGCACCGCGGCTACGCAGCGATTGCGCCGGCTGCGCCAAGCCTGATTCACGAAAAATACGAAGAGGACTTCACCGTGATCGACAAGAATTTCCGTCTCAACCCGCTGACCGGCGCCATCCTGATGATGGCCCTCGGTGCGTCTGGCACGTTGGCTGCCGCCCCCAAACTGCTGGTCAAGGAACCGACCCAGGCAGCCCCGGCCGGCGCAGCGTTCGGTAGCCGGTTGATCGTGCGCTACAAGGACAGCACCGCCGCTGCGACCGATCGCAGCAGCAAGCTGAGCGCCGTGCAGGCTGCGGTGGGCCGCGTTGGCGTCAGTACCGGCGCGCGCAGCAGCGCAGCCGCCGCCAAGGCCACGTATGTGCGCAAGCTCGGCATCGGGTCGGACCTGATCAAGCTGTCCAGCACGCTGACCACCGCGCAGGTGGACAAGGTGGTGGTCGAGCTCAAGAACGACCCCTCGGTGGCCGACGTGCAGATCGACCGCATGCTGCGGCCGATCGACATCAGCAAGAGCGTTCCTGCCACCGACGTGAGCCCGCAGCTGGTTCCCAACGACCCGCTGTACGCCCAGTACCAGTGGCACCTGAGCAACCCCAATGGCGGCATCAATGCGCCGGGCGCCTGGGATCTGTCGCAGGGCGCAGGCGTGGTGGTCGCGGTGCTGGATACCGGCATCCTGCCGGGCCATCCGGATTTCGCCGGCAACATCCTGCAGGGCTACGACTTCATCACCGACGCCGAAGTCTCGCGTCGTCCCACCGATGCGCGCGTGCCGGGCGCACTCGATTATGGCGACTGGGAAGAGGCCGACAACGTCTGCTACGCGGGCTCACAGGCGCAGGAAAGTTCCTGGCACGGCACTCACGTCTCGGGCACCCTGGCCGAGGCGACCAATAACGGGGTGGGCATGGCGGGCGTCGCGCCGAAGGCGACCATCCTGCCGGTGCGCGTGCTCGGTCGTTGCGGCGGCTACACCTCCGACATCGCCGATGCGATCGTGTGGGCCTCCGGCGGCAGCGTTGACGGCGTGCCGGCCAACAGCAATCCGGCCGAAGTGATCAACATGAGCCTCGGTGGCGGCGAACCCTGCGATTCGGCCACCCAGCTGGCGATCAACAGCGCGGTGTCGCGTGGCACCACCGTGGTGGTTGCAGCCGGCAACAGCAGCGAAGATGCGGCCAACCATTCGCCGGCCAGCTGCAACAACACCATCACCGTTGGCGCCACGCGCATCACCGGCGGCATCGCCTACTACTCCAACTACGGCAGCAAGGTCGACCTCTCTGGACCGGGCGGCGGCGGTAGCGTGGACGGCAACCCGGGCGGTTACATCTGGCAGGCCGGCTACACCGGTGCGACCACGCCGACCTCGGGTAGCTATACCTATATGGGTCTAGGCGGCACCTCGATGGCCTCGCCGCACGTGGCTGGCGTCGTGGCGCTGGTGCAGAGCGCAGCCATCGGTCTGGGCGATGGCCCACTGACCCCGGCTGCGGTCGAAGCCCTGCTCAAGCAGACCAGCCGCCGCTTCCCGGTGACCCCGCCGGCCAGCACCCCGATCGGCAGCGGCATCGTCGATGCCAAGGCCGCACTGGAAGCCGTGCTTGAGGAGCCGTGCGACCCGGCCACCGAGAGCTGCGCACCGAGCGCCATCGAGCTCACCAACAAGGTACCTGTTGCTGGCTTGAGCGGTGCCGCCGGCGGCTCCACGCTATACAGCTTCGAGGCCAAGGCCGGCGCCGTGCTCAGCTTCATGACCTACGGCGGCACCGGCGATGTGTCGATGTACGTCAGCTTTGAGGCCGAGCCCAGCGCGACCAGCTACGACGCCAAGTCGACCCGTCCGGGCAACAGCGAAACCGTGCGTTTCACTGCCCCCAAGGCCGGCACCTACTACATCAAGTTGGTCGGCGCGGCGAGCTACGCGAAGCTGACGCTCGTTGCACGACAGTGAGTAACGAAATAGTGTGACCGATGCCCCCGGCCAATCGCCGGGGGCATCGTTTTTCAGGGCGATTCAGATGCGTGCGGTTGATCGTCGCGGCAAACTGCTACAGTCGGCGCCGGACCAGTGGAGACGAGTGTGAACGCGGTTGCCGTCGATCCAATCGAGCATCGAAGTGCGGAGACGCGCATCGTCGATGCGCTGCTTGAACGCCGTCGTCTGAAAGACACCGATCTGCTGCGCGCGCGCCAATTGCAGGCCGAATCCGGCATGGGGTTGCTCGCCTTGCTCGGCCGTTTGGGTCTGGTGTCCGAACGCGATCATGCAGAAACCTGCGCCGACGTCCTCGGCTTGCCGTTGGTGGACGCACGCCAGCTCGGCGACACGCCGCCGGAAATGCTGCCGGAAGTGCAGGGGCTGTCGCTGCGCTTTCTCAAACAATTTCACCTGTGCCCGGTCGGCGAACGCGATGGCCGGCTGGAGCTGTGGATCGCCGATCCTTACGACGATTACGCCATCGATGCGGTGCGTCTTGCTACCGGCTGCACGTTGCTGTTGCAGGTGGGCCTGCGTTCGGAAATCGATGACCTGATCGAGCGCTGGTACGGCCAGGGCCGCAGTGCGATGGGCACCATCGTCGAAACCGCCGATGGCGATGCCAACAGCAGCGACGACATCGAAGCGCTGCGCGATCTGGCCTCCGAAGCGCCGGTGATCCGGCTGGTGAACCTGGTGATCCAGCACGCGGTAGAACTGCGCGCCTCCGACATCCATATCGAACCGTTCGAAAGCCGGCTCAAGGTGCGTTACCGCGTGGACGGCGTGCTGGTGGAAGGCGAAAGCCCGCCGGCCAAGCTCACTGCCGCGGTCATCAGCCGCATCAAGATCATGGCCAAGCTCAACATCGCCGAGCGCCGCCTGCCGCAGGACGGCCGCATCATGCTGCGCGTGCAGGGCAAGGAGCTGGATCTGCGCGTCAGCACCGTGCCCACCGCGCATGGCGAAAGCGTGGTCATGCGCCTGCTCGATCGCGAGACGGTGGTGTTCGACTTCTACAAGCTCGGCTTCACCGAAGACTTCCTGCCGCAGTTCCGCAAGGTGCTGGAGCAACCGCACGGCATCATGCTGGTGACCGGGCCCACCGGTTCGGGCAAGACCACCACGCTGTACACCGCGTTGAGCCAGCTCAACACCTCGGATGTGAAAATCATCACCGTCGAAGACCCGGTGGAATACCAGATCGAAGGCATCAACCAGATCCAGGCCAAGCCGCAGATCGGACTGGATTTCGCCAACGCATTGCGCAGCATCGTGCGTCAGGATCCGGACATCATCATGATCGGCGAAATGCGCGATCTGGAAACCGCGCGCATCGCGATCCAGTCCGCGCTCACCGGCCACCTGGTGCTGTCCACGCTGCACACCAACAACGCGGCCGGCGGCATCACCCGTCTGCTCGACATGGGCGTGGAGGATTATCTGCTCACCTCCACCATCAACGGCATCCTGGCGCAGCGTCTGGTGCGCAAACTCGACCTGGCCAATGCCGAGCGCTATGCCGCCTCGCCGGAAGAAATCGCCAAGTTCGATCTGCGCCGCCTGCAACCGGAGGGCGAGATCTTTCTGTATCGGCCGCGTCCCTCGGCCACCGCACCTACCGGGTATCTTGGACGCACCACCATCGTCGAATTCCTGGTGATGAACGACGAATTGCGACGTGCGGTGATGCGCCGTGCCGGCATGGGCGAAATCGAGCAACTGGCCCGCCAGGCCGGCATGCGCACCATGTACGAGGACGGGCTGTCCAAGGCCCTGCGTGGCGAAACCACCATCGAAGAAGTCCTGCGCGTCACGGAGGATGCGTGATCGGTAAAGTTGCAGTAACGCGCTTAGCAGGCACTCGACCAACGACCTGCCAACACAGCAACCCGCCGGCGCCGCTGTGCGTGGAAAGTGGTACGTGCGCAGTGCCGCCAGTGCGCAGCGATGTGCTTTTCCCGATTCCCGATTCCCGATTTCCCAATCCCGGCCTCCCAGCCTGATGCCCCTCTACCGCTACAAGGCGTTGGACGCCCACGGCGAAATGCTCGATGGCCAGATGGAAGCGGCCAGCGATGCCGAGGTGGCGTTGCGTCTGCAGGAACAGGGCCATCTGCCGGTGGAAACGCGCCTGGCCACTGGCGAAAACGATTCGCCGTCGTTGCGCATGCTGCTGCGCAAAAAGCCGTTCGACAATGCGGCGCTGGTGCAATTCACCCAGCAACTGGCGACGTTGATCGGCGCGGGGCAACCGTTGGACCGCGCGCTGTCGATTCTGATGGATCTGCCCGAAGACGAAAAAAGCCGGCGGGTGATCGGCGATGTGCGCGATACCGTGCGCGGCGGTGCGCCATTGTCGTCCGCACTCGAGCGCCAGCACGGCCTGTTTTCCAAGCTGTACATCAACATGGTGCGCGCCGGCGAAGCCGGCGGCAGCATGCAGGACACGCTGCAGCGGCTGGCCGATTATCTGGAGCGCAGCCGCGCGCTCAGGGGCAAGGTGATCAACGCGCTGATCTACCCGGCGATCCTGCTGGCGGTGGTGGGCTGTGCGTTGCTGTTCCTGCTCGGTTATGTGGTGCCGCAATTTGCGCAGATGTACGAAAGCCTGGATGTAGCACTGCCATGGTTTACCCAGGCGGTGCTGAGCGTGGGCCTGCTGGTGCGCGACTGGTGGATCGTGCTGATCGTCGTGCCGGGCGTGCTGGGGCTATGGCTGGATCGCAAGCGTCGCAATGCCGCATTCCGTGCATCGCTGGACCAATGGCTGCTGCGCCAGAAGGTGGTCGGCAGCCTGATTGCCCGGCTGGAAACCGCACGCCTGACGCGCACCTTGGGCACCTTGCTGCGCAATGGCGTACCGCTGCTGGCGGCGATCGGCATCGCGCGCAACGTGATGTCCAATCTGGCGTTGGTGGAGGATGTTGCCAATGCGGCCGACGACGTCAAGAACGGCCATGGCCTGTCGATGTCGCTGGCACGCGGCAAGCGCTTTCCGCGGCTGGCGCTGCAGATGATCCAGGTGGGCGAAGAGTCCGGCGCACTGGATACGATGCTGCTCAAGACTGCCGACACCTTCGAACTGGAAACCGCGCAGGCCATCGACCGCGCACTGGCTGCGCTGGTGCCGTTCATCACGCTGGTGCTGGCCTCGGTGGTGGGGCTTGTCATCATTTCGGTCCTGGTCCCGCTGTATGACCTCACCAATGCAATCGGCTGAGAGCGGAGGTCAGTGCAACGGTGCAGGCGTCAGGCGAGAACAGCCGATGCTCCGAATCGGCATGGAGCGCTCGTACACTGCACATCCCGCGCGTCCAACGGCCAACCGCGCGCTTGACCGGGCAGCGTATTCACCACAACGTTCCGGTGACCGCACGACACCCATGCGGGAACCATTGCAATGCCCGCCGTGTCATCTGTTGGCGGCAGCATCCCTCATCGACGTGCAAGGAAATCGTTCATGATCAAGCGTTCCATCACCCGCAGTCCGTCACGCGCAGGCCAGGCCGGCATGAGCTTGCTGGAAATCATCATCGTCATCGTGCTGATCGGTGCGGTGCTCACGCTGGTCGGCAGTCGCGTGCTTGGCGGTGCCGATCGCGGCAAGGCCAATCTGGCCAAGTCGCAGATCCAGACGCTGGCCGGCAAGATCGAGAATTTCCAGCTCGACACCGGCAAGTTGCCGAGCAAACTCGATGACCTGGTCACCCAGCCCGGCGGCAGCAGCGGTTGGCTGGGCCCGTACGCCAAGCCGGCCGAACTCAACGACCCATGGGGCCACGCCATCGAATACCGTGCGCCCGGCGACGGTCAGCCATTCGACCTGATCAGCCTGGGCAAGGACGGCAAGCCCGGTGGCAGCAGTTACGACGCGGACATCAAGTACCAATAAGCGCTCGCCATGCGCGTTGCGTGTCAGCCGTTGCGTCATCGGCATGGAGCGGTCGGCCCTGGTCGGGCACGCGCGCGTGGCACATCGTTGCTGGAAATGCTGCTGGTGATCGCGTTGATCGCACTGGCCGGCGTACTTGCCGCTGCGGCATTGAACGGCGGCATCGACGGCATGCGCCTGCGCACTGCCGGCAAGGCGATCGCCTCGCAGCTGCGCTACACGCGCACCCAGGCGATTGCCACCGGCACGCCGCAGCGGTTTCTGATCAACCCGCAGCAGCTGCGCTGGGACGCACCCGGCGGCCATCATGGCGATCTGCCGCCGTCGCTGGAGGTGCGCTTCACCGGCGCGCGCCAGGTGCAATCGCGGCAGGATCAGGGCGCGATCCAGTTCTTTCCGGATGGCGCTTCTACCGGCGGGCGTATCGATCTGCAGGTCAAGGACGCCAGATGGCGCGTGGACGTGGGCTGGATCACCGGCGAGGTGCGTTCGGGCCCATTGCGGACGCCATCGCCATGAGGCATCAGCGCGGTTACACCCTGATCGAAGTGATCGTTGCCTTCGCGTTGCTGGCGTTGGCGTTGAGCCTGTTGCTCGGGTCGTTGTCCGGTGCTGCACGCCAGGTGCGCGCGGCCGATGAAAGCACGCGCGCCACCTTGCACGCGCAATCGCTGCTGGCCGTGCAGGGCATCGACAAGCCGCTGGAGCCCGAGCAGCAACAAGGCACGTTCGAAAACGGCCACTTTCGCTGGTCGATGGAAGTGCGCCCCTACGACGAACCGCGGCGCAATCGGCAGGCGCCGATGTCGCCCGGCGCGCACCGTCTGCTGCAATTGACCTTGGTGGTACGTTGGGGCGAGCAGTCCAATCAGATGCTGCAATGGCGCACGTTGCGGCTGGTGGCGGCCAACACGCAGGGCAGCGCGCCATGAGCCGTTGGCGCAGCGCAGGCTTCACCTTGATCGAAGTGCTGCTGGCCACGATGTTGCTGGTCGGTGGGTTGGCGTTGGCGTTTGCCACCCTGCGCTCGGCCAGCGCGGTGAGTCAGCGCGGCGAAGCGATCGCGCAGCGCAGCGAGCGCGTGCGTGCGGTAGAAGAATTTCTGCGACGGCGCCTGGCCGCAGCATTGCCGATCGCCATGGGCATCGATACGCAAAGTCAGCAGCCGATCCTGTTCATCGGCGAGCCGCAACGCCTGCGCTTTGCCGCAGACGTGCCCGATTACCTGGGCCGCGGCGGGCCGTATCTGCACGACCTGTCGGTGGCCGGCGATGGCGATCGGCGCAACCTGCTGATTGCGCTGACCATGCTGCAGTCCGGCAAGCCGATCGAAGAAAGCAGCCCGCTGCCGCCGGAACTGCTTGCTCAAGGCGTGCAGCAGGTGAGTTTCCGGTATCGCGGCATGGATCCGCAAAACGGACGCCTGAGCGCGTGGCTGCCGCAGTGGGAGTGGCACGACCGCCTGCCGCTCATGGTGCGCATCGACATCCGCAGTGACGATGCCGCATGGCCGCCGATGGTGGTGGCGTTGCCGCAATCCAGCAACCCGGGAGCAGGGCAATGACGCGCGCGCGCGGTGCCGCGCTGGTGCTGGTGCTGTGGTTGATTGCGTTGCTCACTGCGATGATCGGTGCGTTCGCGCTCACCGCACGCGTGGAAGCGCTGCAGGGCAGCATGCTGCGCAACGGTGCACAGGCGCAGGAATACGCGCGCTCTGGCCTGGAATACGCATTGTTTCGCTTGCAAGACGCCGACACCCAGGCGCGCTGGCGCCCGGACGGCCGGCGCTATCGCTGGCAGATGGACGATGCCAGCGTGGAGATTCGTATCACTGATGAAAGCGGCAAGGTGGATCTGAACATGGCCGAGCCCACCTTGCTCGCCGGTCTGGTGCGCGCGGTGGGCGGCGAGCAGGCCAGTGCCGGGCGCATCGCCGGTGCCATCGTCGATTGGCGCGATGGCGATTCATTGAGCCAGCCCGGTGGTGGCGCCGAAGATCGCGATTACGCCGATGCCGGGCTGCCGTATGGCGCGAAGGACAGCCCATTCGAAACCCTGGGCGAACTGCGCCTGGTGCTGGGCATCGATGGCGAGCTGTATCGCAAGCTGTTGCCCAACGTCACGCTGTACAGCGGTCGTTCGCGGCCTGAAGCGCGGTTTGCGCCCACCCCGGTGCTCACCGCGATGGGGCTGGACGCGCAGCAACTGCTGGCCCAGCGTGACGCGCCGCTGGGTTTGCCGGGCAGCGAGGCGACGGTCGGTGGCTCGGGCACTTATAGTATCGAGAGCCGGGCGCGACTGAGTCAGGGACGCGAGGCCGTGTTGCGGGCGGTGGTGTCGACCAGCGCGTCCGCATTACCAGGGTCGGCCTATACCGTGTTGCGTTGGGAAGAGGGAGCAGCAGTGCAATGACCGCATGGCGGGATACCTTGGGTCGTATCGGCGTACGCGCCATGCCGGGAGCCGGAGGCTTCTGGCGTTGGTGGCAACACTCGCTGCTGGCCTGGCTGCCGCAGCGCTGGCAATGGCAGTTGGGTCTGTCGCAGGCACGCCTGTTGTTGCAACAGGATGGCGACACGCTGCAGTTGCTGCGCCAGCGCGATCACAGCTGCGATACCGTCGCCAGCCTGCCGTGGCCGGTGCATCCGCAGGAAGTCAACGGCTTGCTGCCGACAGCGCTTGAAGGGCTGCCGCGGCATTGGCTGTTGCCGGCCGCGCATGCCTTGCGCCGGCCATTGCGCCTGCCCGCAGCGGCAGCGGCGCGCCTGCAGGACGTGGCGCGTTTCGAGATCGACCGACAAACCCCGTTCACCGCCGACCAGGTGTACTTCGATGCACGCGTGCTCGATGTGCGCGAAGACGGCCAGCTCGATGCCGAACTGGTGGTGGTGCCGCGACGCATGATCGATGGCCCGGCCGGCGTGCCGGACGCATGGAACAGCGCGCTGTCGGGCATCGACGTGACCGACGCCAACGGCCTGCCGTTGGGGGTGAACCTGCTGCCGCCGGCGCGACGCCTGCGCCGCAGCGACCCGATGCAGCGCTGGAACCTGTTGCTCGCAGCCTCTGCGCTGGTGCTGCTGGCCGTTGCCGGCTGGCTGCTGCTCGACAACCGCCGCCAGGCCGCCGACGATCTGCGCGCCAAGGTGCAGGCCAACGCCGCGCGCGCGCGCAAGGTCGCTGCCGAACGGCAGCAATTGATGGATCTGGTCGAAGGCGCGCGGTTCTTCCAGCAGCAACGCGCCACCCGCCCGACCTCGGTCGAAATCTGGGACGAACTGAGCCGGCGCCTGCCCGGTGGCACGTATCTGGAAAAATTTTCGGTCGAAGGCGGGCAACTGCAGTTGATCGGATTGAGCAACGAGGCCTCTTCGCTGGTGCGTCGTCTGGAGGGCTCGCCGTTGTGGCGTACGCCGTCGCTGACCGGCGTGCTGCAGAGCGATGCCGGGCGCAATGTCGACCGCTTCACCATCACCGCCGAGCTGGCCGGCCCCGATGCGAAGGAGGCAGCCGATGCCACGCAGCGTTAAGCGCGATCGCTGGATCGCTTTGGGCCTGCTGTTGCTGGTGATCGGCGTGGCCTACCTGGTGCTGGTGCACCCGTGGTTCACCCAACCGATGATCGCGGTGCAGGACGACCTGCAAGCGCTGCGCGAACGCGAGCTGCGCGTGCGCGTGCAATTGCAACAGGCGCCGGAAGTCAGCAAGCGGCTGCGGCAGGCGCGCCAGACGCTGGAAAGCCGCCCGGGCTTCCTGCCGGAAACCTCGGCCGAACTCGCCTCCGCCGGGCTGGTGCAGCGGCTGGAACGCGCGGTGGTGGAGGCCAGCCCCGGCAACCGCAGCTGCGCCATCAGCAATCGCTCGCCGTTGCAGCCGGAGAGCAAGAACCGCTTCACCCGCGTGGCGGTGCAGGTGCGTTTGCGCTGCGGCACCCCGGAACTGGCCTCGGTGCTGTACAGCCTGGAAAACGGCACGCCGCGCCTGTTCGTGGACAACCTCAACGTGATGGCGCAGCGCTACCAGCTCTCGCCCAACGAAAGCGGCAATGGCCTGGATATCGCCTTCGAACTGGCCGGCTATCTGCGCCCCGGTGCCAGCGCCGAACCGCTGAACGCCGCCGCCGCACCTGCTGCCCCCAACGCCGCGGAGGCCAGCAATGCGCCTTGACATGATCGGCCTGCGCACCTGGCTGCTGGTCACCGTGGTCGGTTGGGCACTGTTGGTGTGCGTGCTGGCCGTCGCCGGCCTGGGCAAGCGCGTGGAGCCGCTGCCCGACGACCCGGCGCTGGTGCAGCGGCTGCCCACGTTGCCGGCACCAGCGCCGGAGCGCCTGGGCGCATTCGAGAAATATTCGGAAATCGCCGCGCATCCGGCGTTTGCCGAAGACCGCCTGCCGCATCCATTCTTCCTGTCCGGCAACGACGGCAGCAGCGCTGCTTCGACAGTGCGCCTGACCGGTGTGCTGCTGACCGACAACTTCAAGATGGCGACGTTGACCCTGGACCCGCAGGATTCGGTGCGCGTGCAGTTGGGCGGCGAAGCGGTGAAGGGCTGGCGCCTGCTCGCCCTGCAGCCGCGGAGCGCAACCATCGAAGGCCCCAGCGGCACGCAAACCCTGGAATTGCACGTGTTCAACGGCCAGGGCGGGCAGCCGCCGACCGCCAATGCCGCCGCACGGGGTGCCGCCACTGGCGCCCAGCCGGTCCCGCCCCCCGACGCTGCCGCACTTGCCACGCCGCAGCCGCCGCAACCGCAACCTGTCGCCCCGGGGCAGCAACAACAGCCAGGCGGGCAGGCACCGCCAACCGTGCCGCCGCAGCGCAGCGATGGCGCGCAGGAAGCCCCACGTCCCTCCGACGATCAGATGCGTGCCATCCGCGAACGCATCGAAGCCCGACGCCGCCAGCTGCAACAGCAGCGCCAGAGCGGCTCTACCCCCGGTCAGACCCAATGAGTGAACGCATGACGCCGCGCCTGTTTCCCGTGTCCCTGCTGATTGGCCTGCTGGCCGGTTGCGCCACCACTCCGCCGCCGGACGTGCGCCGCAACGCGCGCCTGGATCCGCAAGTCGGGGCTGCCGGCGCCACCCAGACTGCCGCCGAGCAGGCTGCCGATGGCAACGCCAACGCCAGTGCCAAGCCCAGTCCGGTGATCCGGCGCGGCAGCGGCACCATGATCAACCAGGGCGCCGCGTCCGCGCCGGCGCCCACGCTGGGCATGGCCAGCAGCGGCAGCGCCACCTTCAACTTCGAAGGCGAGTCGGTGCAGGCGGTGGTCAAGGCGATCCTGGGCGACATGCTGGGGCAGAACTACGTCATCGCGCCCGGCGTGCAGGGCACCGTGACCCTTGCCACGCCCAACCCGGTCTCGCCGGCGCAGGCCTTGAACCTGCTGGAGATGGTGCTGGGCTGGAACAACGCCCGCATGGTGTTCAGCGGTGGCCGCTACAACATCGTGCCGGCCGACCAGGCGCTGGCGGGCACGGTCGCGCCCAGCACCGCATCGCCCTCGGCCGCACGCGGTTTCGAGGTGCGCGTGGTGCCGCTGAAGTTCATTTCCGCCAGCGAAATGAAGAAGGTGCTCGAGCCCTACGCACGCCCGAATGCCATCGTCGGCACCGACCCGGCGCGCAATGTCATCACCCTGGGCGGTACCCGCGCCGAGCTGGAAAACTATCTGCGCACCGTGCAGATCTTCGACGTGGACTGGCTGTCGGGCATGTCGGTGGGCGTGTTCCCGATCCAGTCCGGCAAGGCCGAAAAAGTCAGCGCGGATCTGGAAAAGGTCTTCGGCGAGCAGAGCAAGACGCCCAGCGCCGGCATGTTCCGTTTCATGCCGCTGGAAAACGCCAACGCGGTGCTGGTGATCACCCCGCAGCCGCGTTATCTGGACCAGATCCAGCAGTGGCTGGACCGGATCGACAGTGCCGGTGGCGGTGTGCGGCTGTTCTCCTACGAGCTGAAGTACATCAAGGCCAAGGATCTGGCCGATCGTCTTTCGGAAGTGTTCGGTGGCCGCAGCAACGGTGGCGATTCCAATGCGTCGCTGGCCCCGGGGTCGGAAACCAGCGTGCTGGGTGGCACGCTCGGCAATCGCGACAGCAGCCTGGGCGGCAGCTCCGGCGTGACCGGCGGCAGCATCGGTGAAAACGGGGGCAGCAGCGGCACGGTGGGCGGTGAGTTCGACAGCAGCGGCACCGGTGGCAGCAGTGGCGGCGGGCTCGGCAACGGTAGCCTGCAGTTGTCGCCGCGCAGCAACGGCAATGGCGCGGTGACGCTGGAAGTGCAAGGCGACAAGGTCGGCGTGTCGGCAGTGGCCGAAACCAACACCTTGCTGGTGCGCTCCACACCGCAGGCATGGACGTCCATCCGCGACGTCATCGAGAAACTCGATGTGATGCCGATGCAGGTGCATATCGAAGCGCAGATTGCGGAGGTCAATCTGACCGGCGAGCTACGTTACGGCGTGAACTGGTACTTCGAAAATGCGGTCAACGCACCTGGCGCCGCGACCGATAGTGGCGTAACGAATGGAACCGGCATCGGCCTTGGTGCTGGCCTCGCAAATGCGGCTGGACGTAACATCTGGGGTGATATTGCCGGCAAAGTTGGCAGCGGTGGGCTTGCTTGGAGTTTCCTTGGGAAAAACGCTGCTGCAATCATCAGCGCGCTGGATACTGTGACCAATGTACGTTTGCTGCAGACCCCGTCGGTGTTCGTGCGCAACAACGCAGAAGCGACGCTCAACGTGGGCTCGCGCATTCCGATCAATTCCACCTCGATCAATACCGGCCTGGGTAGCGACAGCAGCTTCTCCTCGGTGCAGTACATCGACACCGGCGTGATCCTTAAAGTACGTCCGCGCGTCACCAAAGATGGCATGGTGTTTCTGGATATCGTGCAGGAAGTCAGTAGTCCAGGCGATAGGCCAACTGCCTGCGCATCCGCAACGGCGACAGTGAATCAGGCCGCATGCAATGTGGATATTAACACTCGTCGTATTAAGACAGAGGCGGCAATTCAGAGTGGCGATACCATTATGCTAGCTGGACTAATTCAGGATAGTGCTAGCGATGGCTCAGCAGGGGTTCCGTTCTTGAGTAAGCTGCCAGTTTTAGGTGCTTTGTTTGGGCAGAAGACCCAAAATAAGAGGCGCAGTGAAGTGATAGTTCTGCTGACTCCTAGTATTGTCCGGAATCCCATGGAGGCACGAAACCTCACGGATGAATATGGTCGTCGATTCGAATCAATGACGCCTATGAATAAGTCAAGCGGTAAGTAAGTAATTCCATCATGATTAATTGATGAATTTGCGACTACTATCATTGTTTTTATAATTATTTTAATGAAAATTAAGTGGCGGCGAAATGCTTTTTGATTGGTATTAGACTTTTTGTGGTCTCATCACTTCCAGCGAGGGTAGTGCCATGTATAAAAAAGGTTATTCATTAGTTGTGGCTTTCATAACCATGCTCTTCTCGTTCAATGCGCTGTGCCAAGTTGTCAACGGAAGCTTCGACAGGCCTGGTAGTCCTTGGGCGTGGAGTTTTGCATCAGTCCAGGCAGGTGCATTTTCCAGCTGCGCAAATGCAAGTTATACGCAAGGTGGGGCTCGCCTGGGCGGGGCGACAGAGTCGCCCGCCGACGGCTACGTAGTGATCGTTTCTCTGGGGAATAGGGGTGATGTTGGGGGTTTTAACTTATGCGGCCGAGTGTCTCAAACGTTTGTGGTTCCAGTTGCTGCGAAATTAAGCTTTGCTTACAAGATAGGCGATATTTTTCAGCATGCATACACGCCGAGAACATTCAGGGATGGTTCTCTTTACGTGACCGTACGTGATTTGGCTACAGGGCAGGTTGAATCTTTGGCTAGTTATAATGGTGCAAACAAGGAGGATCAGACTTGTTCAGCGTCGCGGACGTGCCCTAGGTTTGTTCAGGTGAGCGATATTGATTTTTCAAAGTATGCCGGAAAGCAGGTTGAGCTTACTTTCTCTGGCTACACTTCAAGTTTTGTCAATAGCATTGGTGAGCTCACAGCTGTTCCCTCTGAGGTTTATCTGGATAATGTTTATGTTAGATGACCGGCTAGGGTCGGAGCCTGCGTCTGAGGTTTCGCAAGCCTGATTACGGACATAATTCTTCCCGTCGTGCTGGTGCCGGTCGGCACCGACGACCAGGCGCTGGATGCCTGTCTGGGCGCACTGGATGCCGCCACGCCGGCCGGCACGCGGGTGTGGCTGGCCGACGATGCACAGGCCGGCCCGCGTGGGCGCGCAGTGATCGACCATTGGCTGGCACGCACGCAATTGCAGGCGCATTACACCCGCCGCCAGCGCATGCTGGGCGAGGTGGCGCATCTGGACGAAATGCTCAGCGCCTGCGGCGATGCCGACGTGGTGGTGCTGGGGTTGGATGCCTGCCCGCTGCCCGGATGGTTGCGGCAACTGACCGCGTGTTTTGCACGCGATGCGGCGATCGCCACCGCCACGCCATGGAGCAATGTGGGCGAAGCCTGCAGCTGGCCGCGGCTGGGCGAGCTCAACCCCATGCCGGACGCACCCGAGCGGCTTGCGGCTGCCTGCGCCGCGATGCCGCCGCTGCACCCGGAACTGCCGTCGGCGATCGGGCACGCGGTGCTGTTGCGCGGAACGGCGCGGCGCAAGGCCGGTGGCCTGGACGCCAGCAGTTACGGCTCGTGGTACGCGGCACTGGTGGACTTGAGCCTGCGCATGGGCGGGCTGGGCTGGCGTAACGTGTTGTGCGACACCGCTTTCGTTGCCTCCCCGCACGAGGGCCGCCCGGCCGAAGGCGATATGGATGCGCTGGCCACCCGCTGGCCGGCCTGGCATGCGCGCCTGGCCAACTTCCTCATGCACGACCCGTTGCGCGCGCAGCGCGATCAGCTGACTCGACTCCTGGCGCACCTGCCGCCACCGGACCTGCAACGCGCGTTGTTCGAGACCTAAGGAAGGTCTGATC
>NZ_JAGHWU010000035.1:0-11978 GCF_017746145.1 Xanthomonas sp. D-99 | reverse complement strand
TCGCGCCGGGTCTGCTTACGCTTGCCCAAGCCCTCAGCGTCACCGAACGTCAGCTGCATGGATGAATCCTCTACATAAGGCGATAGTGTCGCGCATCTGCGGTGAGTTGATCAGACCTTCCCTAAACGAGTGTGTTCGCGGGGGTATCGCCGCCACCTGCAGATGATGCGTGCTGCTGCCGAAGCGTGGCGGCCGCGCCTTCGGCGTGAATGCCCTGAGCATCGCAGGCACCTGCATGCGGTGACCACAGGTGGGATCAAACGGTTGCCGCGCAAGGATGTCCGCATGTCGCTCAGGGTCTGCGCCTGTCCTTGGGCCAGTAGCTTGTCCGGCTGGCCGTGCAGTTGGTCGTGCGGCTGATCGCGCTGCAGATACGCCGGCCTGGAATTGCGCAGCGGTAGCCGAAACGCGTTTTGCCCTGCATGCTTTGCGCGATGGATGAACAGCCGCAGGCACCAACAGGGATGGATCGGACGCCGTCGCGCCAGCAAACGCCGAACCATCAGGCCCGCAACCGACGCCGCTGGCTGCGGTGGCTGCGCTTGAGTGCGGCTGCCTTGCTGAGCGTCATGCTGCTGCTCGATCTGGCCTTTCCGTTGCCGTTGCCCAAGTCCCGCGACACCTCCACCTTGGTGGTTGCGCGCGACGGCACGCCCTTACGTGCATTCGCCGACCGCAATGGCGTATGGCGCTATCCCGCCACGCCGCAGAGCGTGTCGCCGTTGTATTTGCAGGCGCTGCTGAACTACGAAGACCGCTGGTTCTGGCGCCACCCGGGCGTCAATCCCTGGGGTCTGCTGCGTGCCGGTGGGCAGTGGATCGGGCAGGGCCACATCGTGTCCGGCGGCTCCACGCTGACCATGCAGGTGGCGCGCATCCTGGACCCGCATACACGTACGCCGTGGGGCAAGGCCAAGCAGTTGTTGCGCGCATTGCAGCTGGAGGCGCACCTGAGCAAGCACGAGATTCTCATGCTGTATCTGGAGCGCGCGCCCTACGGCGGCACCATCGAAGGGGTGGAGGCGGCCAGCTGGGCGTATCTGGGCAAGCCGGCCAAGGCCTTGTCGCACGCCGAGGCCGCGTTGCTGGCGGTATTGCCGCAATCGCCCAGCCGCCTGCGCCCGGACCGGCACCCGGCAGCGGCGCAACGCGCACGCGACAAGGTGCTCGACCGCATGGTCGAGCTGGGCGTGTGGTCGCGCGCGCAGGTGGACGATGCGCGCATCGAGCCCGTGGTCACACGCTCGCTCAAGCCACCGTTGCATGCGGCCTTGCTGGCGCAGCGCCTGCATAGCGCGCAGCCGCGTGCGGCGCGTATCGTCACCACGCTGGATGTGGAATTGCAGCGCACGCTGGAAGAGCGCGTGGCCACGTATTTTTCGCAGCTGCCAGAGCGCACCTCCGCGGCATTGTTGGTGGTGGACAACGCCACGATGGAGGCCCGCGCCTACGTGGGCTCGGCCAGTTTCGGCGACCGCAAGCGCCTGGGTCATGTCGACATGGTGCAGGCATGGCGCTCGCCCGGCTCCACGCTCAAGCCGTTCCTGTATGGCATGGCGCTGGACGATGGCCTGATCCATTCCGAAAGCCTGTTGGTGGATGCGCCGCAGAGTTTCGGCGACTACCGTCCCGGCAATTTCGATGCGGCGTTCAACGGCCCGGTGAGCGCGGCCACGGCGTTGCGGCTGTCGTTGAATGTGCCGGCGGTGGATCTGCTCGAGCGCATCGGCCCGGCACGCTTCGCTGCGCGGTTATCCAATGCCGGCATTGCGCTGCATTTTCCTTCCGGCAGCGCGCCGTCGCTGGCGTTGATACTGGGCGGCACCGGTGCGCAGTTGCAGGAGCTGGTCGGCGCCTTCGCCGCGCTCAATCGCGGCGGTATTGCCGGACGTGTGCGCTACACGCCGGACGATGCGCGCATCGATCGCCGCGTGATGTCGCCGGGTGCGGCCTGGATCGTGCGCGAGATCTTGCAGAGCAATCCGCGCCCCGGGTATGGCAGCGGCACCTTCGACACCACCGCGCGCCCCGGCGTGGCGTGGAAGACCGGCACCAGTTACGGCTACCGCGATGCATGGGCCATTGGCGGGACGCGGCGCTATACCGTCGGCGTGTGGGTAGGGCGGCCGGATGGCACCCCGTTGCCGGGCCAATACGGTGCGGTCACCGCATTGCCGTTGATGTTCGAAGTCATCGATGCCTTGCCGCGCAGGGCCGGCGACAGCGCCCCGTTGCCGATGCCAGCAACAGTGCAGGCAATCGACATCTGCTGGCCGCTGGGTGGCGCTGCGGATCAGACCCCGCCAGCGCTCTGCGCACGCCGTGCCGATGCTTACGCACTCGACGGCGCAGTGCCGCCCACCTTCGCCGAGCGCGATGCGCGTCTGTGGCAAAGCGGGCAAGTGCGCTTCGAGGTCGATGCGCGCAGCGGTCAGCGGTTGTCGCAGGAATGCCGCCAGCCGCATGAGCGTGTGCCGCGCGCGGTGGCGCGCTGGCCGGCGTTGGTCTCGCCCTGGCTCAGTACATCCGAACGCGCCGCCGCGCAACTGCCGCCTCTGGCTGAAGATTGTGCGCCGGACGGGCGCATGACCGGTGGCGGGATGCTACGCATCGATGGCTTGAGCGACCGCGCCACGCTTGCGCGGGCCAACGACGCCGCACGCCCGGTGCGGTTGCAGTTACGTGCGTTGGGCAGCGAGGCGCGCATCGATTGGCTGCTGGATGGCCGCTGGATCGCGCAGACCAACGGAAGACAAGGATTTCAGCGCGATTTCGAAGAGGTTGGGTTGCACACCCTCACCGCACTGGCCAGCGATGGCGCATGGACGCAGGTGCGCTTTCGGGTGTTGCGTTGATCGGGTCGCCAACGAAGTGCTACCGACCCGTGCTCAGCGGCAGACACCTGCTGTTCGCGACATCCCCTGTAGGAGCGCACCTGGGCGCGACGAGGCGTTACCGGAAACGCTCCATCGCGCCCGGGTGCGCTCCTACAGATGCGTGGGCGAGGGCGGCGGCGCGTCGGGATCTGGCTACCTCGTAGGTCGTTGCTCATACGGGGCGCAACCGTTTAAGCGCAATCTAGCGGCAAAAAAAAAACAGACAGGGCGCTCAAGGCGCTACCCTGTCTGTTTCACCATCGCGTCGATTTCAATGTCAACTCGCTGCGATCTTCGATGGCGATGCATCGCTACATCGCAACCTCAACTCATTCGCCGATCCAGCCTTCCAGCATGTCGGCAAATTCATCGGCGTGCTCTTCTTCCTGTGCCAGGATGCTTTCGAGAATGCGCTTGGTGGTGGTGTCCTTGTCGCCGATGAAATCGATCATCTCCCGATAGCTATCGATGGCGATGCGTTCGGCGATGAGATTTTCCTTGACCATGTCGCGCAAGTCGGTGCCTTCCTTGTATTCGGCATGCGAGCGCTTGGTCAGGGTGTCCGGATTGAGATCCGGTTCGCCACCCAGCTGCACGATGCGCTCGGCCAGCTTGTGCGCGTGCTCTTGTTCCTGCTGCGCGTGCTCCAGGAACTCGCCCTTCACTGCGTCGGCAAGCATGCCCTTGGCCATGAAATAGTGGCGGTAGTAGCGCAACGTGCACACGTATTCGGTGGCAAGCGCGGTATTGAGCAACTCGATCACCTTCTCGCGATCGGCGTGGTAGCTCTCGGTGATGGCGCCGTCTTCGATGCTCTGGCGCGCGCGGGCGCGCAAGGTGGCAGTGTCGGTGATACCGGCGGGAGTATTGGTGGCTGGCTGATCAGACATGGCTGGCCGTTTTCCTTCTGAGTGGATGGGAGAAAGGGGGGCTCAATCCGGCAGATGCTGCAGCACGTAATCGGCTGCAGAGACTTTGAATTCTCCGGGTTCTTCGACAAACAACGCCTTGACCACGGCGTCGTCTGCATACAGCGCGTAGCGGCGCGAGCGCAGGCCCATGCCCGAGCCGCTGGCGTCGATTTCAAGGCCCAGGGCGCGCGCCAGTTCGGCGTTGCCGTCGGGTAACAGGTGCAGGCCGTCGGGAATCAACTGGCTGCGCCCCCAGGCCTGCATCACGAATGGGTCGTTGACCGCGGTGCACAGCACTTCGATACCGCGTTTGCGGAATTGCTCGAAGTGTTCCACATAGCCCGGCAGGTGCTTGGCCGAGCAGGTGGGGGTGAAGGCCCCCGGCACCGCAAACAGCAGCACCTTGCGGCCTGCGAACAGGCTGTGGGTGTCGACGGCCTCGATGCCGTCGCGCAGGCGCTTGAGCACGACTTCGGGAATGCGGTCACCAACGTGGATGGTCATGCGGCAGGCTCCTGTGGCTGAACGGATTCTAGAAAGGGGCAGGGGAAAAGCGCGTCAACGCGCTTGAAATCCGTCCGGCCACGCCTATCTGACGCACATGGCCGGCGCAGCTGCGCACCTCGCAGGCACCGGCTCCGTCATCAACCTTTTTGGAGGCTTGCAATGAACATCGTTCGTTATCCCCAATTTCCCACCCACGCGCTGCAGAACGAGATCAAGCATGTGTTCGATCGCTTCTTCGAGCAGAACGGCGACACCGACGAGTCGGCCGTGGTGACCGCGCAGTGGGTGCCGCGCGTTGACATCAAGGAAGAGCCCAATCACTTCGTGTTGTACGCCGATTTGCCGGGCATCGATCCAAGCCAGATCGAGGTGCAGATGGACAAGGGCATCCTGTCGATCAAGGGGGAGCGCAAGAGCGAATCCAGCACCGAAACCGAGCGCTTCTCGCGCATTGAACGCCGCCATGGCAGCTTCCATCGCCGCTTCGCGCTGCCCGACAGCGCCGACGCCGATGGCATCACGGCTGCAGGTCATAACGGCGTGCTGGAAATCCGCATTCCCAAGCGCCCGGCCGCCACGCCGCGCCGTATCCAGGTTGGCAACGGTCAGAACATCAGCGGCAGCACGGTGCAGTAAGCGCAAGAAACGTCGCGGCGGCGCGCTGTGCAGGCGCGCGGTGTTCGCCTGGCCGGCCTGTACTGTGCATGCAGGCCGGCCAGGCGACCGGCAGTTCCGACGGGCACCTCTGCCAGCCGGAACTGGCCGCCGCAGGACGCCGGACCTGGGGCGAGGCCACACAGCTTCGCTCTCCGGCGACAGTCGCGCCGTAGAATAGGCGCGGTTGCCCGCCCGGCTGCGAATAGATTGGCCAACAGCTCCATGGCGTGACCGCTTGCGGACGCGGCTGGTATGCGAACCCGGCACGTACGCCCGTACGGTGCAGGGGGGCACGCCTTCCGCGCCGCACACGCGCTGTCCGCCGGAGTGCTGGCCGTCGAACTGGCTCGTGGCCTCGGCTGCGGGCCGTTTTTTTCCAGAGGTGATTAGATGGAATTCAAGGATTACTACGCAACGCTCGGCGTGGAGCCCAGTGCAGGCGATGCGGAGATCAAGACCGCCTACCGCCGGCTCGCGCGCAAATATCACCCCGACGTCAGTAAGGAAGCCGGCGCCGAAGACAAGTTCAAGGCGATCAACGAGGCCTACGAAGCGCTGCGCGACCCGGCCAAGCGCAAGGCCTACGACCAGTTGAAGGCTCAGGGATTCCGGCCGGGCGACGAGTTCCAGGCCCCGCCCAATTACGGCGGCGGGCAGGGCTTCGATTTCGAAGAGGTGTTCGGCAACGGCGGCGCTGGTGGCGGCTTCAGCGATTTCTTCGAGAGCCTGTTCGCCGGCCAACGCGGTGGTCGTCCGCGCGGCCCGGGCGCCGGGCCCGGTGCAGGTGCCGGCCCGCAGGCGCGCGGCGACACCCGCGCCAAGCTTGCGGTGCCGCTGGAAGCTGTGTATTCGGGCGACAGCGTGCGCATCACCATCAACGGCAAGCAGCTGGATGTGCGCGTGCCCAAGGGCGTGCAGCCCGGCCAGGTGATCCGCCTAAGCGGGCAGGGCAACGGCGGCGGCAACCTGTTGCTGGAGATCGAATACGCGGCGCATCCGCATTTCGAGGTGGACGGGCGCAACATCCTGTACACCTTGCAGGTCATGCCCTGGCAGGCCGCGCTGGGCACGACCATCAGCGTGCCCACCCTGGGCGGCTCGGTCGAATTGAAGGTGCCGGCCGACTCCGACGCCGGGCGCAAGCTGCGGCTGCGCGGTCGCGGCCTGCCGGGCACCACCCCGGGCGACCAGATCGTGGAACTGGAAATCCTCGCCCCGGCCCCCACCGACGACGCGCAGAAGAAGGCATACCGCAATCTGGCCAAGGCATTCGGCGAGACCGTGAGCTGAGCTGAGCGGCGCGGGCCAGATCAGCTTTGCGCGCGCAAGGGTTGGGTGAGGCCACGCGCGCTCCGCGCGGCAGTTGATGGCGACCCGCAGCGTCGAGTCTTGGCCGCTGCCTCAGCCGGCGCCGGAGAAGGGAGCCGTCCCCTCTCCTTTGGGAGAGGGGTTGGGGTGAGGGTTCGGCTGCCCGCAACGTGATAATCAACTCGATCTGCCCCCTCGCATCCGGATCCCACCTCATCCAGCGCTACGCGCTCCCTGTCCCCCGCCATGAAGGGGGAGGAGAAGGAAAGCAACACGGCGTTCGGCGGAGTGTTGCGTTGAATCCGGCCTGTGCTATCCGACGTAATGGCTACGGCTACTGGAAAAAACAGCGCGTCGCTCCATCAGTCTGGCCACGCTCGCCGACCACGAACCCTCCAGCAACGCACCTGGCCCAGCTACCGAAAGCGCGGCCGGCGCACTACACTCGCCGCGCACACTAGGGGAAACACATGGCACGTATTTTGATCGTCGACGACTCGCCGTCGCAGCTGCTGGGGATTCAGCGCATCGTCGAGAAGCTGGGGCACGAAACCATCACCGCCACCGATGGTGCTGCCGGCGTTGAAGCGGCCAAGGAATCGCTGCCGGATCTGGTGCTGATGGACGTGGTGATGCCCAACCTCAACGGATTCCAGGCCACACGCACGCTCAAGCGCGAGCCCACCACCCAGCATATTCCGGTCATCCTGGTCACCACCAAGGATCAGGACACCGACCGCATGTGGGGCATGCGCCAGGGGGCCCGCGCCTACATCACCAAGCCGTTCTCCGAAGACGAGCTGCTAGAAGTGATGGAGCGTGTGTTCAACCAGAAAGAAGAGCCGCCGAAAGCGTAAGTGCACCGGCCAGGCGTGATCGAGGTTGGATTTCGGCAACGCAGATGTGGGATTGGCGGGAGACGGTCCAACCCTCTCCCGCGGGGTAGGGAGTCCGGCGAGGACTCGGCAATCGGCCGATGCGGACGTCGACTTCGTCTCGCGCCATTGCATCGCAGCTCTACCTTCAGCCTGTGCCGAGCGCCACCTTCTGCCGATGGGCCAGGGCAGAGCGGTTGGGGTGACGCGCGCGGCGCAGGCGTCGCCTTGGAACCACGGGTGGTTGAAAGGATGGGTGCCAAGGATGCAATCGCCGCTTGGCCCGCACGCTTTCCGCCTCCCATCGTCTCCCATCGCCTCCCGCGCCCGAACCCTGCCAAGCAGGCACGCGCCCGGTGAACGGTCTTCAGCCGCCAAGACCAATCATGTGCCCGGCCGCGCGCATTAGACGCGTGCGCAGCGCTCGACAGGGGCAGCCCATGCCTGCCGCCGGCACGTCGCATCCTGGTCTTCAGGTCCTCAGCGCGAAGGCCCTCGCCCGACAACCATTGCCTGGGTCCCAGGCCCGCCCGATCCGTCCCGCCGGCTAAACCAACAATGCATCGCACCGGGCCTTTCAAAACGGTGGGTCTGCCCCATCTAGTAGAATCGGCGAATCAAACAACATGGCGGCACTGCGGGACTGGCCCGCACAGCCCCTCGATCATGGAGCGTGCATGGCCTGGAACACACCCGGCAACAAGGGCGGAGACGGCCCGGACCCCAACCGTCGCAGGTCCTGGGGCCCGCGCGGTGGTGGCAACGGTGGCGGTTGGGGCAATCTGCCCGCTCCGTTGAAGGAGCTGTTCGACGGCGGCGTGGGGCGCTGGATCCTGGTCGCGGTGGTGCTGATGGTGCTGTTCTCCAGCTTCCAGCTCATCGGCGAGCAGCAGCGTGGCGTGGTGCTGCGCTTCGGCCAGTTCTCGCGCATCCTGCAGCCCGGCCCGAACTTCAAGCTGCCCTGGCCGATCGAGTCGGTGCGCAAGGTCAATGCCACCGAGATCAAGACCTTCAGCAACCAGGTGCCGGTGCTGACGCGCGACGAAAACATCGTCAACGTGTCGCTCAACGTGCAGTACCAGATCAGCGACCCGCGCAAATACCTGTTCGGTTCGCGCAATGCCGATCTGGTGCTGGAGCAGGCCGCGCAAAGTGCCGTGCGTGAGCAGGTGGGGCGTTCGGACCTCAATACCGTGCTCAACAATCGCGGCCCGCTGGCGATCGCGTCCAAGGATCGTCTGCAGGCGGCGCTGGATGCCTATAACACCGGTCTGGCCGTCACCGGCGTGACCTTGCCGGATGCGCGTCCGCCGGAAGAAGTGAAGCCGGCCTTCGACGAGGTCAATGGTGCCCAGCAGGTGCGCGAGCGCCTGATCAACGAAGCCCAGGCCTACGCCGCCAAGGTGGTGCCCGAAGCGCGCGGCCAGGGCGCACGCACCCGTACCGGTGCCGAAGGCTACAAGCAGGCCACCATTTCCAAGGCCGAGGGTGATGCCGATCGCTTCACGCTGTTGCAGGCCCAGTACGCCGGCGCGCCGGAGGTCACCCGCAAGCGGCTGTGGCTGGAAACCGTGCAGAAGGTGCTGTCGGAGAACCGCAAGGTGATCGGCAGCGACGGCCGCCAGGTCATCTACGTGCCGTTGCCGGCCGATGCCAGCAAGCCGGCCGCTTCCGGCGGCACTGCCAGCATGCCGTCGATGGTGCCGCAGGACGTACTGTTGAATCCGCCGCAAAGCGCCAGTAGCGAGGCCATCCGCAACCCGGAGCGCGGCCCGCGCCCGACCGGCCGTGAGGGAACCGAATAATGAAGAATTCGCTAGTCATCGGCCTGATCGTCGCCGTCTTGCTGACCCTGATGGGCTCGGTATTCGTCGTGCGCGAAGACCAGACCGCCATGGTGCTCAACCTGGGCCGTGTGGTGCGTGCCGACCTCAAGCCCGGCCTGCACTTCAAGATTCCGGTGGTGGAATCGGTGCGCGTGTTCGACCGCCGCTTCCAGGTGCTGGACACCGCTCCGGCGCGTTACTTCACCGCCGAGCAGAAAGACGTGAGCGTGGATTTCTTCGCCATCGGTTACATCTCCGATGTGCGGGCGTTCTATCGCGCGACCGGTGGCGAGGAATCGGTGGCCAACTCGCGCCTGGCCCCGATCATCACCGACTCGCTGCGCAACCAGATCAACTCGCGCACTCTGCAACAGTTGGTTTCCGGCGACCGCAGCGAACTGATCGCCAACCAGCTCAAGGGCATCAATGGCGCCATCAAGGGCCTGGGGATGCAGATCACCGACCTGCGCATCAAGCAGATCGACCTGCCGACCGACAGCCAGGTGATCACCGACGTGTACGAGCGCATGCGCGCCCAGCGCAAGCAGGAAGCGAGCAAGCTGCGCGCCGAAGGCGAAGAGCAGGCGCTGACCATCCGCGCGCAAGCCGACCGCGAGTCCACCGTGATCGTGGCCGACGCCGAGCGCGACGCGCAGAAACTGCGTGGTGAAGGCGATGCCGAAGCAGCCCGCATCTACGGCCAGGCCGGTTCCAAGGATCCGTCGTTCTATGCGTTCTACCGCAGCCTGGAGGCCTACCGCAGCTCCATGACCGACGGCAACGGCGTGGTGGTGCTGGACAAGAACGATCCGTTCCTGCAGTACCTCAAGAGCGATCGTTGATCGCTCTGGCTTGAAGCAAAGACGCCCGCGTAATGCGGGCGTTTTTGTTTCTGCCTTTCACTGCCGGACAGACAGACGCGCGCCCCCCACCGTAGGAGCGCATCCGGTCGCGACGGGCATGCCTGGTAAGGCCGTCGCGCCCAGGTGCGCTCCTACGACTCCATTGGGATTGTCGCTACGGTGATCTTCCAGGCTAGGGGCCTTAGGGGCCCTAGTGACCGGCAGCGCTCGGAGCACCGCGCAACCGACAGCCAGCCGCAATCTGACCCGCCCCCCCGATCCGCCGTCCGCCAAGGGGTAGTGCACGTCACTCGAAACCCGGATAATGCACAAAAGCCGGCCGGGCACGCTCCAACCAGAGCACTCGGTTCGGCTTTTTCCGTGTCAGGGCTATCGCGCCACTGCAACGCTCCCCGATGGAGCCGCGCGCAGGGTGTCGCGGCCAGCCCTGCAGCGGTCCCATCCCGCGGCCCCGATGGCCGCAGCAAAACTTAGGAGTTCACCCGTCATGGGTCAGTCAGTTGTCGTGCTCGGTGCCCAGTGGGGCGATGAAGGCAAAGGCAAGATCGTCGATCTGCTCACCGAGGAAATCGGTGCGGTGGTCCGCTTCCAGGGCGGCCACAACGCCGGCCACACGCTGGTCATCAACGGCAAGAAGACCGTCTTGCATCTGATTCCGTCCGGCATCCTGCGCGACGACGCGCTGTGCCTGATCGGCAATGGCGTGGTGATCTCCCCGGCCGCGTTGATCAAGGAAATCAGCGAGCTGGAAGACGCCGGCGTGGAAGTGCGTTCGCGCCTGAAGATCTCCCCGGCCGCGCCGCTGATCATGCCCTACCACATCGCGCTGGATCAGGCGCGCGAGAAGGCCGCCGGCGGCAAGGCCATCGGCACCACCGGCCGCGGCATCGGCCCGGCCTACGAAGACAAGGTGGCGCGTCGCGGCATCCGCATCGCCGACCTGCATTACCCGCCGCAGCTGGAAGAGTTGCTTCGCACCGCGCTGGACTACCACAACTTCGTGCTGACCAAGTACCTGGGCGTGGAAGCGGTCGATTTCCAGAAGACCTACGACGAGGCGCTGGCCTTCGGCGAGTACGTGCAGCCGATGAAGTCGGACGTGGCCGGCATCCTGCACGACCTGCGCAAGCAGGGTAAACGCGTGTTGTTCGAAGGCGCGCAGGGTGCGTTGCTGGACATCGACCACGGCACCTATCCGTACGTCACCAGTTCCAACACCACCGTGGGTGGCGCATTGGCCGGTACCGGCGTTGGCGCCGATGCGATCGACTATGTGCTCGGCATTGCCAAGGCATATGCCACCCGCGTCGGCGGCGGCCCGTTCCCGACCGAACTGGACGACGAAGTTGGCCAGGGCATCCGCGACCGCGGTGCCGAGTATGGCGCGTCCACCGGTCGCCCGCGTCGCTGCGGCTGGATGGACATCGTGGCGCTCAAGCGTGCGGTGGCCATCAACGGCATTTCCGGCCTGTGCATCACCAAGCTCGACGTGCTCGACGGCATGGAGAAGCTGAAGATCTGCATCGCCTACGAATACCACGGCAAGCGCACCGAGTACGCGCCGCTGGACGCGCAGGGCTGGGAAGAGTGCACCCCCGTGTACCTGGAGTTCCCGGGTTGGAGTGAGAACACCCACGGCATCACCGTGTGGGACGAACTGCCGCCCGCCGCACGCGCCTACCTGCGCGCGCTGGAAGAACTGGCCGGCTGCCCGATCTCGATCGTCTCCACCGGCCCGGACCGCGACCACACCATGGTGCTGCAGGACCCGTTCGCCTGATCGGCTGATGCGTGGTTGAACCGACGAAAGCCCTGCGGAAGCGGGGCTTTTGTTTGCACAATGCCATTGCGTTGCCTCATCCATGCGCCCCGCACCTGTGTGACGGCTGCAGATGAAGTGGTGTTGGCCGCGCACGCCTGATCGATGCGGGGCGTGTTCAGCATGGCGGTGTAGCATGCTCGCGCCAGTCGGGCCTGCCTTGCCCTGACTCGATGCATACGTGCCCTGTCGTTGCCGCAGCTTCTCTTTGACGTGGGTGTCTTCGCGTCTGGCAGGCAGGCGCATGACTTTCGGCCGTGTGTGGTCTTGCGGGCCGGCGCCATGATGCTGGCCGCTGTACTACTTCATTACTCTCTTTAGGGAAGGTCTGATCAA
>NZ_JAGHWU010000034.1:0-49569 GCF_017746145.1 Xanthomonas sp. D-99 | reverse complement strand
CGTTGTTCAGACCTTCCTTAGACGTGACACCTCGTCCGTTAAGTTGTTTGGTGCACGGCGCGCCGTGCTAGACCTCGTTGCCACCGCTTGGGACGGCGGCCTGGTCGCTTCCGCTCAGCGCTTTTCCAACGTGGCGCGATAGCGCAGCAAGGCTTCCGGCGCATCGGTCTGGATGATCGACACACCGTCGCGGTACATCCGGCCCCAGACCTTGTCGGGATCGCGCTCGGCGTCCGCATCGCCGCCATAGCCGGCAATGAAGCCGTCCCACAACGAATTGACCATCAGCCGCACGTTATGCGCCTTGCTCACCGCTGCCAGTGCCGGCAATTGCGCGGCGGTCATCTTCGGCAACTCGAATGCCATCGGGCGTGCATTGCGCGTCTGTGCCGTTGCAATGGCGGCAAGATCGGCCTTGCCATGCGCGTTGATCAGGATCGGGAAGAAGTACACCGTATCGAACGGCGGCATCGCAGCCAGTGGTGCGGTGAAGATGCCGGCTTCGGCCTTGACGATCACCTGATGCTGCATGCCGGCGCGTGCGACTGCGTCGATCACCTGCACGTAGATCGCGTCCTTGACATCCAGGTTGAGCAGGATGTGCCCCTTGGCCTTGGCCAGCATCTGCTCGAGCGTGACCACGCGCTGGTCGGTCAGCGGTGCCTGTGCACCGCCTTCGTCGCTGCGCAGGCGCAGTGTCTGCAGATCGGCCAGGGTCAACTCGGACAGCTTGCCGGTGCCATCGGTGGTGCGGTCCACGGTGGCGTCATGCAGCATCACCAGACTGCCATCGGCGGCACGCCGCACATCGGTTTCCATCACATCGGCGCCGATGGCGATGCAGCGCTCCAACGCCGCCAGCGAGTTTTCCGGCGCGGTCTCGATGAAGCCGTGCTGTGGCGCGGCAGCATGACACCCGCGGTGCGCCACCACCACGATGCCGCCCTGCGGATTGGTCAGGCGCGCCTGGATCGCGGCCACGCCTGTCGGTGCGGCGCTCGCCGCAGTGGCCACAACCGCGCGCAGCACGACGGCGAGGACGGCAATAGGGCGTGATGTCATCGAACGGCTCCAATCAGATGTGTGCAATACGGTAGCGCGGCAGACGGGCGTTGCCGCGCTTCACACGCGCTGGTGAAATCAAGCGGGTAAACGGCAGGCATCGATCTCAGGCTGGTACGCATTGCCCACCCGTTGCCCGGGCCGCGCTCACAGCGTCGGCGTGAACCGCAGACCCACCCAATAGGTGGTGGGCACCGAATAACTGTCCTTGAGCAGATTCTGCCCGGGGCCGGTCACGCTGGTGATGCGGCTATGGGTGATATTGCTGACCTGGCCGATCACGCTCAACTGCTTGCTCACCGCATAGGTGGCGGTGAAATCCAGTTGCGAACGCGGCGACCAATACAGGTCCTGCCAATCGATGTTGCTGACGATGGAACGCAGCGCCTTGCCTTGCCGGTTGTAGGCCGCACGCAGTTCCAGCCCGCCGGCGTTGTAGAACAGCGTTGCGTTGGCGGTGTAATCGGGCTGACCCACCAGATTGTCGAGCTTGCGCTCGCGCTGGGTCAGGCTGCTGCCGCTGCCGACGCTGTAAGGCACGTCCAGACTGCCATCCAGCAATGCGAGGTTTGCGCTGAAACCGACGCCACTCAACCACGGCGCGATCGGCCCCAATGTGTTGACGATGCCGTTGAACTCCACGCCGCGGATACGCGCCTTGGCGGCATTGGCCGGTGTGCTGATTAACGCATTCGCATACGTGGTGCCGTCGAAGGTGAAGCTGTCGGTGCGCGAGAGCGTAAAAATCTCGTCCTGGATATGTTTGTCGAAGACGGCAGCCGACGCAAACGCATCGAAATCGCCGGGAAGGCGCCATTCCAGCGATAGATCCAGGTTGTTGGACACACGCGGCTTGATGTCGGGGTTGCCGATGGTGACGGTGACGCCCTGCGCGTTCGGGTTGCCGGCGTCTGTCGTATTGACGAAGCCGATGGAGGTACGCGCCGCATAGGCATCGTACGGCGGGCGGCCCAACGTGCGGCTTGCACCGGCACGCAGATCCAGCGCATCGGTCAGGTGATAGGTCATCACCGCCGACGGCAGCAGATAGTCGTAGTCCGCACTGGTCGGGTTATCGACGTACACGTAATGATTGGTTGCCGCATCCAGCTGCCGCTGGCGGCCCACCGTGTCGAGCTTGGTGCTGTCGAAATGCACACCGGCCTGCACATTCAAACGATCGCTGCGATAGCTGATCAAGCCATAGCTGCCGAAGGTCTTTTCGGTATGCGTGAAATTATCCTGATTGCTGAAGGCTTGCTGGTCGGTGCTGTTGAACGCGCTCAATGGCGTGGCCGCCAGCACGTGATTGGCCTTGTCCGGATCGATGCTCAGCAGGTTCAAACCGGCATAGCGCATCGGCGCCCTACCGGTGCCCACCACGTCGGCCAGGCCGAACGCCGGCGCCGTCGTATTGGGCTGATACTCGACGCGATAGATCTCGTAGGACGGCTTGTCGGTGGTATACGACACGCCTGCCGCAAAACCGATGCCCTGATCGCTTTCGCCTTGGTTGAAACCGTAATCGAGCCGACCGGTCAGGATGCGATCGGACGCGGTGCGCTTATAGTCTGGGCGCCAGTACGACAGGCTGTAATTGTCGAGATTGTTGTATGCCTGCGGCGACACGCCGAACCGTTGATCGAAGCCGGAGGTGTCGTAATTGAACGCATAGTTGGGCGTGGCATTGACGGTCACGCCACTGCCGGTCTGGCCCACCGGCACCGGTGCCGGGCGCGTGATGCCGGTGGCGTACTTGATCATGCGAATCGGCTCGTCGTAGGTCGCATCCGACCACGCACCGCGCGCGGAAAACTGTTGGCGATCGGTGGGCCGCCAGATCGTTCCCAGCTGCGCAACCTTGGTACGCGTGGTGACGATCTGGTTTGAATAGCCCACCTCGATGTCGCCGCCGGGATAACTGCCGGACGTTGCGGTCTGATTGAAGACCCGACCACGGTTGCGCGGATCGATGATGACCTCGTTGCGCTCCATGTCGTCCTTGAAATAGTAGTAGCCGGCCATCGCGTAGGCTTCGAGCGCCGCGCTGGGCCGCATCTCGAACTTGCCGGTGAGGCCATAACGGTCGCGCTGATCCTGCACGTACCAGTATTTATCCTGCTGCGGTACCGCCCAGCCATTGCCGAGACTGTCGCCGGTCTGCAAGACACCGCTGTTGTCGTAGAACCCGTAGTGCACCGTGTCGGTGGTCATATGGGTTTCGGTGTAGCTGCTCAGCGTTTGATAGTTGGCAGACACGGTGACACCGTACTGCTGCTCGCTACCGAAGGTGCGGCTACCGGTGGCGTTGACGCGATAGCCCGGATCGTCCTGATCGCGCGGCTTGCCGACATCGTTGGCGTGGCCGAGTGCGGCTTCGGCGCTGAAGAACGGTTTACCGCCATTTTCGAACGCGCTGCGGGTTTTCAGGTTGATCGCACCGCCGGTGGCGTTGGGATCCAGGTCGGGGGTGAAGGTCTTGACCACCTGCAATTCGCTGACCATCGAGGCCGGCAACAGGTCCAGGCGCACGCCGCGCGTGATCGAACCGAGCGTGCCGTTCGGTGTGCCGGGCGAGGCGATGGTGAGCCCGTCGATGGTGACGTTGTTGTACGAGGGCCCCAGGCCACGCAATACCGGCGTGGCTGCTTCATCGCGCGGATGCTCGTTATCGGTGGCAGGCAAGACGGACAAGCCAGGCACGCGCCGCAATGCCTCGACGATGGTGCTGTCGGGCAAGGCACGCACGTCGGTGGCGCTGATCACATCGGTGATATTGGTCGCCGCACGCTTGCTTTCCACCGCAGCCGCGTTGGCGCGGCGCACGCCGGTGACCTGCATGGCATCAAGGGTCTTGACGCCGCTTTCAGGCCCGGCCGCGGCGGGCGCCTCGCGGCCGGCTGCATCGTTGCGCGAGGTTGTGGAGGCGGTGTCCGAGGGATGCTCTGCCACCGACGCCGTCTCTGTGGGACGCTGCCCCTCATTGGATGACGCCGTGTCCGGGCGTATTGGTGACGCAAGACCCACGGCGTCGGATGACACGCCGACGGTTTGCGCCTGCACTGCAGGCGAGCATGCGGCAATGGCCACGGCAAGAACGGACAGGTGCATACGGTACGGATCGAAGCGCTGCATGGAATCCCGTGAGTTGCGCAGCACTGACGCCGCGCCGATGAGAAAGCACGCCACCGTAGAGCGTAAAAATGACCTTCGCGTGTCGCCTGCGTCGCAGCGAAAAGACAATGCGCAGCGATGGCGCGGCATACGAAGCTGGGACGGCGCAGGAGCGCGCTTGCGCGCGACGGGACTCCTCCCGTAACGCCTCATCGCGCGCAAGCGCGCGCGCTCCTGCATTGATCTCCTAAGGCTGCACCACCGTCATCGTGGCTGGCGTGCTGCGGCCCACTCCGCGCAGCTCGGGGCGGTACATGTCTTCCACCAGGGATGGCGGCACCGTGTAGGTCCCCGGGGTGACGGCACGCACCAGGTAATACACCTGCGCCTTGCTGCCAGACGACAGCGCCAGCGCGGCCACATAGCGGTCGTCGCGGAACTCTTCGTGCTTGACGTCGGCGGCGCTGGACCGCTCGCTGATGCCGATGCCGTCCACCACTACATCGGCCCATTGCTTGGCATCGCCGAGATTGAAATTCTCGATCTCCAGGCCGGCCGGCAACAGGTCGGTGAGCAAGGCGTCGGGCATGCTGCTGTTGGCAGTGATGCTGACGCGCACGATCAACGCTTCGCCTTCCTTGAGTGGGCGCGGGGTCCACGGCTTGCCGTCGGTGGTGTACCAGCTGCGCTCCACGCTGAGATTGCGCGTGTCCGGTTCCGGTGCGCTGCGCGGAATGCCGGCCACTTCCAGGCTGGCGTACATCGGCGCCTCGCCTTGTGGTGCGAACTGCACACCGCGCGCCAGGGCGGCACTGTCGAAGCTACGCCCGAACACACGTGCGGGTGCGATCTGCTGCACCTGGTCGCCCACCGTCAAGGTACCGGACACCTGCTTGCCCTGCCCGACCATCAAGGCCTTGCCCAACCGCGCAAGCGCCACTTGCTCCTGCGTGCTCAGCCATAGCCAGCCGGTAGCGCGACGCGCATCCAGGGCGCGGCCCAGGGCCACCGCGCGGGTGTCGTACTCGGGCTTGGACAAACCGCGTTCGTGCAGCAACGCCATCATCAAGGCATCGTCCCGGATCGCGCTGCCGTAATCGCCGAAGTACGGCGGACGCTCGCTGCTGTCCTTGGCAAACCCGGCCTTGATCGCCGCTTCGCCACGCTTGGTATCGCCCTGCAGCGACAAGGCGATGCCCAGATGGACCAACGACAGGCCCGTCAGTGCCTTGTCGCGCTGATTGTCGTACAGCGCGCGCAGCGTGCCCAGCGGCGCACGGTTGACGCGTGCCAGTACGTACCCGGACCAGGCCTGATTGGCGAACTTCAGGTTGTCGCGACGGTCCTGCCCGTAGAACTCGTTGCCACCGGACAACAGATCTTCGCTCAGGCGGTTGAGCGCCTTTTGCAACACGTTGTCGGGCACCGCAAAACCGGCGTCCTTGGCATCGAGCAGGAACTCGGCGATATAAGGCGTGAGCCCTGGGTTGACGTAGCCATCGTCGCCCCACATCGAAAAATGCCCGCTGGCGATCTGCATCGACGCCAGACGCCCGAACGCACCTTCCATGCGCTCGCGGCGCTTGGCCGGCTCCAGCCCCTTGGTGCCGAGCGCCCTGGCGGTGGCATCGTCGAGCAGCAGCGCTGCATAACCCTTGCTGGTGGTCTGCTCGGCGCAACCATACGGATACTCCAACGCGCCCTGCAATGCGCTGGCGAACGGAATGGGCGGCAACGCGCTGACCACCATGCGTGCGGTCACCGAGCCGGCCATCAGGCCATCGGCAAATCCGCTGTCCAGGGTGATCGGCGCCAGCGGATCGAGCACGCGGGTCTGCGCACGCAACACCTGCGGCCAGCCGGCGCGCACCGGCAACTCGTAGCTGCGGTCGGCCTTGAATCCGTTGCCGTCCACGCGCACGCGCACCTTGGCCACGCTATAGCCTTCGGTGGCGCTCAGCGGGAAGCTCAGCGTCTGCTTGGCGTCCACGCCGAGCTTGACGCTGCGCGACGCTTCGCCGAGGGCGAGCGGGCCAATGCCCTCCACACGCACGTTGAACTCGCCCGGCTTGCCGGTGAAATTCTGCACGTCCAGCGTCACCGTACTGCGGTCGCCCGGGGCCATCACGCGTGGCATGCTGGCTTCGGCCAGGATCGGCGCACGCACGACGGTTTCCATGTCGCGATTGCCGTAACGCGTGTCCGAGTACACCAGCGCCGACACCCGCAAGGTGCCGTTGAAATCCGGCACCGGCAGTTGCACGCGCGCGTTGCCGCGGGCGTCGAGTTTCACCGAGCCGGAAAACAGGTCAACGGTCTGCACGCGCGCGGTCGGGCGCTTGGCCTGCGGCAGGGCTTCCAGCGCCATGTCGCCACCGAACTTGAGCTTGCCGCTGGCGCCTTCGAAACTCTCGATCACCCGCCCATAGATGTCGTACGCATCGGTCCCCAGACGACGCTGCGCGAAGAACTGCGCGTTGGCATCGGGCACCGGGAAACGGGTGATGTTGAGGATGCCCACATCCACTGCCGAAATGGTCACGTGCGCGGCCTTGCCTGCCAACTCGGGCACGCTCACCGTCACCGGCAGGGGCTGCTCGGGGCGCATCTGCTTGGGTGCGGACAAGCCCACCGCCACCCGCCGCGCCTTGCGGTCCATCGGCACATAGGCCACGCCCACCGCACGTGCCGGAGTGATCTTGCTGGGCGCACTGCCGCCGCGGAAGACCAGTGCGGTGACATACACATCGTGGCGCTCCCACGCCTCGGTCACCGGAATCTCGAAGCTGCTGCCCGGCTTGACGTCGATGTCCTGCACGTACAGCAGCTTGTCGCTTTCCACCAGCAGCACCCCCTTGCCGGCATGCGGCGGGGTCAGCGTGACCTTGAGCGTATCGCCGGCGCGGTAGCCGGTCTTGTCCAGCGCCAGCTTGACCTTGTCCGGGCGCGCATCCAGGCCACGGTTTTCATCGTTCCAGCTCCAGCCGGCGCGGAACGGGTAACGCGTGGTCAGCCCGCTCGCCGGGTCGAAGACGTCCAGGCGGTACTCGCCCCATTCCACCGGAAAATCGATCTTGGCATTGACGCTGCCCACATCGAGCGTGCGCGTGTCCTTGTTTTCGAAGCGACGGGTGAAGTCGTAATCCCAGTGGTTGTCGGTGTAGTTCCAGTGGTAGTCGCGCAGCTCGCGCACCAACGTGACCTTCAGGCCCTTGGCCGGCTGCGGCTTGCCATCGGCATCCACGCGGGTCACTTCGAAGCGCGCCGTCCCATTGGCATCGGCGCCGTCTTCGTCGTCGAACAATGGCCGCACGCCGACCAGGGCCTTGGCCGGCCACAGCACGCGCTTGAGGGTGCGGGTGACCGTGCGCCCGCCAGTTTCGTACACGCTGCCGGAGACGACCGCGGCAATCGTGCTGATCGGCTTGGCCTCGTCCGGCAATGCGATGTCTTCGCGCAGGATGCCGTCGTCACCGAACTCGGTGTCGATCACGTCCTTGGCTTCGCGCGGCAGCTCCAGCGTGGGGTCGCCGAAGAACCAGCCGGGCAGCGCTTCGAGCGGATGCTGCTCGACGCTGACTGCCAGCTTGGCGGTGAAACGGTTGCCAGCGGCCGGCGCGCCGTACAGATACGCGGCATTGGCCACCAGCTTGAACGGCTGGCCGGCGCTCAAGATCTGTTGCGTGCTGTCCAGGTCCAGCTTCATGCGCTCGGGCAGGAACTCTTCCACGCGCACGGTCATGCCCTGCACGGCGTCCTTGCTGGCCGGATCGGTGCGGAATTCCACCTGCCAGCGGCCGGTCGGCGCATCGGCCGGAATCTGCTGGGCAAATTCGAAATAGCCCTGCTCGCCCGGCAACAGCTTGGTCTCGCGGAAGGTCTTGCCGTCCGGCTGCTTCAGGCGCAAAAACACCGGCTGCGGCTTGGTGGGCTTGCCGTCGTTGTCGCGCAGGATCGCCGAGACCCGCATGGTTTCGCCGGGGCGGTACAGATCGCGACCGGCCCAGGCGAACACATCGAACCACGCGCCCTGGCGGCCGGCCACGGCGAACTCGCTCAGATCCAATGCCGGCTGGTTGAACGGCAGCAGCGAAATGTCGGTCTTGCTGCGTGCGGTCAGCACATGGCCGGCGTCGAGCGTGTAGTTGAGCAGCGCATTGCCGTTGCCATCGGTTGCACCTCTCAGGAACAACTCGCCCTTGGCGTCGAGGATGCGTAGCTCCACGTTCTTGATCGGCTCGCCGCTCTGCAACGAGGCGGTGTGGACGAACAACTTGTCCTTGTAGGCGCGCGTATGCAGGCCAATGTCGCTGACGGTAAAGAACGCTGTGTCGAATTCGTTTTCGAAACTGCCGGCGCGCTTCATCACCGCGAAATACAGACCCGGTTCCTGCAGCTCCTTGATGTCCTGCGTCGGCAGGTAGGTCAGCACGCGTTCGTTCTGCTTGCCGCCAAGAATGAAGCGATTGACGTACACCGGGTCGGCCAGTTGGGACAACGGCTGGTTACCGCTGTATTCGCTCTCCAGATCCCAACTGCCACGGCGCCCGCCACGC
Organism: Xanthomonas sp. D-99; assembly: GCF_017746145.1. NCBI lineage: Bacteria > Pseudomonadati > Pseudomonadota > Gammaproteobacteria > Lysobacterales > Lysobacteraceae > Xanthomonas > Xanthomonas sp. D-99. The sequence goes on along the minus strand of NZ_JAGHWU010000034.1, from coordinate 40,837 downwards.
TGGAACTGCTGGAAGAATGCCGGCAGCGATTTTTCGCGCACGCGCAGGAACTCGACATCCACCTCCGGCACGTTCACCGACACCACCGGCAGACCACGGCTCTCACGCGCCGGCAGCACGCTGCCCTGCGAAGCGAACCCGGCCACCGGCTTGAGTTCGCCGGTGTAGACCTTTTGCTTGAGCGGCTTGCCCAGGCGGCTGCCGTCGGCGGCCAGCAGGTTGGCGTCGACCAGCACGGTGTAGTCCTTGGCCGCTTCGACGTACGGGTAGCGCAGCGTCTTGCCGTCCTCGGACAGCGTCCAGCTGCTGTCGCCCGTGCCGACCTTTTCTTCGAAGCGCACCAGCGCATCGAAATCCTGCGTGCCGACCAGCGGCCGCGAGAATTCCAGTGCCAGCGACAGGCCGTCGCTGGTCTGGTCGGGATAGGCACGCGCCAGCGCGAAACCGGTGATGGCCTGCTTGTCGGCCTTGATCGCCTCGCCGCTTGCCGCGGGCAGCTGACCGCTTTCGTTGCGCTTGCACGCCACCGCGCCGATCGCCACGGCCAGCAACACCGCCCACAGCAACATCCGCGGTGTGCCCGACCGCATCATCCGTGATCCCTGGCTGTCCATTCGTGCTACTCGCGATGTGAGAACGCAAGTATAGCGACGGCGCGCATCTGGCTGCTGGCGCCAAAGCGACGACGTGGCTGCTTGCCGATGGGCGGCAAGCGTGCGCTGCTGGCGAGCGTTGCGATGGCAAACTGGCGGTGAGCGCATGGTTTGGTAACCGCGCCTGGAGCGAGTGCCGGACCACGTCATGCCGCCTAGCGCAGGCAGCTGGGCTATGACTTGGCTGCAGGGCCCTTGCCCGCCCGCCATCGCAGGACATGCAGCGAGTACCTCCCTGTAAGCTCCGTGGCGGCATCCAGGCCGCCCAGGGTCCCGCGACGGCGAGCGGGCAAGGACCAATTACGATTGGCCGGTGTCTCTGAGAGCAGTGCTCAAAGCGCCTTTTTGATCGCCCCTCGCTCGTTCTGTCGTCGCGTCCATCGAATGCCAAACAATCGATCCGCGACAGCACGCCAACCGAGTCGAAATGAGCCGCTTTCAGTTGGTCGCCAGCCAACTGTCTGGGCGCGCCGCCCTCGCCGCTTGCGGGACCGTTGGCGGCATGGATGCCGCCATCGAGCCTCCAAGGATGGATTCACGGCGTGTCCCGCGAGCGGTGAGGGCACTGCGCTGTCGACCAACCAGGCTCTTGACTAGCTCACAAAGAGCTGCAAAAAAGCACTCGCCGCGGGGCACGGGCATTGACGACATTTGTTCCCCGCTATCAGGGCAACTCCAGCAACGAACGCATGTACAGTTCGATCAGCGCCGGCTTGTCCACGCGCAGACAGGCCTGCACATTGGGCGCACCAGCACCTTCGCGGGTATAGCCTTGCGCATCCACGTCCAGATGCAGCGGCGTGGTCGGGCATAGCGCCGGGCGTAGCAGCCAGGCCACCGGTACTACATCAAACAACGTGGGCGTGGCACTGGCCCAGGGCTGGTCGGTGTTGCGCCACTGGTAGTACAGCTGCGTCAGCGCATCGGTCAGTCCGTCACCGTGCGCGAACAGGGCCACGCGCTCGGGCTCTTCCAGCGTGACCTGCGTGGCATCCAGCGGCAACAACACGATTGGCACACCAGATGAGAACACGCGCTGCGCTGCCGGCACGTCGGCCAGGATGTTGTACTCCGGCGCCGGCGCACTGGCCGGACGATACGCAGACTTGCCATAGCCCACCCGCACCGATCCGCCCATCGCCACCACACGCTTGAGCTTGGCAAAGCCGGCCGGGTCGCGTTGTTGCGCCAGCGCCGCATCGGTCATCGGCCCCAGCACCAGCAAGGTGACCTCGCCCGGATGCTGGCGCGCCTGCTGCAGGATCATCGCGGCCGCATCAGGCAGTGCCGCCGGCACCTGTCCCTTGGCCGCCCAGCGTGCCTGGCTAAACGCAATGCTGCTGGTGGTACGTGCGCCCACCGCCAGCGGGATCTCGCTGCGCCCGGCCTGCTGCAACAACCGCTGCAGTAACTGCACACGCAACGTCGTGTCGCCCCATGCCGATGCGATGCCCAGTACCCGCAACTGCGGGCGACGCAGCAGCAACCCCAACGCGAACGCATCGTCGATATCGTCGCCGATGTCGGTGGAGACCACCACTTTCTCGCTCTGCACAGATGCCGGTGTGGATTGCACAGCTGCGGCGGACTGCTGCGCCCACGCGGCTGTCGACACGCACCACATCGCCACCAATCCCCACGCGCGTTGCCAGGTCCGCTGCATCTGCCCACTCCTGCTGCCATAAAAAAAACCGCCGGCATGATAGCCGGCGGTTTGATAGTGCTACACCAAAGCGCCGATCAGAAGTTGGCGCGGAACTGCGCACCCACGATGCGCGGGTCGTTGATGAAGCCGGTGAGGTTGTTGAAGTCGATCGCGCCGGTCACGCGGATCTGGTTGGTGCAATTGCGGCAGAACACCGACAACTCGTACGCACCCGCGCCCCAGTTGTAGCCGATCTTGGCGCCACCTTCGACCAGCGGCTGGCCGGTGAATTCCTTGGAGTCGTACAGGAAGAAGTTCACCTCGCTGCGGTACGACCAGTCCGTGTAGAAGAACAGCTCGCCGTCGTTGCCCATCGGAATGCCGTAACGCAGGGTGGCATTGGCCATCCACTTCGCCGCCTGCGGCAAATCGTTGCCGTCGATCACTGCGCGGCCGGCCGCATTGATCGGGTCGGTGACGGTGCAGGTGCGGCAGATGCCCACCGACAGGTTCGGGTCGTCGATGCGGGTCCAGTTGTAGGCGCCGCCGGCGGTAACGCGCAGGTTCTGGGTCAGCAAGGCTTCGAAATCGAACTCCGCACCGCGGGCCTTGGTCTTGTCGGCGTTGAGCAGACGCACGTCGTTGGACGCACCACCCACCGCCGTGAGCTGCTGGTTCTTCACCCGGAAATCGTAGATATCGAAGCTCAGGCGCGCGCGGTTGTCGAACAAGTCCGACTTGATGCCGAGCTCGAACGAATCCACCGTCTCCGGCTCGGCCACGGTCAGCGGCGCAGTGCCCGACGGCACGCCGAAGCTGGCGCCACGAAAACCGCGTGCCGCACGTGCGTACACATTGACGTCGTCATTGATGGAGAAGGTGGCCGCCAGATCGCCGGTGACCTTGGAGTTGTCGGTCTCGCCGCTGGACGGTTCGACCAGGGTGACGCGATCCAGCGCCAGTACGTCGAAGGTCTTCTTGTCGTAGGTGTAGCGGATGCCGGCGCGCAGGTTCAAACGGTCGGTGGCCGCGTAGTTCAACGAGCCGAACGCCGCCCAGGAGGTATTGCGCTGGCGGGTCAGCTGATAGCTGGCCAGATCACCGCCGCTGAGGGTGTTGTAGGTGTAGTTTTCGCCTTCCACATCGTCGTGGAAGTAGTACAGGCCGGCCTGCCAGTTGAGCGGGCCGTCATACTGCGATTCGGCGCGCACTTCCTGGCTGTACTGATCCAGGCTCTTGATGCCGCCGGCGGTTTCCACCGGGAACGGAATCACGCCCGGGCCCGACGGCGGTGCGAACACCGCACCGAAGCCACCGTCGATGTCGCCACGGCTGTAGTACTTGCCGATGCCTTCGTATGCGGTGATCGAGTGCAGCGCGATGTCGCCCAGATCCCAGGTCAGGCTGGCGCTGCCGCCGTAGGTCTGCAGTTCCTGGCGGTTGGCACCGTCGATGAAGGATTTTTCCGCATCGAAGCCATCCACCAGCTGATTGGTACCGGGCTGGATGATGTTGGCGCGGAACAGGCGCGCGGTGCCGTCCAGATGGCGCGCATGCGCATTGAACAACGCGCTGAAGTCGTCGCTGGCCTGGTACAGCAGCTGCAGGCGCACGGCCGAATCGGTATAGCCTTCCAGATCGCGGCCGTCGCGGTTTTCCACCCAGTCGTCGCGGCGCTGGCCCAGCGTGGACAGACGCGCCGCCCAATGGTCGCCCATCGCGATGCTCAGGCCGCTTTCCAGGGTCGTGGTGCCGTAGGTGCCGTAGGACAGGCTGGCGTAGCCGTCATTGGCGCCGATGGTCGGCTTGACCGAATTGAACTTGACCACGCCTGCCGGCGTGTTGCGGCCGAACAGCGTGCCTTGCGGGCCGCGCAGCACTTCCAGGCCTTCCAGATCGAAGATCGGGAAGCCCTTCAGGAACGCGTTTTCCTGCACCACGTCGTCATAGATCAACGACACCGGCTGCGAGGCGTAGGTGTTGAAGTCGGTATTGCCGTAGCCGCGGATGTACACGCGCGGGAACACACGGCCGTTGGACGATTCGATGTTCAGGCTGGGCGCCTTACCCGCCAGCACGCGGATGTCCGAACCGCTGGTGGAGATGGCATCCAGGAATTCCGGGCGCAACACCGATGCGGAAACCGGCACGTCCTTGGAGTCTTCCGAACGCCGCTCGACCGTGACCTTGACCGCATCCAGACGCACGACGCCGTCGTCGCTGGGCGTCTGCTGGGCAACGGCATGAAGCGGAAGAAGGGAAACGACGGCAACGGCAAGCGCGCTGATCTTGAGCGACCGGCTGGCGGACATGGGAGGAACTCCGGATTCTGGTGGCGGGGCGGCCCGGCCTGCGTGCCGCGGTGCAACAGAATTAACACGATTTACACAAATATGGCAGAGCGCGTGCGAAAAAGTTTTCGGAATTTGAAAACTTGTTCGAATTAATGCAACGCAGCCTTGCCATTTATACGACAGCGTGTGGGAAGCGCGGTTAGTGGCGCTGGCCATTGCTCCTGTACTTGATTACCCAACCTCGGCAACAGGCGCCGGCACCCTGACCCACCCCTCCATCAGCACCCGCGCACTGCGGCTCATCAGCGCCTTGGTCACCTGCCACTGGCCGTCGACCAGCTGCGCCTGCGCACCGACCCGCAAGATGCCGGACGGATGCCCGAATCGCACCGCCGAGCGCGCCGCGCCGCCGGCAGCCAGATTGACCAGCGTGCCCGGCACGGCCGCAGCGGTGCCGATCGCAACTGCTGCAGTGCCCATCATCGCGTGATGCAATTTGCCCATCGACATCGCACGCACTAGCAGATCGATTTCTGCCGCGTGCACCGGCTTGCCGCTGGACGCGGTGTAGTCGGCCGGCGGTGCCACGAAGGCGACCTTGGGCGTGTGTTGCCGCGTCGCGGCGTCTTCCACCTTCGCAATCAGACCCATCCGCACCGCAGCGTGCGCGCGCAACGTCTCGAACATGGTCAAGGCGCGCGGGTCACCATTGATGGCGTCCTGCAGCTCGGTCCCGGTGTAACCCAGGTCGCGCGCGTTGACGAAGATGGTGGGAATGCCCGCGTTGATCAGCGTGGCATCGAGCGTGCCCAGCCCGGGAATCTCCAGTTGATCGATGACGTGGCCGGTGGGAAACATTGCCCCGCCGTCGCCTTCGGCGTCGTCGGCCGGGTCGAGAAATTCCAGCTGCACTTCCGCCGCCGGAAAGGTCACCCCATCCAGTTCAAAGTCGCCGGTTTCCTGCACCAATCCATCGGTCATCGGCACATGCGCCACGATGGTCTTGCCGATATTGGCCTGCCAGATCCGCACCGTGGCCGCACCATCGCGTGGCACGCGTGCCGGATCGATCAAGCCGCTGGCGATGGCGAATGGCCCCACCGCCGCCGACAGATTGCCGCAGTTGCCGCTCCAATCCACGAACGCGCTATCGATGGACACCTGCCCGAACAGATAGTCCACATCGTGCCCATCGCGCGTGCTGGCCGACACGATCACGCTCTTGCTGGTGCTCGATGTGGCCCCGCCCATGCCGTCGATCTGCTTGGCATACGGATCCGGGCTGCCGATCACCCGCAACAACAACGCATCGCGTGCAGCCCCCGGTTGCTGCGCGGCGGTCGGCAGATCCTGCAGACGGAAAAACACGCCTTTGCTGGTGCCCCCGCGCATGTAGGTGGCGGGGATGCGGAGTTGGGGAGCGAATGCCATGAACGTTCCTTTGAAACGACGTGCAGAAGTGATGCAAAAAATTTTGCGTAACGCGTCGGTAAGACCATGCGAGGCATCACCATGAGGATCTCAAGCACGCCCTCCTACTCAGGTCATAGCGGCAGTTGCGCCTGCTCCGGCAGGAGGCCCTCGGGTCGCAATGGCCAAGATCCGAGGGTTACATAGCGATACGGTCGCCCACCGCCTTCGACCAATAGCACCTCAGTGGCGTGCCAAGTGATGGGCACGATGGGATGGTTGAGCTTACCGGGCGCTGCATAGCTAATCGTTACGTGCGGCGTATGTCCACCCGCAACGCGTAGGCCTTCCGCACGCAGCGCTGCTGCGATGGCAGCCTGCAATGCAATGAAGGCAAATGGGTTTCCCTCTGCCCGGAATGCCCAATGTACCGGGTCTGTTCCGCGACTGGTAATCCGGTTCAAGCAGAACGTAATCGCCTGAGCATCGAGGCGATCGCCCGCGCGCAGCATTGCGGCACGCGCAACAGACCCTTCGAACCGATCCGATACCGACTGGTGCCAGTTGCCTGGATAGAAGTAGGCGTCACCAAGCATTGCATCGAGGCCGTGTACGGCCACAGCACCGACCATGACTTCAAGCACCTGCGGTGGCGGCTTGAGCATGAAGATCAATCGCGAAGAATCGACCACGATGCTGCCCTATGCGGCCTTGTTTGCATCAAGAAAATCCTGCGCAAACCGCTGCAACACGCCGCCTGCTTCGTAAATCGACACTTCCTCCGCGGTATCCAGACGGCAGGTCACCGGCACCTGCAGCTGTTCGCCATCACGCCGGTGGATCGACAACGTCAGCGTGGCGCCAGGCGTGCGCTCACCCACCACGTCGAAGGTTTCGCTGCCGTCGATGCCCAAGGTCTTGCGGTCGGTGCCAGGCTTGAACTCCAGCGGCAGCACGCCCATGCCGATCAAATTGGTACGGTGAATGCGCTCGAAGCCTTCGGCGACAATCACTTCCACACCGGCAAGCCGCACGCCCTTGGCTGCCCAGTCGCGCGACGAGCCCTGCCCGTAATCGGCGCCGGCAATGATGATCAGCGGCTGCATGCGCGTCATATAGGTTTCGATCGCCTCCCACATGCGCAGCACCTGGCCCTCCGGCTCCAGCCGGGCCAGCGAGCCAGCCTTGACCTGCCCATCGACCACCGCCATTTCGTTGATCAATTTGGGGTTGGCGAACGTGGCGCGCTGTGCGGTGAGATGGTCGCCGCGATGGGTGGCGTAGGAATTGAAGTCTTCCTCCGGCACGCCCATGTGCGCCAGATATTGCCCGGCCGCACTGCCGGCCATGATCGCGTTCGACGGCGACAAATGGTCGGTGGTGATGTTGTCGCCCAGCACGGCCAACGGGCGCATACCGCGCAGCGTGCGCGCGCCGGCCAACGCGCCTTCCCAATACGGCGGGCGCCGAATATACGTGCTGGCCGGGCGCCACTCGTACAACGGGTTCACGCTGATCCCCCGCCCCGCGCTGCGCTTGAACATCGGGTCGTAGACGCTGCGGAAGTGTTCGGGCTTGACGCTGCGCGCCACCACCGCGTCGATCTCGGCATCGCTCGGCCACAGGTCCTTGAGCGTGACCGGCACGCCGGCGGCATCGATGCCCAACACATCCTTCTCGATATCGAAGCGCACGGTGCCGGCAATGGCATAGGCAATCACCAGCGGCGGCGAAGCGAGAAACGCCTGCTTGGCATATGGATGGATACGCCCGTCGAAATTGCGGTTACCCGACAACACCGCCGTGGCATACAGGTCGCGATCGATGACTTCCTGCTGGATCGCAGGATCCAGCGCCCCGCTCATGCCGTTGCAGGTGGTGCACGCAAACGCCACGATGCCGAAGCCCAATTGTTCCAGCTCGCTCAGTAACCCGGCTTCTTCCAGATACAGTTGCACCGCCTTGGATCCCGGCGCCAGCGAGCTTTTCACCCAGGGCTTGCGGGTCAATCCACGCGCATTGGCATTGCGCGCCAGCAAACCGGCAGCGATGACATTGCGCGGGTTTGAGGTATTGGTACACGAGGTGATCGCGGCGATGATCACGGCGCCATCGGGCATCTGGCCCGGTACGTCTTCCCATGTACCGGCAATCCCACGATCCGCCAGTTCGGTGGTGGCCACGCGTTTGTGCGGATTGGACGGCCCGGCCATGTTGCGCACCACGCTCGCCAGATCGAAGTGCAGCACGCGCTCGTACTGTGCGGTGGCCAGATCGTCTGCCCATAGGCCGGTATGCCGCGCATAGGTCTCCACCAATGCGACCTGCGCATCGTCGCGACCAGTGAGCCGCAGGTAGTCGATGGTCTGCTGGTCGATATAGAACATCGCCGCCGTCGCACCGAATTCCGGCGTCATGTTGGAAATGGTCGCGCGGTCGCCGATGGTCAGCGCCCGCGCACCATCCCCGTAAAACTCGAGATACGCCCCAACCACGCGTTGCGCGCGCAGGAATTCGGTCAATGCCAGCACGATGTCGGTGGCGGTGATGCCAGGCGCAGGCCGGCCGGTCAATTCCACACCGATGATGTCCGGCAGGCGCATCCACGAGGCGCGCCCCAGCATCACGTTCTCCGCTTCCAACCCGCCGACGCCCACCGCGATCACGCCCAGCGCATCCACATGCGGCGTGTGGCTGTCGGTGCCCACACAGGTATCCGGGAACGCCACGCCATCGAGCGTGTAGATCACCGGCGACATCTTCTCCAGATTGATCTGATGCATGATCCCGTTGCCTGGCGGAATCACTTCCATGTTCTCGAACGCACGCTTGGTCCATTCGATGAAGTGGAAGCGATCGGCGTTGCGGCGATCTTCCACGCTGCGATTCTTGGCAAACGCCTGCTTGTCGAAGCCGGCGTATTCCACTGCCAGCGAGTGGTCCACGATCAACTGCACCGGCACCACCGGATTGACCTGCGCCGGGTCGCCGCCCTGCTCGGCAATGGCATCGCGCAGGCCGGCAAGATCGACCAATGCGGTCTGGCCCAGGATGTCGTGACACACCACACGTGCCGGGAACCACGGAAAATCCAGCTCGCGCTTGCGCTCGATCAACTGCCGCAGGTACGCCTCCAGCAGTTGCGGCTCTGCGCGCCGCACCAGGTTCTCGGCATGCACGCGTGCGGTGTACGGCAAGGTCGCATACGCACCGGGCTGCAGCGCATCGACGGCGGCGCGTGCATCGAAGTAATCCAATGAGGTGCCCGGCAAGGGCTTGCGGTACTGGCTATTCATGGCGGGCGATATCGGAGCGGGCGGGGGAATCGGGAATCGGGAATCAGGAATCAGGAATCAGGAATCAGGAATCGAACTTAGCGTTTCAGAGGTCTGCAGGTCTTGCTGCCGCTGATCTGGCTTGCGAGATCCAATCGCCTTCGTTGAAGAAGGCGACCGAGACGCACAAGTCAGCGACTGTGCACAGCGTCCTCAGCTGCGCTGATCCAGCGGCACGAACACCTGATCTTCCGGCCCGGTGTAATTGGCCGAGGGGCGAATGATCTTGCCGTCCATGCGCTGCTCGATGATGTGCGCGCTCCAGCCGGCTGTGCGCGCCAGCACGAACAAGGGGGTGAACATCGCTGTCGGCACGCCCATCATGTGGTAGCTCACCGCACTGAACCAATCCAGGTTCGGGAACATCTTCTTGATGTCCCACATCACGCTCTCCAGACGCTCGGCGATGTCGTACATCTTGCGGCTGCCCTGTTCATCGGACAGCTCGCGCGCCACGTCCTTGATCACCTTGTTGCGCGGATCCGATACCGTGTACACCGGGTGCCCGAAGCCGATCACCACTTCCTTGCGTTCCACACGCGCCTTGATATCGGCTTCTGCCTCATCCGGCGTGTCGTAGCGCTTCTGCACCTCGAATGCCACTTCGTTGGCACCGCCATGCTTGGGCCCACGCAACGCACCGATGCCACCGGCGATGGCGCTGTACATATCGCTGCCGGTCCCGGCGATCACGCGGCTGGCAAAGGTGGACGCATTGAATTCGTGCTCGGCATACAGGATCAGGCTGGTGTGCATCGCGCGTACCCACGAGTCTTTGGGCGCAAAGCCATGCAGCAGGTGCAGGAAGTGCCCGCCGATGGAATCGTCCTCGGTCTCCACCTCGATGCGCTTGCCGTTGTGGCTGTAGTGATACCAGTACAGCAGCATCGAACCGAGCGAGGCCATCAGCTTGTCGGCGATGTCGCGCGCACCCGGGTGGTTATGGTCGTCTTTTTCCGGCTGCAGGCAGCCCAGCACCGACACGCCGGTGCGCATCACATCCATCGGATGCGCCGACGGAGGCAACTGTTCCAGCGCGGTTTTGACCGCAGCCGGAACGCCGCGCAGCGAGCGCAGCTTGGCCTTGTAACCGCGCAGCTCGCCGCGGTTGGGCAGCTTGCCGTGCACCAGCAGATACGCAATCTCTTCGAACTCGCTGGTGGTGGCCAGATCGAGAATGTCGTAACCGCGGTAATGCAGATCGTTGCCGCTGCGCCCCACCGTGCACAGGGCCGTGTTACCGGCGGCAGTGCCGGACAAGGCGACGGACTTTTTCGGCTTGAAGCCAGGAGTGGCAGTGTCGTTCATGCGATGAGCTCCCAAACTGTGTGGTGTCGCGGTGTGGCGTGCGAGATGGCAATGAAGATGATCAGCAACGCGTCATCATGCGCCTTTGCGCGCAAACAACGTATCCAGCCGCTGCTCGTACTCGTGATAGCCGATGCGTTCGTACAGCTCTTCGCGCGTCTGCATGCTGTCCAGCACGCCCTGCTGATGACCGTCGCGCCGAATCGCCGTGTAAACCGCCTCAGCCGCCTTGTTGGCGGCGCGAAACGCCGACAGCGGAAACAGCTGGATCGCCACGCCGGCCTGCGCCAGCTGGTCGCGCGTCAACAGCGGGGTCTTGCCGAACTCGGTGATGTTGGCCAGCACCGGCACACGCACTGCATCGACAAAACGCCTGTAGGTATCCAGGTCGTAGGCGGCTTCGGCGAAGATGCCGTCCGCACCCGCCTCCACGCAGGCAATGGCGCGTTCGATCGCCGCCTCCACGCCTTCCATCTGGATCGCGTCGGTACGCGCAATCAGGAAGAACGCCGCATCGGTCTTGGCATCGGCTGCGGCCTTGACCCGGTCCACCATCTCGCCCTGGCTCACGATCTCCTTGCCCGGCCGGTGGCCGCAGCGCTTGGCACCAACCTGGTCTTCGATATGGCAGCCGCCCGCACCCGCCTTGATCAGCGATTTGATGGTGCGCTCGATGTTGAACGCGCTCGGTCCGAAACCGGTGTCCACATCCACCAACAGCGGCAGCTCGCACACATCGGTGATACGGCGCACGTCGATCAGCACGTCTTCCAGCGTGTTGATGCCCAGGTCCGGCAACCCCAGCGACCCGGCCGCCACGCCGGCGCCTGACAGATAAATCGCCTGATAGCCTGCGCGCTGCGCCAGCAGCGCATGGTTGGCATTGATCGCGCCGATTACCTGCAACGGCGATTCGGCAGCCAGTGCGGCGCGAAACCGCGCGCCGGCGGAGGGAGTGGACGAGAACGTCATGGCGGTTCCTTGGATGGGATGACCAATGCAGGCGCAAACACCATGCCAAGTGCAACCGGTTGATTTTCATACCACCGAGCGCGTCGATTGTTGTATAATTGCAACAATTGATTCACCCTGAAACACCTTGAAACGCGACAACGTCATGCGCAGCCCTGCCCTTTCGGAAACCGCGGACGCTTCCTTGCCCATCATCTGGACCGTCAGCGTCTCGCGCCTGACCGGCCTGCTGGCCGACGTCATCCCCGAGTTTGACCAGCGCGCGCGCATCGAGCAGATCAACCTCGGCTTTGCCGAAGCGGTCGAGGTCATCGGCCAGCGCCTGCGCCGCGAGCGCTGCGACGCGCTGGTGGCCGGCGGATCCAATGCGGCCTACCTGCGCAGCCGGCTCGCGCTGCCCTTGGCGCCCATCCAGGCCACCGGGTTCGATCTGATGGAAGCGCTGGCGCGGGCGCGCCGCATCGCGCCGCGCATCGGCGTGGTCACCCATGCCACCGATGTGCCGTCGTTTCACGCCTTCCAGCACAGCTTCGATCTGGAGATCGAACACCGCCGTTTCGTCACCGCCGAAGACGCGCGCGACTGCATCGCCGATCTGCGCGCCAGCGGCATCCAGGTCATTGTCGGCACCGGCATGGCGATCGACTTCGCCGAGCAGGCCGGGCTGCCTGGCGTGCTGCTGTATTCGGCCGACTCGGTGCGTCATGCGCTGGAACAGGCCATTACGCTGGGCACCGCTCCAGGCACCGACCGCGTCGCCGCTCGCACCACCACGCGCCGCATCCGCCGGGCCGACGCCCTGCTGGGCGACGACAGCGCAATGCTGCACGTGCGCGAGTTGGTGCAGCTGTACGCACCGCATGCCGGCACCGTGTTGATCAGCGGCGAAACCGGCACTGGCAAGGAACTGGTCGCACGACAACTGCATGCCGGCAGCCGCCGCCGCGGCCGTTTCGTGGCGATCAATTGTGGCGCCATCAGCGAATCGTTGCTGGAGGCGGAACTGTTTGGCTACAGCGACGGCGCCTTCACCGGAGCCCGCCGCGGCGGTCACACCGGCCTGATCGAAACCGCGCAGGACGGCACGCTATTCCTCGACGAAATCGGCGAGTTACCGATGCCGTTGCAAACGCGGCTATTGCGCGTATTGGAAGAGCGCGAAGTGCTGCGTGTCGGCGCAACCGTGCCCGTTGCGATCGACGTGCGCGTGGTCGCCGCCAGCCTGCAGGAACTGCAACAGTCGGTCGAACAAGGCCGCTTCCGCCGCGACCTGTTCTATCGCCTTGCCGCGCTGCGCATTGCACTACCGCCGTTGCGACACCGCCACTACGACATCGCCCTATTGCTTGCGCATTATTTCCAGCAACTCGGCAGCATTCCATCGCCGTTGTCGCCAGCTGCATTGCAACGCCTCCAGCAACATCCCTGGCCCGGCAACGTGCGCGAACTGCGCAACCTGGTCGAACGCCTGTGCATTCACTGGAAAGCCCAACCGCACGATAGCCTGAGCCTGGAGCAACTCGAACGCTGGGCGCCGGAATTATTCGATACGCCTGCCGACAACAACGGCGCACCACGTGAGCATGCCGATTTAGCGACCTCTCGCCTGCAGCTCACTGCTAGTGCAGTCCGCGTCGCGCTCGACCGCGCCAACGGCAACCGCGCCCTTGCCGCGCAAGCGCTCGGCGTCTCGCGCACCACGCTATGGCGCTGGATGCAGGCGCAGAAGGCGGCGTCGCGTGCATAGGGCAGCGCGAACTTGCACGACTGGTCAGGCGACGCATGCATGCATGACTTCCACACTCAGGCGGTAAGTGGAGGCATGGCATGCGCACTCAGCGCATGAATGCGCGGCCCACGCTCATCGCCGTATGGCGCCGCAATCCAAACGACATGAGGCAGTTATCTGGTGAAACGATCATCTCGCCTACCGCAACGCCGCGCCTCCATCGCATGTCGTTGACCAAGCATCTCGCCGTCACTTCACACGCGTGTATTCGGTATCGCCCGTGCTCAGCTTGCCGGTCGCCTCATCGATTGCGTAGTTGACCGTGCCGACCCCGTTGGACACCTGCAGCACACCCTTGGTCAGCAGCGCCGGATGATTGCGCGTCTTGACGCCATTGCCGAACAGCTCCGGCTGGGTGTCGCGAATGATGAAACTTTCGCCATTGTGCTCGATGCTCAGCACGTGCTTTTCCGACTTCACATCGATCCACTTGCCCACGTACTGCTCGCCCACATCGCGGGCACAGCCAGCCAGCAACGCCATCGCAACCAGAGCACTTCCAAGCGGCGCCTTCATCGCTACACCTTCTTCAACGCGGGGCATCGAAGGATGGCAAGTCCTTGCTGAGCCCGCAACAAGCAGACACAAGCGATTGACCAAGCTACCGGCGGCTTGAACATACCCGTTGCCCCCAGCAATGACGAACACCGGAACGTCTATAAAGCCAACGATGCATCGCGCTGATCGCCCAACTGCGTGATCACGACGCATAGCGTCGGCAATTGCGGTCAGCCAGGTTCGCCCATGCAACGCCATGCATGCAACATGGTTGGTTGCGTCTGCGGCCTACCACCTGATGAGGTGGTCGATAGAGAAGGCTTTGCAGGATGGCGGAAGACAACAAAAAACCGGCGCATGGCCGGCTTTTTCTTCGCGTCGAAACCCATGGAATGCCTGGATTTCAATGGTGGGCGGTACAGGGTTCGAACCTGTGACCCTTGCCGTGTGAAGGCAATGCTCTACCGCTGAGCTAACCGCCCGGTGACGCGAGCCGCACATTATAGGGCAGCGGCGGCGGTCGTCAACAATTGTTTACTTGCCCTCTTTCACGCCAGCGAGATGGCACGTCCATCGCACCGGTCTGCCGCGATGACCTAGCAGCTCCACCGCGAGCCTCGCTGCCGCCTTGCCGCGCCTCTGCCGCTTACATCGTATGCGTCGGCTTGTCCGAGGTGGTCAATCCGGCCAGCAGCGTCTCGATCTTGTTGCGCACCGCCTCGCCTTCCGGGCCGTCGGGGAACTGTACGCCGATGCCGGCGGCGCGGTTGCCCTGTGCGCCGGCAGGCGTGGTCCAGATGACCTTGCCGGCGACCGGCAGACGCTCGCTGGAGTCCGGCAGGGTCAGCAGCAGGAAGACTTCATCGCCCAGCATGTAGCGCTTGGGCGTGGGCACGAAGATGCCGCCGCCTTTCACGAACGGCATGTAGGCGCTGTAGAGCGCTGGCTTGTCTTTCAACGCCAGCGACAAAATGCCTTGGCGTGCATTCATTGCACTCATCGAGTTCCCCTAGAACGTGGCTGGCGCTCTCCCTCGCGCCAGGACAGCAACAATTCCGTCACCGCCAGGTCGGCGCGGACGGTGGTGCGCAGCAGATCGCGGGTGCGGTTGGCAGCGTCGAACCAGGTCGCAAGCTTGTGCAACCGCGATGGATCGGTCAAGCCGGCCGATGCCTGTGCCAACGCCAGATCGGCGGCATGGCGCAGGCGCTGGTCGGCCTGGCCATCGTTGGTCCAACGCTGCGCGACATCGACCGCACCGGCGCGTCCATTGGCGATCTGCTCCAGATCCTGCGCAACCGCACGCCGGACGGCCAGGCCATCTTCGCGCAACCACTGCGCGGCCAGACCGGGGTGGCCGCGCGCGGCGTCCAGTGCTTCCTGTGCGGCGCGCTCGCTCACCCCTTGCGAGAGCAACCAGGCCAGCGCCTCGTGCGCAGGCGGCAGCTTGAATTCCAGGCGCTGGCAGCGGCTGCGGATGGTCGCCGGCAGACGCGCTGGCTGCGCGCTGATCAACCACAGGTAGCGCCCCGGCGACGGCTCTTCCAGGGTCTTGAGCAAGGCATTGCAGGCCGAGCGATTGATCGCATCGGCCGGGTCGACGATCACGACCTGGGCAATGCCGTACTGCGGGGTCAGCGCGAGCTTCTGCGAAATCTCGCGCACCTGCTCGATGACGATCTCGGTACGCAGCTTGTCGCCGGTGCGATTGGGAATGAACGAGACCAGTTGCAGGTCCGGATGGGTACCGGCGGCAATCAGCTGGCGCGTGCGCTGCGCCAGTGCCGGGTCTGGCGAGCTGGCCAGGACGTGCTCGGCAAGGGCCAGGGCGACGGCACACTTGCCCAGACCTTCCGGGCCGCAGATCAGCAACCCATGTCCAAGGCGCCCCGCATCCAGTGCAGCCACGGTTTGGTCGAAGGCGCGCTGCTGCCAGGGCGAAAATGCGGCGGTCATGGCGTGGGCTCCGTCTGCGGCGTGCTCGGCAGCCGGCGGCGCTGCAGATAGCGCGCCACCGCTGCGTTATGTTCGGCCAATGTGGCCGAGAACGCGTGCGCCCCGGTGCCATCGCCCACCGCCACGAAATACAGCGCCTCGCCGGGCGCCGGCCGCACCGCCGCCAGCAGCGCCTCGCGGCCCGGCATGGCGATCGGCGTCGGCGTCAGGCCGGTACGGGTATAGGTGTTGTACGGCGTATCGGTGGTCAGGTCGCGGCGACGGATATTGCCGTCGTAGCTGCTGCCGATACCGTAGATCACGGTGGGGTCGGTCTGCAGCTTCATGCCCAGCTGCAAGCGGCGCAGGAACACCCCGGCGATGAGCGGGCGCTCGGAGGCCAGGGCCGTTTCCTTTTCGATGATCGAGGCCAGGATCAATGCCTGCTCCGGCGAGGCGAGTGGCAGGTTCGGGGCGCGCTGCTCCCAGGCCTGCGCCAATGCCTTGTCCATGGCCGCATGCGCGCGCTTGAGTACATCGATATCGCTGTCGCCACGCTGGTACACATAGGTTTCCGGCAGGAAGCGCCCTTCCGGATGCTGCTTGGCAACCCCCAGCCGGGCCATCAGTGCCGCATCATCCAGCGCATCGATGGAATGTTGCAGCGGCGTGGCGGTCGCCAGTGCGGCGCGCAGCTGACGGAAATTCCAGCCTTCCACGATCGTGAAGCGGTACTGGATCACCCGCCCCTGGCGCATGCGCGTCAGCAGTTCACGCGGCGACAGCGCTGGCGACAGCGCGTACTCGCCCACCTTGAGCTTGCCGGCCGCATCGACCTGGCGCGCCAGCAGTTGCCATTCCAGCTCGGTGCCCTGCGCCAGGCCGGCAGCGCGCAGTTTGCGCAATGTGGCCTTGAGCGAATCGCCGGGCGCAATCACCACGCTGGGCGCACTCGCAGGCACGGGAGTATCGGCGAAGTGCAGGTAATGCCGCCACGCCACCACGGCGGCAATCGCCAGCAGCGCTGCGAGCAGCACTCCCGTGCCCAGCACGGCCAGACATCCGCGTTTGCCAGTCACCGCCACACCCACCTCGTCATTGCCGCTGCGCCGCGAAGGATACCGCGCGCCGGTGATGTCCCGTTGAAGCGCTCATGTCTGCTCGATCGCACGCAACACGCCACGCGCCTTGGCGCGGGTTTCGTCCAGCTCGCGCTGCGGATCCGAATCCACCACGATCCCGGCACCGGTGCGGAAATGCACCTGGTGACCGGCCACCTCGGCGGTGCGGATCAGGATATTCAGATCCATGTCGCCATCGCGATTGAGCCAGCCGAACGCGCCGGTATAGGCCCCGCGCGCCGTCTGTTCGAGCTCGGCGATGACCTGCATGCAGCGTACCTTCGGGCAACCGGTAATGGTGCCACCGGGAAACACCGCGGCAATCACCTCACCGGGCGTTACCCCGGCGCGCAGACGCCCGCGCACGTTGCTGACGATGTGATGCACATGCGCATAGCTCTCCACGCACATCAACTCGTCTACCTCCACGGTACCCGGCGCGCAGATGCGGCCCAGGTCGTTGCGCTCCAGATCGATCAGCATCACGTGCTCGGCGCGTTCCTTCGGATGCCCCACCAGCTCCCGGATACGTGCGGCATCGTCGTCCCCGGCAAACCGCGCGCGGGTGCCGGCGATCGGGCGCGTCTGCACCACATCGCCCTGTACCGAGACCAGGCGCTCGGGCGAGGAACTGGCCACTGCACGCCCGGCGGCAACGAACAGGCCGGCAAACGGCGCCGGATTGGCCGCACGCAGGCGCGCATGCAACGCGGCCGGATCGACCGCCGCAGCGAATGCCGCCTGCCAGGCGCGCGAGATATTGGCCTGGAAGACATCGCCGGCACGCAGGTAATCGAGCACGCGCTCCACTGCCGCGGTAAAGCGCTCGGGGGCCTCTTCGTCCACCGCAAGCGGCCCGGCCCAGGCAGGCAGCGGCGGCAATGCAGCGCAGGCAGCAAGGTCGTCGCCGATCTGCTGCAACAACTCCTCGCGACCCGGCTCTGCCAGCGCCACGCAGCGCCCGTGCAGGCGATCGCGCAGCACCGCTGCCGGCGCGCGCAGGGCCAGCGCGGTGGGCACGCCATCGCGGCGCATGGGCAGTTGCAGAATCGGCTCGACCTGCGCGGCAAGTTCGTAATCCAGCAGCACCGCCCAACCGCCGCGAAACGGCCATGGGCTCGCCGCATCGTGCGGCACGCGCTCGGCCTGCCAGGCGGCATCCAGCGCCGCCAGAAAGCCGCCCTCCAGCACCTGCCCAGCGCCATCGCGCGTACATCCGTCCGGATCCAGCCGCAGGCATGGCCCATCTGCCAGCAGCAGCACATCCCAGCGACCGTGCTCGGTGCCCGAAGCGCTGGACTCGAGCAGGGCCGGATAGCGTTGCGGTGACAGCCGATGCAGCGCCAGCAGGTCGATGTCCGCGTGCAGTGATCGGGTAAGCGTCATCGGTCCGGCATGGCGTGAGGTACGGACGCGCCGCTGCCGTACGCAGCGCGCGAGGAGTGGATCAATGATTGATCGCAGGATTGAATACCAACCCGCCAGCCGGCAGGGCATGCGGCAGCCAGGCAGGTCGCGCGCCGATGACGGCCACGCGACCGATGTGGGGTCAAACGCGCTTGAACACCAGCGTACCGTTGGTGCCGCCAAAGCCGAAGCCATTGGACATGACCGCATCCACCTGCACCTCGCGCGCCACGTTCGGCACATAGTCCAGGTCGCAGCCTTCGCTTGGCTCTTCCAGGTTGATGGTCGGCGGGATGATGCCGGTGTGCAGCGCCATCACCGAGAAGATCGCTTCCACACCGCCGGCCGCGCCGAGCAGATGCCCGGTCATCGACTTGGTCGAACTCACCATGGTCTTGTAGGCGTGATCGCCCAGCGCGCGCTTCATCGCCATGGTTTCGGCCAGATCGCCCAGCGGCGTGGAGGTGCCGTGCGCGTTGAGGTATCCGATCTGCTCGGGGTTGAGCTTGGCGTCGCGCATCGCCGCCACCATGCTGCGCGCCGCGCCCTCGCCGTCTTCGCTCGGGGCGGTCATGTGGTACGCATCGGAACTGGCGCCGAAGCCGACCAGCTCGGCATAGATGCGTGCGCCACGCGCCTTGGCGTGTTCGTACTCTTCCAGCACCAGCACACCGGCGCCGTCGCCCAGCACGAAGCCATCGCGCTGCTTGTCCCACGGCCGCGAGGCGCCGGCCGGGTCGTCGTTACGCGTGGACATCGCTTTCATCGCGCAAAAGCCGCCCACCGAACTCGGCGACGAACCGCGCTCGGCACCGCCAGCCAGCATCACATCGGCATCGCCGTGCTGGATCATGCGCATCGCGGTGCCGATCGAATGGTTGGACGTGGCGCAGGCCGATACCGCCGAGAACGTCGGGCCTTTCAGGCCTTTGATCAGGCTCACCTGGCCGGGCAGCATGTTGATGATGGTGCTGGGCACATAGAACGGCGAAATCTTGCGCGCGCCACCCTCATGGAATTTGATGGTCTGCTCTTCGATGCCGAGCAGCCCGCCGATGCCGGAGCCGAGAATGGCGCCCACGCGTTCGGCATTGCTTTCGTCGATTTCCAGTCCGGAATCGTCCAGCGCCATGAACGAGGCGCCGACACCGTAGTGGATGAACGAATCCATCTTCTTGACGTCCTTGGCGGACACAAAAAGCGTGGGGTCGAAATTCTTGATTTCACCGGCGATCTTGGTGGTGAACTGCGAGGTATCGATCTGCGTGATCGGGCCAATGCCCGAGCGGCCGTGGACGATTCCGTCCCAGCTGGTGGCCAGATCATTGCCCAGCGGCGACACCATGCCCATGCCGGTAACGACAACACGACGACTCATTGCAGATCTCCTCACCACGGAACGGACGGTGCTTGGGGTTTGCGGGTGACACTTGAAAAACACAGGGCCGCATCAGCGGCCCCATGGAATGTCTGATGCGGCAGCGGCTCGATGCACGCCGCCACGATCAGGAACAACGCATCAGCTCTTGACGTGAGCCTTGACGTAGTCGATCGCCTGCTGCACCGAGGTGATCTTCTCGGCCTCTTCGTCCGGGATCTCGCACTCGAACTCTTCTTCCAGCGCCATCACCAGCTCGACGGTGTCCAGCGAGTCGGCACCCAGATCATCGACGAACGATGCGCTGGTGGTGACTTCCTCTTCCTTGACGCCGAGTTGTTCGACGACGATTTTCTTGACGCGTTCTTCGATGGTGCTCATTGGGGATATCGCTCCAGCTGGAGTAGTGGTGGTTCGAGTTTTAGGATCCCCGCACACGGATGTGCGGTGCTCCTGTGAGGGACTCACAAAACGCCATCGGCGCTGCGATGGCCGCGTTGGATAGTGTAGTGGAAGCGACCGGGCCTTGCATTGCATCACAACTCCCGGCCGATCAGCCACTTAGCGCCTCCCGGCGCCACACGCTTACGGCATGTACATGCCACCGTTGACGTGCAGGGTCTCACCGGTGATGTAGCGGGCCGTCGGGCCGGCCAGAAACGCCACCGCATTGGCGATGTCTTCCGGCTCGCCCAGATGACCCAGCGCAATCTGCTCCAGCAAGGCGGTCCTGGCCTCGTCCGGCAGCGCCTTGGTCATGTCGGTATCGATGAAACCGGGCGCCACCACATTCACGGTCACCCCGCGCGAGCCGATTTCCTTGGCCAGCGATTTGGAGAACGCGATGATGCCGGCCTTGGCGGCGGCATAGTTGGTCTGCCCAGGATTACCGGTCACACCCACGACCGAGGCGATATTGATGATGCGGCCCTTGCGCGCCTTCATCATGCCGCGCATGACCGCCTTGGAAGTGCGGAACACGCTGGTCAGGTTGGTGTCGATGATCGCCTGCCAGTCGTCGTCCTTCATCCGCATCAACAGGTTGTCGCGGGTGATGCCGGCGTTGTTGACCAGGATCGAGATGGCGCCGAACTCCTTGCCGATGGCATCGATCAGGCCATCGACCGCAGCCGCGTCGGTGACGTTCAGTTCACGACCGTGTCCGCCGTGGGCGGCCAGACGCTCGCCGATCGCCGCAGCGCCGGAAGCCGAGGTGGCGGTGCCGATGACCGTGGCGCCGTGGGCGGCCAGGGTATCGGCAATGGCCGCACCGATGCCGCGACTGGCGCCGGTGACGAGGGCGATTTCGCCCTGCAGGGGCTTGCTCATGATTGCTGTTCCTCGATGGGGGACGCCGCAACCGTGGCCGCGAACGTCGAGGGATGCCGGCACGACCAGCAGCGGCGTTGGATCAGTGCGCCCACGCGTCGAGCGCGCCGGCATAGTCGGCGGGCGTTGCCAGCGGCCGCGCATCCAGGCGCTTGTCGATGCGCTTGATCAGCCCGCTCAGCACCTTGCCCGGGCCGCATTCGGCAATGCGGGTGATGCCCTGGCTGGCGAACGCCTGCACGCAGCCGGTCCATTGCACCGGCAGGTAGAGCTGTTCCACCAGGGCCTGGCGGATGGCGGTGTTGCCCTCATGTACGCGCGCGTCCACGTTCTGCACCACCGGAATCTGCGGGGCGTGCCAGGTCAGCCCGGCCATCGCCTCGCCGAGCTGATTGGCGGCTTCGCGCATCAGCGGGGTGTGCGAGGGCACGCTCACTGCCAGCTTGACCGCCTTGCGCACGCCGCGCTCGGCCAGCAGCCCCAGCGCGCGCTCCACCGCCGCAGCGTGGCCGCCGATCACGATCTGACCGGGCGAATTGAAATTGGCCGGCACCACGACCTCGCTGCCGGACGCCTGGGCACAGACCTCCTGCACTACCGCGTCTTCGGCGCCCAGCACTGCAGCCATCGCGCCAACGCCCGCCGGTGCCGCAGCCTGCATGAACTGGCCGCGCAACCGCACCAGATGCGCGCCGTCGTGCAGCGACAAGGCGCCGGCCGCGACCAGCGCGGTGTATTCGCCCAAGCTGTGTCCCGCCAGCAGCGCCGGACGCTGTCCGCGCTGGGCAGTCCACAGCCGCCACACCGCCACGCCCGCAGCCAGCAAAGCGGGCTGGGTGTATTCGGTGCGATTGAGCATTTCTTCCGGGCCGCCCTGGGACAGCGCCCACAAATCGACGCCAGCGCCCTCGGAGGCTTCGGCGAACGTTTCGCGAATCTGCGGGTGCAGTTCGGACAGTTCCGCCAGCATGCCTAAGGACTGCGAGCCCTGGCCGGGAAACACGAAAGCGAGAGTGGATTCGGTCACGCGTTGCTGCCTACAAAAATCGAGCCGGGATCATACGTGCGAAATCGCCCCGGCGTCTGTACTGCCGCGTATGCAGAAGGCCACGCGAATGTGTCGCGACGTCGAAAAACCGCACACCGGGCTTGGTCGGGCCGGGCGCACAACGGCAGCAGTTACGCTGACGCGCCGCCGTTCCGGTTCGATAGTGAAAGCGCTGCCTGCCAAGACGGCGCACCAGCGCCGGCAAGCCAGCAAGGAAGTGAAGGGTCGGGCGCACCCGGTGCTGCCACCTGCGCTTCGTCTAGCCTGGCAGCGGGAATGCCGCCGCTTGTCCATGCAGCACCCCGTCCTCATCGACGAGTTGCCAGACCACACCTTCGGCGATCTGGAAGCGCGAACCATCTTTCGCGATCCGCACACCCGCGTAGTCCCTGACGACGCCATCGCGGGTGACCGCATCGAGTAAACGCTGACGTTCCGCTCGTTCCGGCAATTCTGCCGATAGCCGCGAAGGCATGCCAACGAACTCGCCCCACCTGTAGCCGAAAACGCGCTGTGCCGCCTGGTTCGCATAGACAAACCGCGGGTCTGCAGCGGTATCGTGCGCAAGAAGCGCAAACGGCGCATCGTGATACAGCCAATCGGGCTCGATCTGCCGATCTGCGACCAGCAGGCGGCCTGCAAACCGCTGGTAACTGCCGGTGAGCAAGGCGACGAAGACAGGATCGTGGGCGGGGTGCATGCGCTGAATTTACTTGCCGGCCGGCTTGTCCGAGGCGCTAGCCCGCAAACTGGTCGCATTGAGCGAATCACGCGACCTAAAAGCGGGCGCTGACCTTGGCGGAATTCAAGCGCCCCGAAAACGCACACAGGGCCCCAGGAGGCAAGGTTGCCCCCACAGCAAGGGAAGACGAGTGTCACCGCCATGCACGAATCCGCCTGAGTGGACGTGCACGTCCACTTTGGCGCAAGAAGCAGAAACGTCAGTAGCGCAGCAGCGCCGAGCCCCAGGTAAACCCGCCGCCGAAGGCTTCCAGCAACAACAACTGGCCGCGCTGCACGCGACCGGAGCGCACCGCTTCGTCCAGCGCCAGCGGCACCGAGGCAGACGACGTGTTGCCATGGCGATCTACGGTGACGACCACCTGCTCCATCGGCAACTCCAGCCGCTTGGCAGTGGCTTCGATGATGCGCAGGTTGGCCTGATGCGGAATCAGCCAATCCAGGTCGTGCTTGTCATAGCCACTGGCCGCCAGGGTCTCATCGACCACCGAGTCCAGCGCCTTGACCGCATACTTGAAGACGTCGTTGCCCTTCATCAGCAATGCACCGCCGCCATTCTTGCCTTCGCCGAATCCCACCGAGACCCCCACCGGGTCCCACAGCAGTTCTTTCTTGCTGCCATCGGCGTGCAAATGGGTGCTGAGGATGCCGGTCTCTTCGTCGGCCTTGAGGACCACCGCGCCGGCGCCGTCGCCGAACAGCACGCAGGTGGTGCGATCGGTCCAGTCGACGATACGGGTCAGGGTTTCTGAGCCAACCACCAGCACGGTCTTGGCGTCGCCACTGCGCACGAACTTGTCGGCCACGCTAAGCGCGTAGACAAAACCCGAGCAGGCAGCGTTGACGTCCATCGCACCGCAACCGATGTTACCCAGTCGGGCCTGCAACAAGCAGGCGGTCGACGGAAAGATCAGGTCCGGGGTGGTGGTGCCGATGACGATCAGATCGATCTCATCGGCGGTCACACCGGCCGCCTCCATCGCCTTCAGCGAGGCGAAATACGCCAGATCGCTGGTGGTCTGGTCGTCGGCGACGATGTGACGTTCACGGATGCCAGTGCGCGAGAAGATCCATTCATCGCTGGTGTCGACGATCTTCGACATGTCGTCGTTGGTCAACACCTTTTCGGGCAAATAACTACCCGTGCCCGCGATTCTGGAATAGATCCGCTTGCTCATACTGTTCCCTGTTGCAAGAGCCGCGGTGACCGGCGGCTCCGGAAGAAGCGAGGGTCACCCGGCCGCATCGAAGGCGGCGGGCGCCACGGATCAATCTTCTTGGACGGCCGACGACTTGGTCGTGATCACTTTCTTGCCGCGGTAGTAACCGTCAGCGGTGATGTGGTGGCGCAGATGGATCTCGCCGCTGGTCGGGTCGGTCGACAGCTGCTTGGCGGTCAGGGCATCGTGCGAACGACGCTGGCCGCGGCGGGACGGGGTGACACGGGATTTCTGCACAGCCATGGGATTGCTCCAAACCTTAGTTCGATAACTTGTCTGTTGAGTCGAACAGCACGCTCTACGCCCGCGTCGACCTGTCTTACCGCCCTTAACAGCGGCGGTTACTGTTTCTTCAACGCTGCCAGCGCCGCGAACGGACTGGCCTTGTCTTGCTCTTCCTGGGTCGGAACCCATTCGGCATCGATCGCTTCGCTACCCGGCGCCACCGGCACCACTGGCACAGAGAGCACCAGCTCGTCCTCGATCATGTCGACGGCCCGCAGCATGCCATCTTCCGGCACCAGCAACGCTTCGTACTCGGCCGGCAATGCAGCTTCGTCGGCCTCGTCACGGATCAAACCAAGACGCTGTCTGATTTGCACCGGATACAGGAAGCGTTGCAGGCTGCGCTGGCAGGCCAGCGGAAGCTCCACATCGATACTGAGTTCGACATAGGCGACCTTGAGCAGAGGGTCTTGATCGAATTGAAGCGAATAGACACATTCGCCGTCGGTATCGACAAGGCTTCCCTGCAGACGGGTCATCGCAGATAGCGGGATGCGGCCATCGAAGCGCCTGCTCGCTGCGACCATCCGCCAAGCATCCAGCATTTCGGGCACGTTCGCGGACATAAGCCGCAGAATGTTAAAGACCCGCGGCAGCCCTGTCAAATGACCCAATTCATGCGATTGCCGCACGGCCCGCAGGACGGCAGACTCCCCCTGCCCCCTCGCAGCGGCCCCCATGATGCCACGCCTGATCCTTGCTTCCACGTCTGTCTATCGGCGCGCGCTGCTCGGCCGCCTGCAGCTCGACTTCGACACCGTCCGGCCGGAGGTCGATGAGCAGGCACAGCCGGGCGAATCCCCGAGCGCACTGGCCAGCCGCCTGGCCGTGGAAAAAGCCGCCGCGGTGGCAGCCCGCTTCCCTGCTGCCTGGGTGATCGGCTCGGATCAGGTCGCCGACCTGGACGGCCAGGCGCTGGGCAAACCCGGCACGCGCGAGCGGGCCCGGATGCAGCTGACTGCCATGTCTGGCCAGACCGTGCGCTTCCATACCGCCGTCAGCCTGGTCGGCCCGGAGCGCCAGCTGCACGCGCTGGACCTGACCGAGGTGCAACTTCGCGCGCTGACGGTCGTCGAGATCGAACGCTACCTGGACGCCGAACCAGCCCTGGATTGCGCCGGCAGCTTCAAATGCGAAGGCCTCGGCATCAGCCTGTTCGACGCGATCCGCTCGGAAGATCCCACCGCCCTGGTGGGCCTGCCGATGATCGCGCTGGCAAGATTGCTGCGGCAGGCGGGATTCCAGATTCCCTGAGGCAAGCCACGGATCAGCACTGCGTGTTTGGCGAACCAATTTGTAGGGCCGCGCGTGGCCTGCTGGAACACGCGCGCTCTCGAATTCCAGCCACAACTGCGTGTCCCCGCAAACGCGCGCAGGCTGCCGGCTCGCACCTAACTTTCGGAGCGACGAACAACACGTAGCGTGCGGTCGCCATGTGGGTGTAGGCGGCGAGCAGGAACAGCAGTGCACGCGTGGCACATGCAACACCGAGCGGCGGACGCGTCCGCCTGGCGGTGAGCGCAGGCACTTTGTTGGCTGCTCTTAATTCGGTAGCGCCAGCTGACAGAACTGATACGGATAGACGGCCTGCCCCACCTGCGAGGACAGCGTGCGGCAACGCGCGGGATCCAATGTCAGCCCGTACGCTGCCAGACGCTGTTGCGCAGCCTCGCGCACGGCCTGATCTGCGGCTGCGATATCCAGCGCCTTGCCTTTGGGAATAGCCAGTACGCAGCGATCAGGCTGTGAGGTATCCAGTTCGGCACGCAGACCGCGTGCGACCAACCAGCGCAGCCGCGTGCAGCCCGGCTGACGCTCCCAGCCGAACTGCTGCGCCAGGTGATTCATGCGATCGATGCGCAATTGCTGCTTGTCACGCGCCGCCCCCAACATCGCGTAAAGCTGCGGTCGCTCGGCAATCAATGCACGCACGCGCTGTCGGTAGTGGTCGGTCTCGGAGATATTGGTGGCAACCCCGATGTAGCGCGCCTGCGACGGCAACAACGGCACGCGCCAGGATTGCGGTTCGTCGCCGACCAGCAACACACTGGACGCAGCGGGATCCCCGAGCACCGGCTGCTCCACCTGGAAGCTGTCGCGCGCCCAGGACTCATGCCCCCAGTCCTTCCAGCCGACCACCGCAACCAACGCGCATGCGCCGATCAACCAGGCGGCCTTGCGATTTGCGCGCGCGGCAAATGCATGCCGGCACACGATCCACAGCACCAGCGGCGCCAGCAGCTCCAGTACCACCAGATAGCGGTGGATGCTGAAAATCGCCTGCCATAGCGCATACGCCACGCCAAAGAACACCAGCAGCACGATGGCAGCGCGATCGACCGCGGCAGCACGCACCGGACGACGCACCAACGCACGCCCTGCAGCAATCGCCACCACCCCATACAGCACTGCCCAGCCCGCCTGCACCAGACCGAGATCGCCGATGCGCTGCGGCTTGAGCGTAAACAGCAGCGGCCAGATGAGCTGCTCGCCGATGGTGCGCGGCAACCAGCGCACATCAGCGATCGAGACAGGCTGGGCCAGCGGCGATTTGAACACGCCGTTGAACTGCGGAAACAGCGGGTTCCCCAGGTGCTGCCAGACCTGCCAATACCAAGGGCCAGCCACCAGCAACAGCACCAGCAGCGCAACGCCCGCCAGCACACTCAACGCGAGCACGCGCGAGCGCAGGTGGCCACCGTCGCACAGCACTGCCGGCACCAATGCCAATGCATACAACGCATTGGTGAGCTTGAGCGCCACCGCCAGGCCGATCAACGCACCGGCAACGGCCCACAGATGCACGACGTGCAAGCCATTGCGCGCCCTGAACTGCGCCAACAACACGACCGCCAATGCAGCCAGCACCGGAATTGCACTGGCTGTGTCCCCCATGGTGTTGCCGAGTTCGGACAGGAACACCGCACTGCACATTCCAGCCAACGCGAACAGCGGCACCCACTGCGCGCGGCGGGATTCATTCGACAATACCCGCCAGGCCAGCGCCGCCAGCGGGATGAAGACCAGCGCATGCAAACCACCGAGCAACGCACCGGCCACCGGCCCGGGCAGCTGCAGCATCAACCAGGCGTGCATCGCATCGAGCAGCGGGCTGAAATAGCTCTGCATCTGCGCTGGGGCCAGATCCGTGCCCAGCCGGTCGGTTGCCCAGGCATCGCCGATATAAAGATGGTAGTTGCGCAAATCCCAATTGGCGTCCTGCCCCAGGCCAAGCGACAGCAATGCCCCCAACAGCAGGACCGCGACCACTGCCGATGCGACCTGGCGCGGCGAATGAAACCCGAACCAGCGATCTGCCCAGCGCAACACACGCTGCCGCCGCGCAACAGGTGCAGAGCGCGCAATCGATGCCATCAGCGACGTTCCTTGTTGTCTTCTACCGCGACCAGCCTGCCGACGCCCGGCTCGGACAAATATGCCAGATGCTTGGCCTCCACCCGTCCACGCGTGACGGTATCCAGAATCAGACCGCAGGCCAGCAGCAGGAAGCCGAGCAGCATCAGCGCCACGCACAGAATTGCGGTGGGGAAGCGCGGCACCAGCCCGGTCTGGAAATAGGTCTCGAACAAGGGGATCGCCAGCACCACCGACAATGTGGCGCTGAGTACGAAGCCGATCGAAAAGAACAGTAACGGCCGCTCGGCCTTGAACAATTTGGCGATCGTGACGAGGATGCGCCAGCCATCGCGCCAGGTGTTCAACTTGCTTTGCGAGCCTTCCGGACGCACGCCATAGGCGGTTTCGACCTCGGCCACCGGCATGCGCAGCTGCAAGGCATGCACGGCCAGTTCGGTTTCGGTCTCGAAGCCCTGCGCGTGGGCGGCGAACGATTTGACGTAGCGCCGCGAGAACACCCGGTAGCCGGACAGCATGTCCTGGAAGCTGCGGCCGAACAGCAGCCCCGCGCAGCGCGTCAGCAACACGTTGCCCAACCGATGCCCCGGCCGATACGCGGCCTGCTGCTGATCGCGCAGCGCACCGACCACCATGTCCAGGCGCTCGTCGATCAGCTTGCGCACCAGCGCCGGCGCGGCGGCGGCATCGTAGGTGGCGTCGCCGTCGACCAACACGTAGATGTCGGCCTCGACATCGGCAAATCCACGCCGCACCACGTTGCCCTTGCCCTGCAATGCGACACGACAGACCCGCGCGCCTGCCGCTGCGGCGATCGCTGCGGTGGTATCGCTGGAATTGTTGTCCAGCACATGGATCACCGCACCCGGCAAAGCGGCAGAAAAATTGCCGACGACCGCAGCGACCGTCGCCGCTTCGTTGTGGCACGGCACCAGCACGGCAATTCGAATCCCGGGCACCGGCGCGGGATGGGCAACAGGCATGGCATCGGTCATCGCGTGATCTAAGGTGCTGAAACGGTGAGGGGCTGCTCCCACCAATCCTCGACGCTGCCGTCGTGGCCATGCAGGCGCAGGCCCAACCAGTGCGTGCCGGGCGGCAAGGCGTGGGTGTCGAGCGTTGCAGTGAAGCCGACGTTGGGATGCTGCGGGTCGGTGGAGATTTTCCAGTACGGGCGCACATCCAGCGGCGTGCCGTACCTAGCTTGCGCGACCGGGCGACCATCCAGCAGCAGCTCGACATTCGCGAGCCCAACGCCATCCTTGAAGGCCCAGCCATGCACTTGAAGCGTGCCGGACACGGCGACATCCGGCAGCGGCGCATCGATCCACGCCATCGCCGGGGTCACGCACGGCCCGGGCTGGCGTTGCGCCGGCAGCGCGAACAGCAGAAAGCGCTGATAGCCGTGATCGGTGGAGACCACAGTCGGCGGCGGCAGCGGGCCGATCATGTCGCAGATGGCGTGGTAACGCGCGAGCAGCTCGCGATAACGCTGATCGCTGGGCGAGAGCACCAGCAGCCGCGGCCCGCCACGCGTACCGTCGCTGAGCAACCCCCACTGCTGCAACTGCGCGCTGCGCCCGTGCTTGTCGTTCAACGCGGCACGCAGCACCTCGATCTTGGCATCGTGCAACTGGAAGCCGAGCTCGGCGCCAACCTTGAAGTTCTCCGCCAGCACGCGCGTGCCCGGCGGCATCTGCGCCAGCCGCGATTTGACCGCAGCCGCCAGATCGTTCCAGCCGGCGAAGTTGCGCGGGTAGTATTTTTCGCCAGCGGCTCGCGCGCGGATCGACGGCACCGACACCGCCAGGTAGTAGCCGTATGCGCCGAGCATGCCCAGCAGTGCGATCAACCACGCCGTGCGGCGTAGCCGATGCGGCCAGCGCATCAGGATCACCGGCACCGCCACCAGCAGCGCCAGATAGCCGGGCAACGGCCAGTGGAAGCTGATCCGCTCGGCATCGCTTAAGAAGCCCAGCACGAAGATTGCCACGGTCGAAATGCCGCCGAGCAAACCGAAATAGCGCCATTGCGCACGTGAGCCGCCGCCGCTGCGGGTGCCGGCCAGACCGACCTTGACCATCGCCCAGGCCAACAGCGGCGTCACCGCCACTGCCTGGATCAGCACAAACCACAGCCCGCCGATCTGGAACCGCCACGGATGCCGGTCGACCAATTGAAAGCGCAACCCGGCATCGTCGTGGTCGGTATTCCAGAACAGCAGCGGCAGCCAGCTCACCGCGCCGACGGTCAGCGCCATCCAGATCCGCGGGTCGCGCATCACCGCACGCCCCTGCGGGATGCACAGCAATGCGATGCAGCCCACCCCGATCACCCCGACAAAGCGGTAGTGACTGAGCGCACCGATGACCAGGCCGATGGCGAGCTCCAGCGCGCTGGTGGCATCGACCTCGCGCAACAAGCGCGCGCCGGCATCCATGCACAGCACCGCCGCCAATGCCATCGGCACATCCGGCACGGCCAGAATGCCCAGCGTGGCCGACAGCGGCATCAGCAAGGTCAGGCTGCCGGCCTGCCAGCCCAGCGTGGAGCCGAACCAGCGCGTGGCGATATGCGCGATCAACCAGGGAATCAGCGCGGAAATGGCCAGAAACGGCAGCCGCAACGCCAGCAGATGATGTCCGCCCAGCTCCACGCCTAGCCGCGCCAGCCAGGCGGTCATGCCCGGCAGATCCGAATACGCCGCAGCCAGATGCTGGCCTTCCTGCCAGTAGAAGGCCTCGTCAACGAATAGCGGCAAGCGTGCGGCGATCAAGAGCTTGACGGCTGTCGCCAGTGTCCACAGGATCACGAAGGTGCGATGTGCGCGTTGGTCCCCCTGCATTGCCCTGTGCACTCTTCTTTTCACCTACGGAATTGTGATGTCGACACCGCTGCGTTCCACGGAAATGCTAACCGATGCGCTGCGCCAATCGCTGCGGCGCGCGCAAGACCAGGTCAATTCGCTGCTGCTGGGCAAGGCGCAGGAAGTGCGGCTGGCGTTCGTGGCACTGCTGTCCGGAGGACATTTATTGATCGAGGACCTGCCCGGCCTGGGCAAGACCACCCTCGCCCATGCGATGGCCTCCAGCCTGGGGCTTGGCTTCCAGCGCGTGCAGTTCACCTCCGACCTGCTGCCGGCCGATGTGCTGGGCGTGTCCGTCTACGACGCCGCCTCGCGGCAGTTCCAGTTCCATCCCGGCCCGGTGTTCACCAACGTGCTGCTGGCCGACGAAATCAACCGGGCTCCGCCGCGCACGCAGAGCTCGCTGCTGGAAGCGATGGCCGAGCAGCAGGTGACGCTGGATGGCGTGACGCATGCATTGCCGGAGCCGTTCTTCGTGATTGCCACGCAGAACCCGGTCGATCTGTCGGGCACCTTCCCGCTGCCCGACTCGCAGCTGGACCGCTTTCTGCTGCGGCTGAGCCTGGGCTACCCCAGCGCCGATGCCGAGCGTGCGCTGCTGTCGGGCACGGATCGGCGCGAGCTGATCGCCCAGGCCGCCCCGCAATTGAGCGACGCCGACGTGGTCGCGCTGCGCGGGGTGGTCAACCAAGTCCATACCAGCGATGCGCTGATCAGCTATGTGCAGGCCTTGTTGCTGCGTAGCCGCCAGCATGCCGGGGTGCGCGTGGGCCTGTCGCCACGCGCCGGGATCGCCTTGCTGCGCGCGGCCAAGGCCTACGCATTGCTGCTCGGGCGCGAGCACGTGCTGCCCGAAGACGTGCAGGCGCTGTTTGTGGCTGTGGCCGGGCACCGGCTGGTGCCGGAAGCCGAATCTTCGTCCGGGCCGGCGCTGGCCAAGGCGCTGCTGCACAGCGTGCCGGTGGACTGACTCAGGTGCATGCGCACATGCGCGGCATCGTCCGCCGACTCAGCCTGCTGGTGCGGCCGCGGGGCGCGGAAGGCGTGCCGATCGTGCTGGATCGGCGGCGCATCTATGTGCTGCCGACTCGCTTCGGTCTGTTCGTCACGGCATTGCTGCTGGCGATGCTGCTGGGCGCACTGAACTACAACAACAATCCGGCGCTGCTGCTCGCACTGCTGCTGGCCACGGCCGGGATCGCCAGCAGCATCATGGCGCACCTGCAGCTATCGGCGCTGCGTATCGAAGCGGTATCGGCCGAACCGGTGGTCGCCGGCGAACCGCTGCGCATGCGGGTGTCGTTGGCGCGTCGCGATACCCGCGCACGCCGCGGGCTGCGCCTGGATCACCTGGACCGCAGTGGCTTCTGTGCGTTGATCGAGCACGATATGGCCGAGGTCGATCTGCTGGTGCCGACCGAGCGCCGCGGCTGGCAGGATATCGAGCGCATTCGTCTGTCCAGCACCCAGCCGCTGGGCTTGGTGCGCGCCTGGTCATGGGTCTGGCCGGAAACGCCGTTGCTGGCCTATCCCAGGCCCGAAGAACAAGGTCCGGCGCTGCCCGATGGTGCGGGCTCGCCCAACAAGACGCGCCTGCATGCACAAGGCGAAGAGCTGCACCAGCTGCGTCCGTATCGCGCTGGCGACGCCCCGCGCACGATCTCCTGGAAACACTCGGCACGGCGCGACACGCTCTTGGTGCGCGAATACGAACAGCCACTGGGAATCGACGTCACACTGGACTGGCGTGCACTCAACGCGCTGCCGTATGAGCGCCGCATTGCGCGCCTTGCCCGCTGGGTCAACCTGGCCGAACGCGACGGGCGCCGTTATCGCCTGCTGCTGCCGGGCCAGCCACCGTTAGGTCCCGCGCAAGGACCTTCGCACCACCACCTGTGCCAACGCGCCCTGGCCCTGCTTCCGCATGACTGAGCCCGCCCTCCCGATCAGCCAGGCCAGCCGCGCCTGGGTGCTGGCCACCAGTTGGCTGGCATTGACGCCGTTGCTGTTGCAGTTGCCGGGCCTGCTTGCGGCCACTGTCGCGGTGGCCGCGGTGCTGGTCGGCGTGCTGAGCTGGCGCGGCACCTTGATGGCGCCGGTGCGGCTGTTGTTGGTGATCGCAATGCTGGCGGCGGTGTACTGGCAGATCGGCATGCGCTTCGGCCGCGACACCGGCTGCGCGGTGCTGGCATCGATGCTGGCGATCAAGGCCTCCGAGCTGCGCACCCTGCGCGATGCACGCAGCCTGTTGGGTTTTGCGTTGTTCGCACCGTTTGCCGCCTTTCTGCTCGATCAGGGCCCGGCGACGATGGGCCTGGCGCTGCTGGCGGTGGTCAGCGCCTTGCTGAGCATGCAGCGGCTGGCCGACGAAGAACACCACACCGCCACGCCGGCCCTGCGCCTGCAATTGCGCGGTATCGGCAAGCTGGTCGCCATCGGCGTGCCGCTGGCCCTGGCCACGTTCTGGTTGCTGCCGCGCCTGAGTGCGCCGCTGTGGGGCGTGCCCGAACGTGCGCTATCCCGGCCTGGCCTGTCGGACAACATGTCGCCGGGCGAATGGATCGACCTGATGGCCGACGACAGCCCGGCCTTGCGCGTGCAATTCGCCGGCAAGGCGCCGCCGCCGCAACAGCGCTACTGGCGCGGCCCGGTGATGTGGGACTTCGACGGCCGCACCTGGCAGCGCGCGCGCTGGACCGGCCGCGCCCAGCCCGCTTCGGTCACCGCAGGCCCGCAAACCTACCGTTACCGCCTGGATTACGAGCCCACCGATCGCCGCCAGCTGGTGTCGCTGGATCTGCCTACCCGAGGCGTGCCCAACGCCGAGTTATCCCCGGACTACGAACTGTTCGCGCAACGGCCGTTGAGTGCACTAACCCGCTGGGACCTGCAATCGGCGCCGCCAACGCGCTTCGATACCGACCTGCCCGATCAGTTGCGCAAGCGTGCACTTGCCCTGCCGTCGGGTTTCAATCCGCGCACGCTGACGCTGGCACGGCAATGGCGTCGCGAGGCCGGCAACAACGACGATGCAGTGGTGCAGCGCGCGCTGCAGTGGATCACCCGCGAATTCGCCTACACGCTGGACACGCCGCTGCTCGGCCGCAACAGCGTCGACGAATTCCTGTTCCAGCAAAAGGCCGGTTTCTGCGAACACTTCAGCTCCTCGTTCGTGGTGCTGATGCGCGCGGCCGGCATCCCGGCGCGCGTGGTGACCGGGTACGCCGGCGGCACTTACAACCGGCTGGGCAATTACTGGGTGGTACGGCGCATGGACGCGCATGCCTGGACCGAAGTCTGGCTGGCCGGGCGTGGCTGGGTGCGCGTGGACCCCACCGCCGCAGTGGCGCCGGAACGCATCTACGACACGCTCGAAGATCGCCTGCAAGCCGGCGGCGGCAACGACTTCGCCGACCTTGGCGCATGGGCCAGCCTGGGCCAGGTCAGCGACTGGCTGCGGCGAGGCTGGAACGAGCTGGTGCTGTCCTTCGATGCCGATCGCCAGCAACGGCTGCTGCAACCCTTCGGCATCGATCGCCTGGACACCTCGCAACTGGCCGCCATCTTCGGCGTGTTCGCGGTGAGCGCGCTGGCGTGGATGGGCTGGCTGCTGGCACGTGGCGAACGTGAGCGCGACCCGTTGCTGCGCGCCTGGCACCGACTGAGCCACCGCTACCGCAAGCTCGGCCTTGCCCGTGAACCGCACGAACCGGCCAATGTGTGGGCGCAACGTGTCGCCCGCTCACACCCGAATACGCCACTGTTGGCACTCAGCCAACGTTTCGCTGCCGCGCGATACGCTGGCGCTGATTCGGACAGCGCCCCTCTCTTGAAAGACTTGCTGCAGCATCGCCCGCGAACCGGAGCTCCCTCATGAGTACCCGTTTTCTTGTTCCTCTTATCGCTGTGCTCGGGCTCGCAGCCTGCGCCACCGCACCCAAGCCGCTGCAGGGCCAGTTCCCCGCGGTCAGTCCGAGCGATTCCACCGCCAGCGCCCAGGTCGGCACGTCCGTGCGCTGGGGTGGCAAGATCATCAAGACCACGCCCGGCCAGGGCCAGACCTGCTTCGAGCTGATCTCGCGCCCGCTCAATGCCAGCGGTCGCCCGGACCGTAATGCCGTGGATGCCAGCGACGGCCGTTTCCTGGCCTGCCGCTCGGGCTTCTACGATCCGGCGGTGTTCGAGCCGGGGCGCGAAGTGACCTTCATCGGCAAGATCGAAGGCTACGAAACCACCAAGATCGGCGAGTACGACTACAAGCTGCCCAAGGTCAATGCCGACGTGGTCTACCTGTGGCCGGTCGTGCGCGACGTGGAAGTCGTGCCGGCTTACCCGTATGGGCCGTGGGGCGACCCGTGGGGTCCGCGCTGGGGCGGCGGTTGGGGTTGGGGCCGCGGCTGGTGGTGATGCGCCGCTGACCCAAGCGTGACTCGCAAGAACGCCGCTCGCAGGGAGCGGCGTTCTTGTCTGTGCGCGATGATCGCTGCGTTACGCGACTTGCCTGCGACGCATGACCCAACGACCCATCACGGCGTACCGAAACGGCCCAGCGGCGCACCGGCCAGCAGATGCAGATGGATATGGAAGACCGTCTGGCCGGCATGCTCGCGGCAATTCATCACGATGCGGTAGCCGTCTTGCGCCAGCCCTTGCGCGCGCGCGTAGGCCGCCGCCGCGATTGCCAGCTTGCCAACCAGCAGCGCCTGCTCCGGCGGCACATCGTCCAGGGTCGGAAAAGCGTGCTGCTTGGGAATGAAGAGCACATGCACCGGCGCCTGCGGCGCGATGTCTTCGAAGCCCAGCACCTCGTCGTCTTCATAGACGATGGTGGCCGGAATTTCGCGACGAATGATTTTGCCGAAGATGGTGTCAGTCATGGTTTGGGATTCGGGATTCGGAATTGGTAACAGCTTACCGCGCACGCCAGCCCGCCTTTGCGAATCCCGAATCCCGCCTCCCCAATCCCGCCCTCAAAGCACCTCACTGCGGGTGCCGAAGGCGTGCGACAGGGTGCCGCGGTCCACGTACTCCAGCTCGCCACCCAGCGGCATGCCCTGGGCAAGCCGGCTCGGGCGCACCGCGTGCTGGCGGGCGAGCTGCGCCAGGTAATGGGCGGTTGCCTCGCCTTCCACGGTGGCATTGGTGGCGATGATCATTTCGGTCACTTCGCCAGCAGCCAGACGTTCACTGAGCCGATCCAGCCCCAGTTCGCGCGGGCCGATGCCATCCAGCGGCGACAGACGCCCCTGCAGGATGAAATACAGCCCGCGGTAGCCGGTGGCGTGCTCGATCGCCAGACGGTCGGCCGGCGACTCCACCACGCACAGCTGCTGCCGGTCGCGGCTGCTGCTGGCGCAGATAGTGCAAATTTCCGATTCGGTAAAGTCGCGGCACTGCACGCAATGCCCGACCTTTTCCACCGCGCTGCCCAACGCAGCGGCAAGCCGACGCCCACCCTCACGCTCGCGCTCGAGCACGTGATAGGCCATGCGTTGCGCCGATTTCTGGCCCACACCGGGCAATACCCGGAAGGCCTCGATCAGTTGTTCGAGCAGAGTGGACATTGGGTGGCCGGGATTGGAAATTCGGGATTTGGGATTCGTAACGGCAAAGGCCTTTGCGCTTAGCTAATCCCGAATCCCCACTCCCGAATCCCCTCGCTTAGAACGGCAGCTTCATGCCCGGCGGCAACTGCATGCCGGCGGTCGCCGAGCCCATGCGGTCCTTGGATTCGGCGTCGATCTTGTTGGAGGCGTCGTTGAAGGCGGCGGCGATCAGATCCTCGGCCATCTCCTGGTCGGAGAGGATGCTCGGGTCGATGCGCACCTTGCGGCACTCCTTGGCGCCGGTCAGCGTCACGCTGACCATGCCACCGCCAGCGGTGCCGGTGACTTCCAGCTTGGCCAGTTCTTCCTGGGCGCGCTGCAGGTTTTCCTGCATCTTCTGCGCCTGCTGCATCAGTTGGGCAATATTTCCACGCATGGGTCGTTACTCGTCGTAAGGGCGGATGGAATCGGGCACGATCCGCGCGCCTTGCTGCTGGATCAGCAACTGCACCGTCGGGTCGTTCATGAAGGCTGTTTCGGCCGCGCTCTGGCGCTCGCCTTTCTGGCGGTTGGCACGCTCGTGCAAGGTTTCGACATCGGCATTACCGGTTTCGATGACGATGCGCGGCGGATTTCCCAGCACCGGTGCCAGCGCCTGCGCAAGGTTGGCGATGGAGCGCTCGGAGTGGAGATATTCGAAGCCTGGCGCCAGCGCCAGCCGCAGCACGCCATCGCGATGGCCGATAAAGGCGGCGTTGGCGGCCAACTGGCGCGACGGGCCATTCAAGCCACTGCGCGTGACCAGTTCCAGCCATTGCTCGGCATCGGCGATGCGGCCGTCATCGAGCAGGGCCGTCGCGTCGGTTGCCGAGTCCGATGCGGGCGCTGCCGTTGCGGGTGGCGCAACCAGCGCTGGCTCTTCAAACGATGAGGGATCGACCAGCGCGACCGGCAATGACACGACAAGCGAAGCCGGAGCTTCCACCGCAGCGTCAGACGCAATCGCATCGGGTTGCGCGAGCTTGGCGGGCGCAGACGGCGGAGCCATCGCCGCTTCGGGCGCAAGCACGGCCATGGTGTCGTGCGCCGGCGCGGCCTGCGCCCGCACCGGTGCATCGTCCACGGCCCACGGCGGCGTGTCGTCATTACGCGCATTGGCTGCCGACGTGCGGCCGGCCGGAGGAGGCGCTTGAGAGGGAAGCACGACGACGGGAGCCGCAGCCGGAGTCGGGGTTGCCTGGGTCGCTGATGCCGGCAAGGACGCCTCCACTGCCGCAGCGGGCATCGTGGCGGTCACCGCAGCAGGCGCGGACACTACGGCGGGCGCAGCCGTCACCGGCGCTACCGCTGCCGGCGCAGCAGCCTGGCCGCCGGCAGCGGTCGAACGCGCGCCACCGCCTGCGCTGGCTCCGCGCCCGTCATCCGAGCCGCCAGCGGGCACCGCCGCTGCGGGGCGGAAGGCAAGCATGCGCAGCACTGCCATTTCGAAACCGACGCGTGGACTGGGCGCCAGATACAGGTCGCGCCGCCCGTTGAGCGCCATCTGATACCACAGCTGCACCACTTCCGGTCGCAGCTGCGCCGCAAACGGCGTCGGGTCGATGCCGTCGCCGACAAAGGCCACCGACGGCACCAGCTGCTGCACCTGCACCCGGTGCAACGCCTCGGCCAGGGCCTCCAGCACGCCGCTCCAATCGGGCGAAAATTCGGCCAGCGCGGCCACCACCTGCAACAGGCGCGCGCCATCGCCATCGGCCAGCGACTGCAGCATCGCGCCGACCTGGGTGCGGTCCACCGTGCCGAGCATCGTGCGCACCACATCCTCGCGCAGCGCACCGCCGGCGTAGGCAATCGCCTGATCCAGCAGCGACAGGCCATCGCGCAGCGAGCCGTCGGCCGCCTTGGACAGCTGCACGATCGCCGACGGGTCCGATTCGATCTGCTCGGCGGCCAGGATGCGGGTCATCTGGCCCTGGATCTGGTCTTCGTCCAGGCGCTTGAGGTTGAACTGCAGGCAGCGCGACAGCACCGTCACCGGCAATTTTTGCGGGTCGGTGGTGGCCAGCAGGAACTTCACGTGCTCGGGCGGCTCTTCCAACGTCTTCAGCAGCGCATTGAACGCCGCCTTGGACAGCATGTGCACTTCGTCGATCAGGTAGACCTTGAACTTGCCGCGCGAGGGCATGTACTGCGCGTTCTCGATCACCTCGCGCACATCGTCCACGCCGGTGTTGGACGCGGCATCGATCTCCAACAGGTCGATGTAGCGCCCGGCGTCGATGTCCAGGCAGGCCGGGCACGTCCCGCACGGATCGGCACTGGTGCCGGTCTCGCAATTGAGCGATTTGGCGAAAATGCGCGCAATGGTGGTCTTGCCCACGCCACGGGTGCCGGTGAACAGGAACGCGTGATGCACACGCCCACTGTCGAGCGCGTTACTGAGCGCGCGGACCACGTGTTCCTGGCCTACGAGTTCGGCAAAACGCTTCGGGCGCCACTTGCGGGCGAGAACGAGATAAGACATCGGGCAACCGGCTTTGTTTGAGCCGATATTGTGCCACGCCCGGTCTCAACGACTGCGGCTGGAAGATTCAGCTTGTGATACGGGCCGGCGACCGCTAGAATTTGCGGCCCTGTTCGACCACAGTCGTGCAGGCACGGAGAGGTGTCCGAGTGGTTGAAGGAGCACGCCTGGAAAGTGTGTAAGCGTCTAAACCGCGCTTCGGGGGTTCGAATCCCCCTCTCTCCGCCAGAATACGCAAACCCCTGAGAAATCAGGGGTTTTTTGTTAGCGTAAAAACTGGCTACAGCTGCGCAAGTCGGAACACGCGACGCCCATGCGCATTCCTCATCATCTCGTTCGAGCCCCCTCCGGCCTCTGGTCCTACCGCCAGCGTGTCCCGGTCGATTTGCAGCCCATCGTGGGTCGCCAGACCTTCAAACGCACCCTGCACACTTACGACATGCGCGAGGCAAGGCTGCGCGCGCTGACGCTGGCCGCCCGCTATGCTCAGGTCTTCATTGTGTTGAGGGACCGACGCATGCAAAGCCAAGACGACGACCTGGACGCGCTTCTGGCGCGCCTGACTGGCACTCAACGCCCGCAGGAGCTGACCTTGAATCGGACGCGCTCGGCGGATGGGTCGATCACCGAGCAATGGCAGATCGACACCCCGGAGGACGTGACACTCTTCCAGCAACTGATGGCGCTCACAGCCCCGCAGCCCAGCGCGCTGGGGGAGCTGATTCGACAGCAAGTGCCGCCCCTCCCCACGCCAAGGCGGGTAACCAAATCCGCTCTCGCTCTCGAATCAATCACGCTGGGCAAGGCCCGAGACGCTTGGTTGAACAGCCTCAAAGCCAGCACTTTGCCCAAGACCTGGACCATCAAGCGGACCGCTGTCGAACTGCTGACCAGCTTCCTAGGTGAGAAGACCAAGCTGCACACGGTCACCCGCTCAGACCTGGCCCGGTGGTATCAGGACATGCGCGACAAAGGTGCCTCCACTCCGACGCTAACCAACAAGCAGAGCTACATCGGCGGCAAGGGCGGGTTCTTCGAGTGGGCCCAAGCGTCCGGCCACTACCCCCGGGGCGACAACCCCGCGTCCGGGCACGTGAGCTACTCCACCCGCGAGAAGCGGGCCCGGCGGAAGTTCGGGTTTAAAGCTTACGACGCCCACCAGGTCCAGGCCTTGTTCGCGCCGGCCGCCTTCGAAGCATTGCCCTTGGCAGCGCGATGGGCCTCCCTCCTAGGGCTGTTTACCGGCGCCCGCGCCTCGGAGGTCGGCCAACTTCTGACCGCCGACGTGGTCGAGGACGGCGGCATCCCTTGCATCCAGATTTCGGATGAGGGCGAGTATCAAAAGGTGAAGACAGACGTAAGCTTGAGGACGGTGCCTATCCATCCCGACCTGCTGGCCCTTGGTTTCCTGGACTGGGTCCAGCAGGCGCGAGACCAAGGTCAGGAGCGCTTGTTCCCGGCGGCCAAAGCCGATGCCAAGAACGGCCAGGGGAACTGGATCTCCAAAGCCTTCAGCCGGCACCTGACCGAGGTGGGCAAGAACTGGCCCACGGCCAAGCGCGGCTTCCACTCGCTCCGCAAAACCCTGATCCAAGAGCTGCAGGGCGCGGGCGTGGTGTCCGAGCTCCGGGCTCAGTTAGTCGGCCACGAGTTGGACGACGAGCACCACGTGACCTACAGCCGAGCCTTTACCCCCAAGGAGAAGCTGGACGGACTCCGGGGTGTGTCGCCGGGGCTAGCCGTGCTTGCTTATGGGCTAAATATATCGGCCCTTCGCGCTCTGATGGCCCCGCAGTCCAGCTCCTCAAAGCAACGAAAGGCTGGTTGATGAGCATTGCTCCGCACGAGGCACGTGTGGCCATTCTTCTGGACTGCAATATCGTCAACCCGAAGATCATGGGGCGCACCCTTCTCATGGGCGCATAGATCGGCCGCATGGTCGTATAAACTCAGGCCAACTTAGAGACTATCCGAGCTCGAGCTGGGGTAATCCCCCCACAGGTTAGCAGACGCCAGAAGTGGAATTTTCTCGTCCCCTTTCCCGAGGAGGTTCCATGAAGAAGTCCCGCTTTACCGACAGCCAGATCATCGCCGTGCTCAAGCAGGCCCAGGCCGGTGCGCCCGTGCCGGAGCTGTGCCGCGAGCACGGCATCAGCTC